>NZ_JAVFKJ010000005.1:0-238081 GCF_032667185.1 Neobacillus sp. YIM B06451 | reverse complement strand
TGTCACGAATCCTGGCTTATTGTGACAACGAACCCAGATTTAGGCCCAAGGTTGTCACGAATCGATGCTTATCGTGACAACGAACCCGGAATGTAGCCCTAGGTTGTCACGAATCCTGGCTTATCGTGACAACGAACCCTGATTTAGGCCTGCGGTTGTCACGAATCGATGCTTATTGTGACAACGAACCCGGAATGTAGCCCTAGGTTGTCACGAATCCTGGCTTTTCGTGACAACGAACCCGGATATAGGCCTGCGGTTGTCACGAATCCTGGCTTATCGTGACAACAAACCCTGAATTTATCCCTAGGTTGTCACGAAGCATAGCTTTGCAGGTTTTCCATCGTTGGCTGGCAACAAGTCCTAGGATTTTCTCGGTCCGTCATAACTTTCTTAAAACATCTAGTGCCTGTTTCTTCCATGAAGCAGGCGCTTTTTGAATTGTTGGCCGCTGAAAGCTATAATAAAGTGATACTGCTTCAAGCAGGTAGAGCTGTGTAAACTTTCATGATATAATTTTTTATTTATAAGGGATGAAAAAGGAGTGGAGCCGGATGGACCCGATTCCTGTTACAGTGAACGTCAGCACCTCGATTGTCCAATCCGGTGTGAAGGATGAATACACAACTGGCGCAACCGGTTTTTTTTACAAAAAGGGAAGCGGCGTCTATCTTCAATATGAGGAAATATTGGAAGAGGGCAGCATCCGTACCATTATAAAAATGGACAGCGGGGAAGCATTGCTCCTGAGAAGTGGGGCTGTGAAAATGAGGTTGCCATTCAGGCTCGGCGAGGAAACGAGGGGCAGCTACAATACCCAATATGGTACGCTTCCCGTTACAGCCGTAACGGCCAGGCTTGCCCAGGCGATCAGGGAAAACGGCCGCGGCGGCATGTTCATGCTGAAATACGACTTGCAGATTGCGGGCTCACCCGCGGGTACATATAGCTTGGCGATAACGTTTGAGGAGGAAATGGAATGAATTTAGTTGAACAGGTCCAGCACAACCTGAAACAGGAAATCAAAGCAGCCGTCCTGAAAGCCGGCCTTGCTTCTGAAGAACAGCTTCCTGAAGTGATTCTGGAAGTCCCAAAAGAAAAAGCGCATGGTGACTATTCGACCAACATGGCGATGCAGCTGGCGCGCGTGGCGAAAAAAGCGCCCCGTGTCATTGCCGAAGCCATTGTCGAACAGTTTGACCGCTCAAAAGCTTCAATCGAAAAAATCGAACTCGCAGGGCCGGGGTTCATTAATTTTTACATGGATAATAGCTACCTGACAGGGCTGATTCCAACTATTTTGGACGCTGGCGACAAGTACGGAGATACGAATGTCGGAAAAGGACAAAAAATCCAGGTTGAATTCGTTTCCGCCAACCCGACGGGAGACCTCCACCTTGGCCATGCCAGGGGCGCGGCTGTCGGGGACTCGCTTTCCAACATCCTTGCCAAAGCGGGCTACGATGTTTCGCGCGAATACTATATCAATGATGCCGGCAACCAGATTAACAATCTGGCTTTATCCGTGGAAGCGCGGTATTTCCAAGCGCTCGGGCTTGACAAGGAAATGCCGGAGGATGGCTACCACGGCGAGGACATCAAGGAAATCGGAAAAAGGCTTGCGGGAGAGTTCGGTGAGAGGTTTGTCCATGAGCCGGAAGAGGAGCGCTTCAACTTTTTCCGCGAATATGGACTCAAGTATGAAATGGCTAAACTCAAGAAGGACCTGCAGGATTTCCGCGTGGAATTCGACGTTTGGTATTCCGAGACTTCTTTGTACCATAATGGGAAAATCGACACCGCTTTAAAAACGCTCCGTGACAATGGCCATATTTATGAGGAAGAAGGAGCTACCTGGCTGCGCTCAACCCCATTCGGCGATGATAAGGACCGCGTATTGATCAAGCAGGACGGGTCGTACACATACCTTACCCCTGATCTTGCCTATCATAAGGACAAGCTCGACCGCGGCTTTGAAAAACTCATCAACGTGTGGGGCGCCGACCACCACGGCTATATCCCGCGGATGAAGGCGGCCATCCAGGCGCTTGGCTATGACAAAGATGTTCTTGAAGTGGAGATTATCCAGCTTGTCCATTTGTATAAAAATGGCGAGAAAATGAAGATGAGCAAGCGGACAGGCAAAGCGGTCACCATGCGCGACCTCGTCGAGGAAGTCGGCCTTGATGCAACCCGCTACTTCTTCGCGATGCGCAGCGCCGATACACATATGGACTTCGACCTTGACTTGGCCGTTTCCCAGTCGAACGACAACCCGGTTTATTATGCCCAGTACGCGCATGCCCGGATTTCGAGCATCCTGCGCCAGGCATCGGAACAGGGATTTGAAGTCAGCAAGGAAGTGGATTTAAGCCTCATCAGCTCTGAAAAGGAAATTGATCTGCTGAAAAAGCTTGGCGAATTCCCGCAGGCGGTCGGTGAAGCGGCACTGAAGCGGACACCGCACCGGATCGCGAATTATGTCTTTGATTTGGCGTCTACTTTCCATAGCTTCTACAATGCCGAGAAGGTCGTCGACAAGGAGCAGGAGGAACGCACAAAAGCGCGCCTTGCACTCGTAAAGGCTGTTCAGATTGCTATGAGAAATGCATTGTCCCTAATTGGCGTTTCCGCTCCGGAAAAAATGTAATGCTATCGTAATTGGCCCTCCGGCTTTTTCGGGGGGCTTTTTTGCATTTCTTTTTGTGTAAAAAACCACACTTTCTTAATCGGCTATAACTTGCTCCAACGGGATAGAAAAAGCCCGTGCTGCAAATAGTAAATAAGAGAATTTGTGTGAGGAGTGGGTAGCATGAATGTAGGCCGCGCAAAGGAAATCATGGAATCGGCGGATAATATAACGGTGACGTACGAAGGAAGCCGGGTCATTATCCAGAACGTAGACGAAAAACAGAAGAAGGCCCGGATTTACTGGCGGGACAGCCCGGAACAGGAACGCACGGTCCCTGTTCTGAATTTAATTGAAGAAGTGGAATAGGCCCGCTGTGGAAACACGGTAACCATTAAAAAAGAAGCTTATCCGGATGGAGGCTTCTTTTTTAGGGCTTAGATTTTAAATAAATATACTTAGTTCCACTCAATCGCGGCACCGCCAATCCGTTTCACCCCGCGGATGGCGGCAACCTCGGGCACTAGCTTCAGCAAAGCCTGGTCTTTTGTTTTAGCCTCAATCATAAAATCGACATCATGGCCAATTTCCCTCAGCAGCTTCAAGAATGGCAGGATGAATTCCAAATCGACATGATCCGCATGCGAACGGAAAGCGTTCTCCGACTTTGGCGAAGAAACATGGATTTTTGGGACATGCCCCATATGTGACCATGTCGAAAAAACCTCCGGCAATAGCTCCTCTAGGGGCCGGCCGCACGGATTCGCCATGTGATGATGATAATCAAAGGCGAGCGGTATCCGTTCCTTCAAGCAAACGGCCAATGTTTCTTCAGTTGTATAGGTCTTGTCATCATTTTCAAGCGTCATGGCCGCCTTGATAGGAGACGGTAGCATGCGCAAATTTTCATGGAAGCGGCTGATAGCGGAAATTTTATCTCCGTAGGCCCCTCCAATATGAATGTTGAGCGTTCCCCATTCCTGAAGCCCCATGCATTCAAGCATACCGTAATGGTACTCCATATCCCGGACAGCATTCGCCGTTACCTCAGTGCGCGGCGATGTAAACAGGGTGTACTGGTTCGGGTGAAAGCTGACCCGGAGCTGGTGTTTTTTTACAAGCTCTCCGATATCAAGCCATTCATCCCGAAAAGGGGAGGCATAGTCCCAATGAGCCTCAGGATGTGTTGCAAGCGGTACAATCGAGCTTGAGAAGCGGTACACATCTATGCCATGGGCGATATTGTAATAAAGAATCCGTTTTGTATTCCACAAGTTTTCCGCGGTAATGGCAAGGAGTTTTTCCCGCCGCTCCTCTTTCCCAAGAACCTTGTAACGGGCAAAAGTCATCGTCCGGGACGGGGAGGCTTCCCAAAGGGAAAGAGCAGTTGATACATAGCCAAATCTTATTTTCAAAAAATCATCCCCTTGCCAATAAGTGTACCCAACCTTATCCGGACGTCCACCACCGTCTTCTTATAAAAACAACGAAAGCGCCCTGGCAATAAGCTCCTTAACCGTGCGCCCAAAATCGGGCTTTTCTAGAACGGACAGTTCCAGCTCCCTCGATGCCTTGATATCATTCTCCAAGATAGCCTCGGCTTCGTTTATTTGCGCGGGCCCGAACATATAGCAATTGATTTCGCTATTTAGAAACAGGCTTCTTTTATCAAAATTCGCCGACCCAATATCACAGACGGTATCATCGATCAGCAGCGTTTTTGCGTGGTAAAAGCCGTTAAAGTACTGGTATACCCTCGCGCCATTTTTAATAAGCCTGCGAAGGTATCTGTAGGAGCCTTCCTGCACAAAAGGATGGTCGGCGATACCAGGGACGATGATGGCAAGTGAAACCCCCCGTTCGAGGCAGGCAAGGAGCTCGGCGAACAGCTTTTTGCTTGGAATGAAATAAGGGCTGCCAATGATGATTCTATCTTTTGCCGATTTTAAAAGTTCCAGGCATGTCTCCTCGAGCAGGTAACCAGAGGTTGGAACAAGCTGATGCTCGGCTGGTCCCGTAGCTTCTTCGCAAACATAAATAGGGTGGTTCCGCAAATCTTCTCCGGCTGCCTCTTTCCAATCCTTTAGGAAAACATCCTGCAGATCCTGGACAGAACCGCCGGAAAGCTTCAGGTGGTAATCCCGCCATGGAGAGAGCTTCGGATGGCCGCCAATGTACTCATTCCCCACGTTATACCCCCCAAGATAGCCGATTTTCCCATCAATAATCGTTATTTTTCGATGGTTCCTTGCCTGGAGGGTGTAGAAAAAATGGGGGAACATTGGTTTGTGTGAAAATGCGAAATGGATTCCTTCCTCCTTGAGGGAGGCAATTGTTTCTTTTTTTATGGCCATGCTGCCAATCCAGTCAACGAGCAGCCGGACTTCAACGCCTAATCGGGCCTTCTCACGGAGGAGGTTGAAAAATTCCTGGCTCAGGGCATCTTCTTTGACGATGTAGAATAAAACATGAATATAGCGGTCAGCATGCCTCAACTCCGTAAAATAATCCTTGAACAATTCGCTGCCCCTAGTAAAGAACCGGATTGTCCCCTTGCGCCTCGGCAGGGGAGAATATCCGGTTTCCCTCAACCGCTTCGCCCTTCCGAAATGAAGGTCAACGGGAAGCCAGGCCAGGAGCAGGGCCAAACCAGCAATAACCAGGATGAAAAACATACTGCCTGCCTCCGTTCCTGTTTTCAAATGGGTAAACGGAAAATAGCCATGATTGCCATGGCGCTTCTTTTAAAAGCGGGCCTTTCCACTTTCCTTATTCAAATAGCTTTTACCGGAAACAGGCGTTGTATGAATAGAGGCGGATGATAAAATTGTTGACTGAATGCTCATTCATCTTATAATGAAAGTATACATAGTTCTGAAAATTAAATAGGTTTGAAATTTTCTTCTAATGGGCTAAAGGGTATAAACATATGAAAAGAAAGGGGAGTTTTGAGTGAATGAGCTGTTATGGGTCAATTTAATTGCGTTCCTAATTGTAACCGCTTACGCAGTGAGTTTATTTACCTACCTGGTCAAAACGAGGATTGCCTATATCAGGCTTGGCAAGAAGGCTGAATTCGACGCCGCCGCCAAGGAACGCTGGCAAAATATCTGGTCCAATGTATTTGGGCAGAAAAAACTGTTAAAGGATAAAAAAAGCGGAATCATCCATGTCATGTTTTTCTATGGTTTTATTCTTGTCCAATTTGGGGCGATCGATTTCATTTGGAAGGGAATCAAGCCAGGTTCGCAGCTCCCGCTTGGCCCGCTGTACAGGGGGTTTACCTTCTTCCAGGAACTTGTGACACTAATCATTCTTGTCGCGGTCGTATGGGCGTTTTACCGCCGCTATGTTGAAAAACTTGTCCGCCTGAAACGGAATTTCAAAGCGGGCCTTGTCCTTATTTTCATCGGCGGTTTGATGCTTTCTGTCCTGTTCGGAAATGCGATGGGCATCATTTGGCATGGTGCGGAGGGGAGCTGGTCCGAGCCGGTTGCCTCGCTGATTGCCGCAGGCTTTGGCTGGATGGGTAAAACCGCCGCCATTTCGGCTTTTTACATTTCATGGTGGATCCATTTACTCCTATTGCTCGCCTTCCTTGTGTATGTACCTCAGTCAAAGCACGCCCATCTGATCGCCGGCCCTGTTAATACGTATTTCAGCCGAACCGGCCCTGTCGGGAAGCTGAAGAAAATTGATTTTGAAGATGAGACACAGGAAAGCTTCGGGGTTGGGAAAATCGAGGATTTCAACCAGCTGCAAATGATTGATTTTTACGCTTGTGTCGAATGCGGCCGCTGTACGAATATGTGCCCGGCGACAGGCACCGGAAAAATGCTTTCGCCGATGGATATCATCCTGAAGCTCCGCGACCACCTTACCAACTACGGAGCGGCGGTTACGCAAAAGCAGCCATGGGTTCCGGCGATCGCGTTCGCCAATACGAAAGGGAACCAACTTGCGCTTGCCGCAAAGGGAGCTGCCATGGATGAAGCTGCAGCGGCTTCCGCCTATAATCCAAGCCTAATTGGCGATGTCATTACGGAGGAAGAGCTTTGGGCGTGTACGACATGCCGGAACTGTGAGGACCAGTGCCCCGTTATGAACGAGCATGTTGATAAAATTATCGACCTGCGCCGCTACCTCGTGTTGACGGAAGGAAAAATGAATCCTGATGCTCAGCGTGCAATGACCAATATCGAGCGCCAGGGCAACCCATGGGGATTGAACCGAAAAGAGCGCGAAGATTGGCGTGAAGCCCGTGAGGATGTCCATGTACCAACGGTTAAAGAGGTTAAGAAGGCTGGCGAGGAGTTCGAGTATCTGTTCTGGGTCGGGGCGATGGGCTCGTATGACAACCGGAGCCAGAAAATCGCCCTTTCCTTTGCAAAGCTCCTAAATGAGGCGGGGGTCAAATTCGCCATCCTTGGGAATAAGGAGAAAAACTCCGGTGATACACCGCGCCGCCTCGGGAACGAATTTCTGTTCCAAGAGCTTGCGGTGAAAAATATCGAGGAGTTTGAGAAGAACGAAGTCAAGAAGATCGTTACGATTGATCCGCACGCCTACAATATTTTCAAAAACGAGTATCCGGATTTCGGGCTCGAGGCTGAAGTTTTCCACCATACAGAGCTATTATTCGACCTCATCCGGGAAGGAAGGCTCGTGCCTAGGCATGAAGTACGCGAAACAATCACATTCCACGACTCATGCTACCTTGGCCGCTATAACGAAGTATACGATGCACCCCGGGAGATCCTGAAGGCAATCCCCGGCGTCAAGCTAGTAGAGATGGACCGCAACCGTGAGAACGGGATGTGCTGCGGAGCGGGAGGGGGCTTGATGTGGATGGAAGAAGAAACCGGACACAGGATCAATGTCGCCCGTACAGAGCAGGCGCTGGCCGTCAATCCATCAGTCATCTCCTCGGGCTGCCCATACTGCCTGACTATGCTATCCGACGGGACGAAGGCGAAGGAAGTGGAAGAAAGCGTCGGAACATACGATGTAGCCGAGTTGTTAGAGCGCTCCGTCGTCGGCGAACCATCCTCGCTCGTATCATAGAATTGCACCGGGATTTTTTAAAAGAAAGCAGGACTGATTGGCGCAAATTCCTTAAAAATTATGAATCTTGTGTCTGAAATTTCAGTTCCTGCTTTTTTTGCTGTAAAATTATTCTTAATAGGTTAAGCGCTTTCATTATTGCCCGTTGGTTGAGCGAGCGTTCAGTCGCCGCCTCCACGAGTAAGAAAAGGAAACAGGGTTTTGGATACAGCATTAAGGACTTAGGAGATTATTTGCAAAAAAACTGCAAAGGGGTAGATGGAATGGCCAGGACAGTTATTTTAAGCGGAGTAAGGACACCTTTTGGAAAATTTGGAGGTGCGCTCAGCAGCCTAACCGCATCGGAACTTGGGGGGATTGCTGTAAAGGAGGCCCTTACGCGTGCGGGGGTCAATCCAGAAGATGTAGGCGAAGTCATCCTCGGATCGGTCCTTCAGGGCGGACAGGGCCAGCTTCCTTCAAGGCAGGCTGCCCGCCATGCCGGGATTCCGTGGGAAGTCCGGACGGAAACAATCAACAAGGTATGCGCTTCCGGGATGAGGAGCGTCACCATCGCCGACCAAATCATTCGGGCAGGCGATGAAGAAGTTATTGTGGCGGGCGGGATGGAGTCAATGAGCAACGCCCCGTATATCTTGCCGAAAGCGCGATGGGGTTTTCGGATGGGGGATGCCCCGATGCAGGATCTTTTGCTTGTGGACGGCCTTAGCTGCAGCTTTACTGGCGTCCATATGGGAACGTACGGAAATTCCACAGCTTCTGAAATGGGCATTACCCGGGATGAGCAGGACCTTTGGGCAATGAGGAGCCATCATCTTGCCAATGAGGCTATTGAAAAAGGAATCCTGGCGGAAGAGATTGTCCCTGTATCCGTTCCGCAGCGAAAGGGCGAGCCTATAGTTGTTGAGTACGATGAATCGCCAAGGAAGGACACGACAATCGAAAAGCTTGGGTCGCTGAAACCAGCTTTTGATAAGGATGGAACAATCACGGCCGGAAACGCGCCTGGCATTAACGATGGCGCGGCTGCGCTCGTCCTGATGAGCGAAGAACGGGCTAACCGCGAGGGCCGGACCATTGGCGCCGCCATTCTTGGCCATACGTCAATCGCCGTCGAAGCGAAGGACTTCCCGCAAACGCCGGGCCTTGTTATTAATGCCCTTTTGGAAAAAACAAGGCGATCACTTCAGGAAATCGACTTGTTTGAGATTAACGAAGCTTTCTCGGCTGTTGCGCTCGCAAGCAATAAAATCGCAGGGCTTGATCCTGAAAAAGTCAATGTCAATGGCGGAGCCGTCGCTCTTGGGCATCCAATTGGCGCGAGCGGTGCCAGGATAATCGTGACGTTGATGCACGAACTGAAAAGGCGGGGCGGAGGGATCGGAATCGCCGCAATCTGCAGCGGAGGCGGACAGGGCGATGCCATCATGATTGAAGTGCCGAAACAATAGAATACAAGATTCAGAGGCGGGCGGACTGCTCCGCCGCCTTATTTGGAGGGGAAAACACATGGCGATTATAAACGTAATGGTAATTGGAGCCGGGCAGATGGGCTCCGGTATTGCCCAAGTATGCGCCCAGTTCGGATATACTGTTATCCTGAATGATTTAAACAATGAGCAAGTCGAAAAAGGCTTGAACGGCATCAAAAAGAATCTTGACCGCGCCGTGGAGAAGGGGAAACTCGAGGCGACTGTGAGGGAAGAAACCCTATCCCGCATTTCTGCATCGACTTCGCTGGAAGATGCCGCCGGGGTAGACCTGGTCATTGAGGCTGCTGTGGAAAACATGGGTGTGAAGGCCGATATTTTCAGAAAGCTTGACAAAATCGCACCCGGGCATGCGATTCTCGCGACCAACACTTCCTCACTGCCGATTACAGAAATCGCAGCGGAGACAGACAGACCGGAAAAAGTCATCGGTATGCATTTCATGAATCCCGTACCGGTTATGAAACTGGTTGAAATCATCCGCGGGCTTGCAACGGCGGACGAGGTCTACCAGGAAATCGAGGAAATGACAAGGGTACTCAATAAAGTGCCGGTCGAAGTAAACGACTTCCCGGGCTTTGTCTCAAACCGTATTCTCATGCCGATGATCAATGAGGCCATCTATACACTGTATGAAGGCGTGGCAACAAAGGAAGCAATCGACGATGTCATGAAGCTTGGCATGAACCACCCGATGGGGCCATTGACGCTCGCTGATTTTATTGGGCTTGATACATGCCTCTATATTATGGAAACGCTTTATGAGGGTTTTGGCGACAGCAAATACCGTCCGTGCCCACTTTTGAGGAAATATGTGAAAGCTGGCTGGCTTGGCAAAAAGACAGGCCGCGGCTTTTATGATTACCAGCAGAAATAGGTGGCCTAGATTCGTCCTGGAGAAAGCATTTTTGCCAGGCCAGGAAATGATGGGTACATGGCTTCCCGGATTTGGCCGTTGTGATGCCTTAAAGCGGGAGCCTCTAAAGGAAGACCAGCTCAGGAGGGGGATGGCGGATGGATATCCGGTTTACAGATGAGCAGGAAATGATGAGGAAAATGGTCCGCGATTTTGCGGAAAAAGAAATTGCTCCTTTTGTCGAAAAAATGGAACAGGGGGAGTTTCCTAGGGGAGTCCTGGAAAAAATGGGCGAGCTTGGCCTGATGGGCATTCCTGTTCCTGAAGAATATGGCGGTGCGGGGATGGATTTTATGTCCTACATAATTGCCATAAACGAAATTTCGAGGGTTAGCGCGGCAGTCGGCGTCATTTTGTCCGTCCATACTTCCGTCGGGACCAACCCGATCCTTTATTTTGGCACGGAGGAACAGAAGCGGAAATATGTTCCGAAAATGGCCGCAGGCGAATGGCTCGGCGCTTTTTGCCTGACAGAGCCGGGCGCAGGATCGGATGCGGGGAACCTGAAGTCAAAGGCGGTCCTTGAAGGTGATTCCTACGTCCTGAATGGGGCGAAAGTATTTATTACAAACGGCGGCGAGGCCGATATTTATATTGTTTTTGCACGGACCGGCGAGGAGACGATCTCCGCGTTTATTGTAGACAAGGACACAAATGGCCTGATTATCGGCAAGGACGAAAAAAAGATGGGGCTCCATGGCTCCCGCACCGTCCAGCTGACATTTGAGGACATGAAGGTTCCGCGCGAAAACCTACTTGGTGCTGAAGGAGAGGGTTTCAAGATTGCCATGTCCAACCTAGACGCAGGCAGGATTGGCATCGGGGCTCAGGCGCTTGGTATAGCCGAAGCGGCTTTGAACGCGGCAACCGAATATGCGAAGGAACGACATCAGTTCGGCAAACCAATCGCCGCGCAACAGGGGATTGGCTTTAAGCTTGCGGATATGGCTACGGCTGTCGAAGCGGCGAGGCTCCTTGTTTACAGGGCGGCATCCCTCCGTTCAGAAGGTCTCAAATGTGGCCGGGAAGCGTCAATGGCAAAGCTTTTCGCCTCAAAAACGGCTGTCGAAACAGCCACGGAGGCCATTCAAGTATTCGGCGGCTATGGCTATACCGAGGACTACCCGGTGGAACGGTACTTCCGTGATGCCAAAGTCACTGAAATCTATGAAGGCACAAGTGAAATCCAGCGGCATGTCATCGCCAGGCAGCTCTAATTTTTTTCTGAGATAAAGCCTAAATAATAGTCCGTTAAAGGCTTGAGGGCCATTCCGACAACTTTATAGTCCCGAAAGCAAACGATGCGAGGATGAACATAAATTCTAAATTTCAAATCTACCAGGGGGAAGCGACAATGAATTTTAAACTCACTGAAGAACATGAAATGATTCGAAAAATGGTCCGGGACTTTGCCCGTAACGAAGTCGCACCGACCGCCGCGGAGCGCGATGAAGAGGAGCGCTTTGATCGGGAGATTTTTGACAAAATGGCCGAGCTTGGCCTGACTGGGATTCCATGGCCAGAAGAGTATGGCGGTATCGGAAGCGATTACCTTGCGTATTGCATCGCAGTTGAAGAGCTTTCCCGCGTCTGCGCGTCGACGGGTGTTACGTTGTCTGCCCACACATCACTGGCTGGCTGGCCAATCTACAAATTCGGCTCCGAGGAACAAAAGCAAAAATACCTCCGGCCGATGGCGGAAGGGTCAAAAATCGGTGCATATGGCCTGACTGAGCCGGGAAGCGGTTCGGATGCGGGCGCCATGAAAACGACCGCCCGCCTCGATGGAGATCATTATGTGCTGAACGGCTCGAAAATTTTTATCACAAACGGCGGCATTGCGGATATTTACATTGTGTTTGCCCTGACTGACCCTTCAAGCAAGCAAAAAGGGACAACCGCGTTTATCGTTGAAAAGGACTTTCCGGGCTTCTCTGTTGGGAAGAAAGAGAAGAAATTAGGGATCCGCTCATCGCCGACGACGGAAATCATTTTTGAAGATTGCCGCGTACCGGTTGAAAACAGGCTTGGTGACGAGGGAGAAGGCTTTAAGGTCGCGATGATGACATTGGATGGAGGACGGAACGGCATCGCCGCCCAGGCAGTCGGAATTGCCCAGGGCGCGCTTGACGCCGCAGTCGAATACGCAAAAGAACGCCACCAGTTCGGCAAGCCAATCGCCGCAAACCAAGGAATTTCCTTCAAGCTGGCCGATATGGCTACGGCTGTGGAAGCCTCAAGGCTATTAACCTACCAGGCTGCCTGGCTGGAATCGGAAGGCCTTCCATACAGCAAAGCATCCGCAATGGCGAAGCTTTTTGCCGGGGATACCGCCATGAAGGCCACGACGGAAGCGGTACAGGTATTTGGGGGCTATGGATACACGAAGGATTATCCGGTCGAACGGTTTATGCGCGATGCGAAAATCACGCAAATCTATGAGGGCACACAGGAAATCCAACGCCTCGTGATTTCAAGGATGCTGACGAAGTAATTGGACTTTAAGGTTAAAAATTTTTTCCTTGCCCTTTGGCTTGGAGAGAGCCAGTTTATACTCTCTCTATCAAAAAAAAATAATCGGCATTCAAAAAAGGCGGTGGTTTTGTGAAAAAGCGGGAAGTCCATGCATCCGTAAAGGATGAACTTCTTGTCAAAAGAAGGCGCAGCCAGATGGTAAGGGGAGCTGTCGCTCTTTTTAAACAAAAGGGTTTCCACCGCACCACCACGAGGGAGATCGCGAAGGCATCCGGCTTCAGCATTGGCACACTCTATGAATATATCCGGACCAAGGAAGATGTCCTTTATCTTGTGTGCGACAGCATTTATGACCAGGTTTCAAGCAAACTCATAAAGGAACTGAATGGAAGAGGCGGGACACTCGAAAGCCTGAAGCAGGGCATCGCGGACTATTTCAGGATCATGGACGAGATGCAGGATGAGGTCCTCGTTATGTACCAGGAGGCGAAATCGCTGTCAAAAGACGCGCTTCCTTACGTGTTTCGGAAGGAAAATGAGATGGCGGCGATGTTTGGCAAGCTTCTCTCCCGCTGTGCGGAAAATGGTGAACTCGTATTAACGGAAAAAGAAATAGAGCTGATTGCCCATGACATAATTGTCCTTGGCCAGATGTGGGGATTCCGCCGCTGGGCGCTTAAGAAACGGTTCACGCTAGAGGAATACATCCATCACCAGACAGAACTTCTATTATCGGGAATTTCAAAAGGGAAACCAAGCGGGCAATTGAGCGGACACGCTACATTGAGAGGAGGAGAACGATGAGCACGCAGGAAATTTATAAGCCGGTCCACCATGTCCGGTTCGTTACTGCTTCAAGCCTGTTCGACGGGCATGATGCCTCGATCAATATTATGAGAAGAATCCTCCAATCGACAGGAGTTGAGGTTATCCATCTTGGCCACAACCGCTCCGTGGAGGAAGTAGTGAACGCGGCGATCCAAGAAGATGTTCAAGGAATTGCAATCTCTTCCTACCAGGGAGGACATGTCGAATATTTTAAATACATGTACGACTTACTGAATGAAAAGGGCGCGGGCCATATCCGCATCTATGGAGGCGGGGGCGGAGTCATTATACCCCGTGAAATAAAAGAACTGCATGATTACGGCATTGCCCGTATCTTTTCCCCGGAAGACGGCCGAAAGCATGGCCTTCAGGGCATGATTAATAATATGGTAGAGGAATGCGATTTTCCGACCTTGCCAAAGGAACCGGCCGCTGAAATCGAAGCGCTTCAAAAGGGTGATACGAAAGCGATTGCTAAAATGATCACGCTTGCTGAATACCAGGTTGGTGCCGGAAAAGAAACGGCCGCCTCCTCGGAAATTATCGAAAAAGTTAAAGCGGTAGCCGCGCCAGTCCCGGTTGTCGGTATCACCGGCACAGGAGGGGCGGGGAAAAGCTCGCTAACCGACGAGCTGATCCGCCGGTTCATCAATGAAATTCCTGAAAAGAAAGTCGCCATCCTTTCGGTTGATCCGACAAAGCAAAAGACAGGCGGAGCGCTGCTGGGAGACCGCATCCGCATGAACTCCATCTTCAATGCCCGCGTTTATATGCGGAGCCTTGCGACAAGGGCGTCCAGAAGTGAACTTTCCCTGGCGATCAAGGATGCGGTAGCGGTTGTAAAGGCTGCCGGCTTTGACCTCGTTGTTGTCGAAACAAGCGGAATTGGCCAGGGTGATGCCGCCATTACCGAAATTTGCGATGTATCGATGTATGTCATGACGAGTGAGTTCGGCGCGCCAACTCAGCTTGAAAAAATCGATATGATTGATTTTGCAGACCTTATCGTTATTAACAAATTTGAGCGAAAGGGCTCGGAGGACGCGAAGCGCCAGGTTCAAAAGCAATATCAGCGAAGCCATATGCTGTTTGAAAAAGATCCGGAAGACCTGCCGGTTTATGGTACAATCGCGAGCCAGTTCAATGACCCCGGTACGAATGCGGTATTTGCTGCGCTGATTGAAAAAATCAATGAAAAATCGGGTACGGATTGGAAGACCACTTTTACAAAAAATGCGAAGGTGGAAAAGCAGAATGTTATCATTCCAACCGACCGCCGGTATTATTTAAGGGAAATTTCCGAAACGGTAAGAAACTATCATAAAAAAGCGGAAGAACAGGCAAATCTTGCTCGAAAGCTGTTCCAAATTGAAGGTGTCCTTGAAGCGCTCCGTGAAGGCGGAAGTGAAGAGACGATTGCAGAATTAAACCGCATCAAGGAAAATACGAAAGCGGCGCTGTCACCTGAATCGAGAAAAATACTCGATGGCTGGGAAAAGCTGAAGGCCGATTACCAGGCGGACGAATATGTGGTCAGAATCCGCGACAAAGAAATCAGGACCGCGCTGAAATCAAAGAGCCTGTCGGGGCTTGATATCCCGAAGGTTGCCTTGCCGAAATACAAGGATTACGGCGAAATCCTGCGCTGGGTTTACCGGGAAAATGTGCCTGGCGCCTTCCCTTACACAGCGGGGGTTTTCCCGTTCAAGCGCGAAGGGGAGGACCCGAAGCGCCAGTTCGCGGGGGAAGGTACGCCTGAGCGGACAAATCGACGTTTCCACTATTTGTCGAAGGATGATACGGCAAAGCGGTTGAGCACTGCGTTCGACTCTGTTACCCTGTATGGGGAAGACCCGGATTACCGCCCGGATATTTATGGTAAGGTCGGAGAGAGCGGCGTCAGCATTTGCACGCTCGAAGACATGATGAAGCTGTATGCCGGATTTGACTTGTGCCACCCGTCAACGTCGGTTTCGATGACGATCAACGGACCGGCACCAATCATTCTCGCGATGTTCATGAACACGGCGATTCACCAGCAAGTCGAGAAAAAAGAGGCTGAATTAGGCAGGATGCTCACAACTGAAGAATTTGCCGAGGTCCGGACCTATACGCTTAAAAATGTCCGCGGGACCGTGCAGGCGGATATCCTGAAGGAAGACCAGGGACAAAATACATGTATTTTCTCGACTGAATTCGCGCTAAGGATGATGGGGGATATCCAGCAGTATTTTATCGACAATCAGGTACGCAACTATTATTCGGTATCGATCTCGGGCTACCATATTGCCGAAGCCGGAGCAAACCCGATTTCACAGCTGGCCTTCACACTCGCCAACGGCTTTACGTATGTCGAATACTATTTGAGCCGCGGAATGGATATCAATGATTTCGCACCGAATTTGAGCTTTTTCTTCTCGAACGGCCTTGATCCCGAATATACAGTCATCGGCCGGGTAGCCCGCCGGATTTGGGCGACGGTTATGCGTAATAAATATGGAGCCAACGAACGGAGCCAAAAGCTGAAGTACCATATCCAGACATCGGGGCGTTCCCTACATGCCCAGGAAATCGACTTCAATGATATCCGGACTACCTTACAGGCATTGATGGCGCTCCAGGATAATTGCAACTCGCTTCATACAAATGCGTATGACGAAGCAATTACGACACCTACCGAAGAGTCGGTTCGGAGGGCAATGGCGATCCAGATGATAATTACGAAGGAGCACGGCCTGTCGAAAAATGAAAACCCGCTTCAGGGAGCTTTCATTATCGATGAATTGACAGACCTTGTCGAAGAAGCGGTCCTCCAGGAGTTTGAGCGGATCAATGACCGCGGCGGCGTTTTGGGTGCCATGGAAACACAGTACCAGCGCGGCAAAATCCAGGATGAATCAATGTACTATGAAATGAAGAAGCATTCCGGAGAGCTGCCGATTATCGGGGTCAATACGTATTTGAATCCAAATCCTCCTTCAGAGGATGATTTGAACAATATGGAGCTTGCAAGGGCATCGAAGGAAGAAAAGGAACTTCAGATTGCGAATTTAAGGAAGTTCCAGGAACAGCACGCGGATAAAACGGCCGAAGCCCTTCAAAGGTTAAAGGCAACGGCTGTTTCCGGAGGGAATATTTTTGCCGAGCTGATGGAAACCGTAAAAGTTGCCAGCCTCGGCCAAATCACAAACGCCCTTTATCAGGTCGGTGGCCAGTACAGGCGCAATATGTAGATAAGAAAAGCGGAAGCGTCCGTTTAGCGCCGTATGGACTGGAGGGCCCCGATGTTGACTTATCGTAGCGAGGGGACCGAAGTACACTAGGCGCTGGGCGCTCCTCGGAAAAGAAGGACACTTTTCCTTCGTGCGATGCTAAGCTGCCGAAGCGTTCCTTGTGGTGCTGGACAAAGAAAAGCGGAAGCGTCAGTTTAGCGTTGGGCGCTAGAACTAAACAAACTTTAGACATTCATTTTTAGAAAAATTCGGGGATGGCCTCACCAGCCATCCCTGGCTGATTTTAAAAAAAGCGGCTCTTGTCGGCCCGGAATATTTTTTCCTGAAAAAAGTACCGGAACGATTAAATTTCCCTGACTTTCATATATAATATTGGCATATACCCGGAGAATGGCTGGTGAAAATAGTGAAATTGAAATATGTAGTCTTGCTTCTTGTCCTCTTGGCCTGGCCACTCAATTATCTGTATCAGCGCCAGTTAGGGGCTATTTCTTTTTTGTTGCTGGCCATTCTTTTCCTTTTCCTTACCATAAAGGAAATATTGAAGGATAAGGAACGAAAATCCGGGAGAAAAGGGAGAGGAAATGGGACCGGTCCAGCAAATTAAACTCTGGCTAAATTAGAACTGGCTAAAACCGGAATAATTTGTTTATAATGAAGAATATGCAATTTGGAAGAATCTCTTCCTGGACCTGGTGGTTCAAATGAGAAAGGAAGTGCCAATGTTGGGTTTAGAACAATACTCAAAAGAGCAGTTAAAGGAAATGTCTTTGATTGAGATGGCCTATGAGTTGCTGAAAAGTAAAAAACAGCAAGTATTCTTTAATGAGCTGCTTGATGAAATTGCGGCCGCTGGGGATATTTCAGCAAATGAAATCAAGGCGAGGATGGCGCAATTTTACACCGATTTGAACATAGATGGGCGTTTTATCAGCCTTGGCGAAAACAAATGGGGCCTTCGTGTATGGTATCCGGTTGATACGGTTGAAGAAGAGCAGGTTGCCGCTGTTAAGCCGAAGAAGAAAAAGGCGAAGAAAGTCATTGATGAACTCGAGGATTACGAAGAGCTTGACGATGATCTCGATTACGATGATCTTGAAGAATTCGAGGAAGAGGATGTCCTTGATGACGAAGAAGATGCCTTCGACGATCTTGAAGAAGCCGAGGACTTCGAGGAAGATGATGAAGATTTTGACATTGCGGAAGATGAAGCCCTTGACGAGGACCTCGAAGATGACTTGGATGAGGATCTAGACGAGGACCTTGATGAGGACTTGGATGAGGACCTGGAGGAAAGCCTTGAGGCATTAGAGGAAGATGAGCTGAGCGATGATGAGGATGAAGAAGACCTGTAGAGGCTTGACAATCCGTGTCGCTGCCTGTAGAATCATTTTTGGGCTCCTTAAATAAGGACGGACACAATATACTATCAAGCGCTCCCTTGCCAATATGGCAGGTTGGGCGCTTTTTTATTTGCATTTCGGCTTTGGGTTTGATTGCAGTGCTCTGTTAGAATTCCCCTTAGTATGAATTAGCCGCTTGCCGCCGTACTATTTTTTTTGCGAAAAAGCAGTAAACAATCCAAGTTTGCACAAACTGTATTAGAGGGGGACTTTATTATGACAAAGTATGTTTTCGTAACGGGTGGGGTAGTATCCTCACTTGGCAAAGGGATTGTTGCAGCCTCCCTTGGCCGCCTATTGAAAAACAGGGGCTTGGAAGTGTTCATCCAAAAATTTGACCCTTACATCAACGTTGACCCGGGTACCATGAGCCCGTACCAGCACGGGGAAGTGTATGTGACCGGGGATGGAGCAGAAACTGACCTAGACCTAGGGCATTACGAGCGATTCATCGACATAAATTTGACGAAGAATAGCAACGTGACGACAGGGAAAATTTATTCAACTGTACTTAAAAAGGAACGGCGCGGAGATTATCTTGGAGGGACAGTACAGGTAATTCCACATATTACCAACGAAATCAAGGAACGCGTTTTCCGAGCTGGCCATGAATCGAATGCGGATGTGGTCATTACTGAAATCGGCGGTACGGTCGGCGATATAGAATCCCTTCCGTTCCTCGAAGCCATCCGCCAAATCAAGAGCGACATTGGCCACGAGAATGTGATGTACATCCATTGTACCCTGATTCCGTATATCAAGGCGGCTGGCGAGATGAAAACAAAGCCAACCCAGCACAGTGTAAAGGAATTGCGCAGCCTAGGTATCCAGCCGAATGTAATTGTCGTCCGTACAGAAATGCCTGTTTCACAGGATATGAAGGACAAAATCGCTCTTTTCTGCGACATTAACAAAGAAGCCGTCATTGAGTGCCGTGACGCGGAAACGCTCTATTCCGTACCACTTGCACTACAGGATCAGCATTTGGATCAAATTGTTTGTGACCATTTAAAGCTTCAATGCACTGAAGCAGATATGACAGAATGGAAAGCCCTTGTCGAAAAGGTGACTCATCTGTCAGCGAAAACTAGGATTGCGCTTGTCGGGAAATATGTTGAGCTGCAGGATGCTTATATTTCCGTTGTCGAAGCGCTCAAGCACGCGGGGTACGCATATGATGCGGACATTGATATCAAGTGGGTCAATGCTGAAGATGTGACGGAAGAGAATGTCAACGAACTACTCGGGGATGTAAACGGCATACTTGTTCCCGGTGGATTTGGGGACAGGGGTGTCGAAGGGAAAATTTCGGCCATTAAATTCGCGCGTGAAAACAAGGTGCCATTCCTCGGAATCTGCCTTGGCATGCAGCTAGCAACTATCGAATACGCCCGGAATGTCCTTGGCTTGAAGGATGCTCATTCCGCTGAAATCGATCCAGGCACAACCCATCCAATCATTGATCTTTTGCCGGAGCAGAAGGATGTTGAAGATCTTGGTGGAACACTTCGCCTTGGCCTTTATCCATGCAAACTGGTTGAGGGGACAAAAGTGTTTGATGCTTATGGCGAAAAGATTGTTTACGAACGCCACCGCCATCGGTATGAATTCAATAATCAATACCGCCAAGATATGGAAAAATCCGGATTTGTGTTTTCAGGAACTAGCCCGGACGGCCGTTTGATTGAAACAATCGAGGTGAAGGACCATCCTTGGTTCGTGGCATCCCAGTTCCATCCGGAATTCCTTTCTAGGCCGACCCGCCCACAGCCGCTTTTCCGGGAGTTCATCCATGCAACTTTAAATCAATAACCACCATGAAAAAGAGCCGTCCCTTTCATAAAGGGAGTCGGCTCTTTTTGCTTCTATTCTTCATATTCGGCTAGAATCTCATCAATTATGAACTTGATTCCATAATAGGCAAATAAACCGGCGATAGGAGCCGGAAATCCAAAGCGGCCGCCGAACTCATCCGGCAGAAGGGCTTTTTTTAGCAAAAGCCCGACATGGACATCGGCAATATTTTCAAGAGTATCGCCGTCAGATTCCTCCCGGGCGGAAGAGATGCCTGCAAATGAAATCCCTTTTTTTTGTAAAAGCTTTGCGGCCTTAAGGGCGTCAGAATCCCCTGAAAAACGTGTAACAATCAAAGCCCTGTCCGCGGCTGTGAACTCTGCTGTTTCCTCCCCGTCCCAGTTTACGGCGGAAGGAAGGGGTTCTTCGCCAAGTGTTGCCTCAAGCGCGACGGCTTCCATTTCCCTAGTCCCGTAAATAAAAATACGCCCTTCACCTGCTACGGCCTGTGCCAAAAGCCGGGCGGCATCCTCTAGATTTTCTTCCTGTTTATCGTGAATCCTGCCAAGCAGCCCTGCGAGCTGCGTGGAAAACATTTTTAACATGGCGGCCTCCACTCATCGATTTTTCTTTCATTATAGACAAATTCCGCCGTCTTGCAAAAAATGTCGTAAATTCACCGCAGAATTTTTGCAGGATATTGCGAAGAAAAGGAGAAATAGTCAAAAGGAATAACCGGGGCGGATCATGCCTGAGAAAGAAAATTAGGAGAATCGGGGCGATTGTTGAATGAGAGGGAAAATACTGATAGTTGATGACCAATTTGGTATCCGAATTCTGCTGAATGAGGTTTTTCAAAAGGAAGGATATACGACATTCCAGGCTGCAAATGGCATCCAGGCACTTGATATTGTAAAGAAGCATTCACCTGACTTGGTTTTGCTTGATATGAAAATCCCCGGGATGGACGGTATTGAAATACTAAAAAGAATGAAAATCATTGATCCAGAGATTCGGGTTATCATTATGACTGCATATGGTGAACTGGATATGATTCAGGAGGCAAAAGATCTTGGAGCAATAACCCATTTCGCAAAGCCGTTCGATATTGATGATATCCGGAATGCTGTAAAAATTTACGCGGACAGGAACCAGGGGGTTTAAAAATCAAGCTATAAAAAGTTTCAGTTTCCAGCCATGTGGTATAAAAGGAAAATGGCGGCGCTTCCATATTGGAAAATTGCTATAATCAAAGTGATTAATGGAATTTTCAGAGCCGGTCTGATATGATAACTAATGGAATTGGCTGGCGAAAGAATCTTTCAGCCAGCCAAAAATCGTTACATAATCGGCCAGCGCGAGGGGGACGTTATTATGGGAACCCTGGCTGATTTACGGCCAACATTAAGGAGGAAATACAATGCCCTTAGTTTCCATGACTGATATGCTGAACAAGGCGAAATCAGAAGGCTATGCTGTCGGCCAGTTCAATCTGAACAATCTCGAATTCACCCAAGCAATCCTTTTGGCTGCCGAAGAGGAGAAGTCTCCTGTCATCCTTGGGGTATCCGAAGGTGCCGCTCGCTATATGGGCGGGTTTAAAACTGTTGTAAAAATGGTTGAGGGCCTTATGGAGGATTATGGAATTACAGTGCCTGTCGCAATCCATCTTGACCACGGTTCAAGCTTTGACAAGTGTAAGGCAGCCATTGATGCTGGCTTTACTTCCGTCATGATCGACGCCTCACATCATCCATTTGAAGAAAACATTGAAATCACAACGAAAGTGGTTGAATATGCGCATTCAAAAGGTGTTTCGGTAGAAGCTGAGCTTGGAACAGTTGGCGGACAGGAAGATGATGTTATCGCGGATGGCGTAATTTATGCCGACCCGAAGGAATGTGAAGAACTTGCAAAACGCACAGGAATTGACTGCCTGGCTCCTGCGCTCGGTTCCGTTCACGGACCTTATAAAGGTGAACCCAATCTTGGTTTCAAGGAAATGGAGGAAATCGGCAACATTACTGGCTTGCCGCTCGTCCTGCATGGAGGAACTGGAATCCCGACGAAAGATATCCAAAAATCCATTTCGCTCGGAACTGCAAAAATAAATGTAAATACCGAAAATCAAATGGCGTCCGCCAAGGTTGTGCGTGAAGTTCTGGCTGCCAAGCCGAATGAGTACGACCCTCGCAAATATTTGGGTCCTGCCCGTGATGCGATTAAAGAGACTGTTATTGGGAAAATGCGTGAATTCGGTTCATCAGGAAAAGCTTAATGCCCCATGGCGGAATCCGCCGATTTATACGGCTGAGGCCATATAAAGATTGAGGAACCGCCCCTGGATCAGAGGGCGGTTTCAGTTCATTTGTTTCCGGTTCGGATAAAATAAACCCAATTAAACACCAGGAGGTTGACTATGAAGTTTTTTATCGATACAGCCAATATGGAAGAAATCAGAGAAGCGTACGCCCTTGGCGTATTAGCAGGAGTTACAACAAACCCTACCCTTGTCGCCAAGGAAAAGGGAGTATCCTTTGAAGATCGCTTGAAGGAAATAACGAATCTTGTATCCGGCTCTGTTAGCGCCGAGGTCATTGCACTTGATGCGGAAGGCATGATTAAAGAGGGCAAGGAGCTGGCGAAAATCGCTCCAAATATCACAATTAAGGTGCCAATGACCCCTGAGGGACTGAAGGCTGTCCATGCTTTTTCCAAGGAAGGCATTAAAACGAATGTGACACTCATTTTTAATGCGAATCAGGCGTTGCTTGCTGCCCGCGCAGGTGCTAGCTATGTATCGCCATTCCTCGGAAGGCTAGATGATATAGGCCAAAACGGGTTGGATCTTATTTCGACGATTGCTGACATTTTCGCTGTCCATGGCATTGAAACGGAAATTATCGCTGCATCCATCAGGCATCCAATGCATGTGACCGAAGCAGCATTACGTGGGGCGGATATCGCTACAATCCCGTATAAAGTCCTTATGCAGCTTTTCAACCACCCGTTGACAGATAAAGGAATCGAGGCATTCCTAAAAGACTGGAATTCCCGCTAAGCGGCGAATTCTGATTACCTAAATGGAAAACGCTTACTATTTTTGAACTTTTTTAGTTATCGATACATGAAAAGGGAATTTTCGTGTAAACTAGAAGGTAAGACAAACTGCCGGATTATGCCTAATGATAGTGGAAAATAATACCTTAAGCCTCGGCCGGCAGCAAAGCTATCGGCCGAACAGCTGTGATCGATGGCTGGAAAGGGAGTCGGAAATGGAAAAGCTTAAAATTGCCGGTGGCTACCCCCTTAAAGGGACTGTCCGGGTAAGTGGGGCCAAAAACAGCGCGGTCGCATTAATCCCAGCCACAATACTTGCGGATTCTCCTGTTACTATCGAGGGGCTGCCCGATATATCGGATGTTGAAATCCTCAAAGGGCTTCTGGAAGAAATCGGTGGGCAGGTAAAGCTGTCTGACAATGAAATGACGGTTAATCCTTCCGGCATGATTTCCATGCCGCTGCCAAATGGGAAAGTGAAAAAGCTGCGGGCGTCTTATTACCTGATGGGAGCCATGCTTGGCCGGTTCAAGAAAGCAGTAATCGGGCTTCCGGGTGGATGCCATCTTGGACCAAGGCCAATCGACCAACACATTAAAGGTTTTGAGGCGCTCGGGGCAAGTGTTACGAACGAACAGGGAGCCATTTACCTGAGGGCGGAAGAATTAAGAGGCGCGCGGATTTACCTCGATGTTGTCAGTGTCGGAGCGACCATCAATATTATGCTCGCTGCTGTCCGCGCAAAAGGCCGGACCGTAATCGAAAATGCGGCCAAGGAACCTGAAATCATCGATGTGGCGACGCTGCTGACCAACATGGGTGCCCGTATAAAGGGTGCTGGAACTGACGTCATCCGTATTGACGGCGTGGACAGCCTTCATGGTTGCCGGCACACCATCATCCCGGACCGGATTGAAGCAGGGACATATATCATTCTTGGTGCCGCAATGGGGGATGGGGTCCTTGTCGATAATGTTATTCCCCAGCACCTTGAGTCCCTGATTGCGAAGCTGAGTGAAATGGGAGTGTACGTCGAAGCCGGCGATGACCAGATATTTGTGCGGAGTGCATCCAGGCTGAAGGCGGTTGATATTAAGACGCTAGTGTACCCAGGGTTTCCAACAGACCTTCAACAGCCGTTTACGTCCCTTTTGACAAGGGCAGAAGGTTCAAGCATGGTAACGGATACGATTTACGGTGCCCGTTTCAAGCATATCGACGAACTAAGGCGAATGAATGCGAACATCAAGGTTGAAGGGCGGTCTGCCATCGTTTCCGGTCCTATCCAGCTTCAAGGGGCAAAGGTCAAGGCAAGCGACCTCCGCGCGGGCGCGGCGCTCGTCATTGCCGGGTTGATGGCTGAAGGAATTACCGAAGTAACTGGCCTTGAGCATATTGACAGGGGGTACAGCAACCTTGTTGAAAAGCTGAACGGACTTGGAGCAACGGTCTGGCGGGAAGCGATGACCGAAGAGGAAGTCGAGCAGCTTAAAAATACGTAACATCGCCATGAAGGCGCCAGCCATACACCAGGCAGCGCCTTTTAAAGCTGCTTTCTGCTATACTTGGGATTAACAAGCTTTAATAGAACTGACGAACGATGGGGGAAAAACCGATGGAAAGAAGCTTAACGATGGAACTGGTCCGCGTAACAGAGGGGGCTGCCCTTGCTTCCGCACGGTGGATGGGCCGCGGGAAAAAGGATGAAGCGGATGATGCTGCCACTTCGGCCATGAGGGATGTATTTGATACAGTACCGATGAAGGGCACGGTTGTTATTGGAGAAGGGGAAATGGACGAAGCGCCCATGCTCTATATCGGTGAAAAGCTTGGCACTGGCTATGGGCCCAGGGTTGACGTCGCGGTTGACCCCCTTGAAGGTACGAACATTGTTGCTTCCGGGGGCTGGAACGCGCTGGCCGTATTGGCGGTTGCCGACCATGGGAACCTTCTCCATGCCCCGGATATGTATATGGATAAAATCGCGGTTGGTCCTGAGGCCGTCGGGCAAATTGATCTAAATGCCTCTGTCCTTGATAATCTCAAGGCTGTTGCCAGGGCAAAAAACAAGGATATAGAGGATGTCGTCGCCACTGTCCTGAACCGGGAGCGCCACGCGGGCATCATCGCCCAGCTTCGTGAAGCAGGCGCAAGGATCAAGCTTATCAATGATGGTGATGTGGCAGGCGCAATCAACACCGCGTTTGATTTTACCGGCGTCGATATTTTGTTCGGATCGGGAGGAGCCCCAGAAGGTGTCCTGGCTGCCGTAGCTTTGAAATGCCTCGGGGGGGAACTAATCGGGAAACTTGATCCCCAAAATGATGCAGAAATTGAACGATGCAGGAAAATGGGCCTTGATGTCAATAAAGTGCTCCGGATGGAAGACCTCGTCAAGGGAGATGACGCCATTTTTGCCGCAACAGGGGTAACAGATGGCGAACTTTTGAAGGGAGTCCAATTTAAGGGCACCTATGGATCTACCCACTCGGTCGTCATGCGGGCAAAATCAGGAACTGTCCGGTTTATTGAAGGGCGGCACAGCCTTCATAAAAAACCAAACCTAGTAATACGTTAACCTTTAACTGTTTTAGAGGTAATGAACTCCTCACATATCTTGGCCGGCCTCTGAATTTTAAGGAGGGGCCATTAAACCAGTTAAGAATGGGGCCATTGGATCCAGGCCCCGGCTTGGCTTGGGCGCGTTCTCGGCCGAAGAAACCCAATTTGCAAAAACTATGGTTATTTTTTGGAATAACGGGTAAAATAGAAATTGTTTTGTAAGCATCTGCTAATCTTCCAATTAAACTTCCAGAACCCTTCAAGAGCAATCAATTCCTCTCTGCATGAAACGTGGCATTTCAACCTTATTCGATTGAACGTTATGCCTGTTTTTCAACCGTTTTCATTTAAAAAAACGAGAGCATCCCCATGGATGCAGCAAAGAGAAGAACCAAATAAGTAAAGCGTGGTGTCCAAATGGAATTAACAATCACAAGCCTCGAAAATATGAAGCTTAAGGAATTGTATGAGCTAGCCAGGGAATATAAAGTTTCCTACTACAGTAAATTGACAAAGAAAGAACTCATTTTCTCCATCCTAAAAGCGCGTGCTGAACAGCAGGGCTATTTCTTCATGGAAGGTGTTCTGGAAATCATCCAGTCGGAGGGCTTTGGATTCCTCCGCCCAATCAATTATTCTCCGAGCTCCGAGGATATTTATATTTCGGCATCGCAAATCCGCCGATTTGATCTTAGGAATGGCGATAAAGTTTCAGGCAAGGTAAGGCCTCCAAAGGAGAGTGAGCGCTACTACGGCCTCCTTCATGTTGAGGCTGTCAATGGCGAAAACCCAGAGTCGGCAAAGGAACGTGTCCACTTCCCGGCGCTTACCGCCTTATACCCTGACAGGCAAATTAAGCTCGAGACGACTCCGAAACATCTTTCTACACGAATTATGGATTTAATTGCCCCGGTTGGCTTCGGGCAGCGCGGACTGATCGTCGCCCCGCCAAAAGCCGGTAAAACTATGCTGTTAAAAGAAATTGCCAACAGTATTACGACCAATCACCCGGAAGCAGAACTGATTGTCCTTTTGATCGACGAGCGGCCGGAAGAAGTGACCGACATTGAACGTTCTGTTGTGGGGGATGTTGTCAGCTCGACTTTCGATGAAGTGCCGGAAAACCATATTAAGGTTGCGGAGCTTGTCCTCGAACGCGCTATGCGCCTTGTCGAACATAAGAAGGATGTCATTATCCTGATGGATAGTATTACAAGGCTTGCGAGAGCGTACAACCTGGTGATTCCGCCAAGCGGACGAACCCTGTCCGGGGGGATTGACCCGGCAGCTTTCCACCGTCCGAAACGATTCTTTGGGGCGGCGCGGAATATCGAAGAAGGCGGGAGCCTGACCATCCTTGCGACTGCCTTGGTTGACACAGGCTCGCGGATGGACGATGTCATTTACGAGGAATTTAAAGGGACAGGAAACATGGAACTTCATCTCGACCGTTCCCTTGCCGAAAGAAGGATTTTCCCTGCTCTCGATATCCGGCGGTCAGGAACAAGGAAGGAAGAACTGCTGCTTCCAAAAGACCAGCTTGACAAGCTGTGGGCAATCAGGAAATCAATGTCTGACAGCCCCGACTTTGCCGAACGCTTCCTGAAAAAATTGAGGCAGACAAAGTCGAATGAAGAATTCTTCGCTCAGGTAGGAGAAGAAATGAAAGCAAGCACAGCAAGAAAACAACAGTAAATTTGGCGGTGCAATTCCACTATAAATTCCTATCGTTTTCTTGAAAATCCCATCTTGCAAAAGCTGAACAGGCTTGCTATAATGATAACAGTGTTTTTTTACCACTACGGGGCTAATATGCACCCGGGTCTATAACTCTGTTTCGGAATGATTCAGGGCGGAAGGAGATGAAAAGAATGAAGGCAGGAATTCATCCAAATTATAAAACAGTAATGGTGACTTGCGCTTGCGGCAACCAGTTTGAAACCGGATCAGTGAAAAACGAAATTCGCGTTGAAACTTGCTCCGAGTGCCATCCATTCTATACAGGACGTCAAAAATTTGCTGAAGCTGGCGGTCGTGTTGACCGTTTCAACAAGAAATACGGCATCAAGCAACAGCAATAATCGAAAAACTGTTCAAAAAACAGGCAAGAATCAACATCGCTTGCCTGTTTTTTTTACTTTTTCTAACGGGAAATTCATCGAACTTTGGCGGAATGACGGTTTCAGGCCGTCAGTTTGGGTAAAAGCAACAGTAGTTAGGGCGCTTATGCCGGTGACGCGTGAAAATGAAGAACGAAATACATAATAACTTTAACAGGGTATGCACGGAAGGAGAGGCAGCAGTATGTACGTTATGAAACAAAGCGGCTGGATCGAGGTTATTTGTGGCAGCATGTTTTCAGGGAAATCGGAGGAATTGATCCGGAGAGTCCGCCGGGCGCAATTCGCCAAGCAAAAAATTGCTGTTTTCAAGCCAAAAATAGATAACCGCTACAGTGATGAATCCGTTGTTTCGCATAATGGAACATCCTTTTTTGCCATGCCAATCTCACATTCCACTGAAATTTTTGACCATATTGACGTTGAAGTCGATGTCATTGCAATCGATGAAGTCCAATTTTTTGACAATGATGTTGTCAATGTCGTCCAGCATCTTGCCAACAGTGGTTTCAGGGTCATTGCCGCTGGTCTTGACCAGGATTTTCGCGGCGAGCCTTTTGGTAAAATGCCCGACCTAATGGCAGTTGCCGAACTTGTTACTAAACTGCAGGCCGTATGCGCCGTTTGCGGTTCCCCCGCGAGCAGAACGCAGCGCCTTATTGACGGCCGCCCGGCATCCTATGATGATCCAATTATTCTTGTCGGCGCATCCGAAGCATATGAGCCTCGCTGCAGGCACCACCATGAAGTTCCAAACTCCGTGGCCGATGTTGAAATGGCCATCCATAAAACAAAAGCTTTATAATAAAAAGAGGCTGTCCATTGCTGGACGAGCCTCTTTTTTAACAGGAAATGTAGCGCTATCCATGTTATAAAAAATCAGGACTTTTATTCTTCCGGTGATGGTTTCCAATCGGTAATTCCATCTGTTTCCAATATTCCAATTGTTACATCGCTAATATCCGGGTCGGCTAGCAGCCTGTCCCTTATCCTGAATTTAATGTCATCCGCCACTGCGAGGCTTAACCCTCTTCGCAGCTCAATATAGCCTTCTACATGGTATTGCCGGCCTTCCTGGATAATCCGTAATTTATTAATGTCGTCCACGTCGGGATCCGAGAAAATAGTTTTGGCGATCCTATCCTCGATAACCCTTGGCGCCGCAACGCCAATTAGTCCCACTGTATTTTCATAGCCAATTTTTATGGCTATGCCAAATAGCATAAATCCGATCAAAAGCGTTCCCACTCCGTCGAGGAAATAGAGTCCTGTCGTATTTGCCAGGACAATGGCGAGCAGGGCAAGAGCCGCTCCAAAGGTCGCGATGATATCTTCATAAAAAACGAGCCTTGTCGGGGGAGAGGCAAGCTTTACATTTTTGAAAGCGGCTGGAATAATCGCCAACCCTTTTGCATTGCTTCGTGTTTCATGGACAATTTCCCTCATTGCCTTAACCAGCACAGCTCCGTCTAGCCCGACTGCTGCGAGTAAAATTAGTACATTCAGCAAAATTTTATCCGGTTTTTTCGGGTTTTGTATTAGTTCCAAGCCTTTATGCACCGTTTCGTAGGACATAATCGAGATGACCACGACCGCAATTAGCACGAACAGATTAACGACTCGCCCAAATCCTGTCGGGAACCTTCTTGTCGGTGCTTTCTCTGCCAGGGCGCTCCCGATGAATACAAAGGCCTGGTTTGTTGAATCGGCCACAGAGTGCAGGGTCGTTGCAAACATAGTTCCGCTCCCGCTTAAAAAGGCGGCAATTCCTTTTATTACAGCAAGTATCGCATTTGCAAGCGCGGCGATTCCGGAGGATTTGTTCCCTTTTTTCAACAGTGCTACAAACGTCACGAGACTCATCCTTTCCAGTTTCTTTGTAAAAAAATACCCTTCTCACCAGGATTTAACCCTGAATAAACTAAAAAGAAAATAAAATGCCGCATGCATGAATGGTTTGGAAAACGGAGGATAGTGTTGCATTGATAGCGGCTTTGACGGAGATTTCCGGCTGTATTATAATAAAGTGATGATGGAAGGGATGCTATACTTCCATGTAAAAGGATTTTCATCATTCAGGGTGAAAAACTGCCCATCATGGTTGGTTGTCCGTGTGGAATGAAGATTAAAAGATTTGGACTAATAACTGAGGTGAATAGTGTGTTTGATCGTCTTCAGGCTGTTGAGGACCGTTATGAAAAGCTGAATGAGCTTTTAAGCGATCCAGCCATAATAAATGATTCAAAAAAGCTCCGCGAGTACTCTAAGGAGCAATCAGATATACAGGAAACTGTCATGGTTTACCGTGAGTATAAGGAAACGAAAGAGCAGTTAGAAGATGCCAAGGCTATGCTTGATGAAAAGCTTGATGCGGATATGCGCGATATGGTGAAGGAGGAAGTGAATGAGCTTTCCTCCCAAATCGAGGAGCTTGAAGAAAAGCTGAAGATCCTGCTTATTCCGAAAGACCCGAACGATGACAAGAACGTAATTTTTGAAATCCGCGGGGCAGCCGGAGGGGATGAAGCAGCTCTCTTTGCCGGGGATCTTTACCGAATGTACAGCCGCTATGCAGAAGCCCAGGGCTGGAAGACTGAAGTCATGGATGCGAGCCCGACCGGACTTGGCGGTTTCAAGGAAATTATTTTTATGATAAACGGTACCGGCGCGTATTCAAGACTGAAATTCGAAAATGGAGCGCACCGTGTCCAGCGCGTACCAGAGACTGAATCAGGCGGTAGGATCCATACCTCGACCGCGACTGTCGCATGCCTTCCGGAAGCAGAGGAAGTCGAGGTTGAAATCCACGACAAAGATATCAGGTTCGACACCTTCGCTTCAAGCGGCGCCGGCGGACAATCCGTTAACACGACTATGTCAGCCGTCCGTCTTACCCATATTCCTACTGGAATAACTGTTTCAATGCAGGATGAAAAATCCCAGCATAAAAACAGGGATAAGGCGATGAAAATTCTCCGTGCACGCGTGTACGACAAGTTCCAGCAGGAGGCGCAGGCTGAGTACGATCAAGTGCGCAAATCCGCGGTTGGGACCGGCGACCGTTCCGAGCGGATCCGTACCTACAATTTCCCGCAAAACCGGGTTACCGATCACCGAATCGGCCTCACCATCCAGAAGCTTGACCAGATTCTTGAAGGCAAGCTTGGTGAAATCATTGATGCATTGATTATGGAAGACCAGTCCGCAAAGCTGGAACGTGCCTCTGATGAGTAAGAAGGTATATGAAGCCCTGAACTGGGCTTCTTCTTTTTTAAAAGAAGCAGGTCGGGAGGAATTTGCCGGGGAGGTATTGTTGAGGTACGTTCTTGGAATCGACCGGACGAGGCTGTTTACGGTTATAAGGGATGAAATTTCTTCAGGCCATCTTAAACAGTTCGAGGAAGCCGTCCGGAAGCATGCTACCGGAAAGCCAGTTCAGTATATTATTGGCCAGGAAGAATTTTATGGCAGGCCATTTTTGGTGAATGAAGAAGTGCTGATACCGCGGCCCGAGACCGAAGAACTTGTCGAAGGCGCGCTTAAAAGAATTAAGGCAATGTTCGGCGACGCGGGTGATTTGGAGCTCGCCGATATAGGGACAGGCAGCGGGGCTATTGCGATTACAATGAAACTTGAAGAGCCGGGGCTTTCTGTGACAGCGACGGATATCGCTGCGGGCTCCCTTCTTGTAGCTGAGGAAAACGCCCACCGCCTTGGAGCGGATGTGGGATTTGTCCGGGGCGACCTTTTGAAGCCGTTTATTCAAGCGGGGGCCCGTTTCGATATTGTTTTGTCAAATCCTCCTTATATTCCAGATGGTGACGAGGCGTGGATGTCGGATGTCGTAACAGGGCATGAGCCGCATAGGGCCTTGTTCGCGGGCAGTGACGGCCTTGATTTTTATAGGAGATTCATGGAGGAGTTGCCAGCTGTCCTGAATAGCCGGGCGCTTGTCGGATTTGAAATAGGTGCTGGCCAGGGGGCTGCGGTTGCTTCTTTATGTAAAAAAACCTTCCCAACCGCAAATGTGGAAGTCATCAATGATATAAACGGAAAAGACCGCATCGTATTCATCGAGCGGACTTGAAGTGAATCTTCCATCACTTCCCGTTTAAGGACGGGAAAAGGGGGGAAATCGAATGAAAATCCGGAGAGCGGCGGTTGGTGATGGTGCCCCACTGGCGGCACTGATCAAACATGTCGAAGCGACATCGGAATTCATGATGTATGGGGCAGGGGAAAGGAATTTAACAGCGGATCAGCAGGAAGCCATGATTCGAAAAATGGCAGGTGACTCCAATTCCGCGATGTTTGTTGCGGAAAAGGACGGGGAATTAATCGGATACCTATTTGCTATTGGTGGAGGAGCTCCGCGTAAGAGGCATTGCGCCTATCTAGTAGTGGGCATTGCGGAAGGGCAACGGGGCAGCGGAGCCGGAACCGGCCTGTTTAAGGAACTTTTGAAGTGGACTTCCCAAGCTGGTATCCACCGGCTTGAGCTGACGGTGATGGTCCACAACGAAGCCGCTATTGGCCTCTACAGGAAAATGGGTTTTGAAATTGAGGGAACGAAGAACCACTCCCTATTCATCAATGGCTCTTATATTGACGAGTATCATATGTATAAACTGTTATAGGTAATGTTCCATCAGCGGGGTATTCCGATGGTGGTTAGCCCTTTTACGGACAGTTGCCCATTAGGGCTTACTGTCCCTTAAGAGTGGGATAAAGTGAATCTTCCATCAGTGGTGGTTTTCCACTGATGGTTTAGATGAACCAATCGGACCTTTAGGGACAGTTGCCCATTAGGGCTTACTGTCCCTTAAGAGTGGGACAAAACATTTTGGTAATGTGTTTAACTGTCTCGGAAAGAGGGTAAATAGAGCAGTCGGCATTTTTACTCGCGGGGGGAGACATAATGGAAAATGCCATTGTCGGCATCTTTGATAGTATCCAAGAGCTTAAGTCGGCCGTAGAAGAACTTAGAAACAGAGGCTGCAGTTCGGAGGATATGACGCTCGTTGTAAAAGAGGAAACGAGTATTGAGGGAGAGGTAGATATTCCGGTTATCCAGGTAACGGATGGCGAATTGCTCTGGGACATCATACAGGAGTATGTCCTTAACGATGAGGCAGATCCTGTCATGCTAGCACAGATGAAATCAACTGTCCTTACTGAAGGAAAGTATGTCCTTTTAATGGAAAAGTGCCGCAGCCATGCGATGTTGCCGGTATAATCATAGTGATAATTGTTTAACCCGGCAGAGGCCGGGTTTTTTATATTTCGCGAATCTTTTTCGACAATAACCTTAAATAATGAAACCGGAAGAGCAGAAGTGTTTTAAATAAAAGTTTCTCCTAGTTTATGATTCTTCCATTTTGGCCAGACTGTTGATAGTGAAGGACGGTGGGGGAAATGAATCATAAATTAATCGTTTGGCTGTACTTGGCGGTCTTATCAATTGGAACAATCGTAAATCTATATGCACCGCAAATTCAAGCAGCCAGCAAAGAGGAAATAATTATTCCGGGTGAAGCCATCCGGCTAAGAATCCTGGCGAATAGCGACACAGAAGCGGACCAGGAATTAAAGCGCAAAGTACGCGATGAGGTCAACGAGAAAATAACGGAGTGGGTTGGCGAATTGACGAGCTTGGATGAGGCAAGGGATGTCATCAAGGGGCATCTTCCGGAAATTGAAGCGATTGCCAGGGAAGTAATTGATGAAAATGGGTTTACCCAAAGTGCCAAAGCTGAGTTCGGTATCGTAAACTTTCCGACAAAGCTTTACGGACAGTTCCTTTATCCAGCTGGTAAGTACGAGGCAATCCTGATTACACTTGGTGAAGGAAAGGGTGCCAATTGGTGGTGTGTATTGTATCCCCCTCTCTGCTTTCTTGATTTCTCAAGCGGGACAGCTGTGAGGTCACCTGGGTTTGAGGATACGCAGAAGGATGCAAGTGACCTAGAAAAAAGGGAAAATAAAGAGTTGAAAAGCGCAGAAACCGTTATTGAGGCAGGGCAAAAAGAAGCTGAAAAACCTGTAAAAAATAATGATAAATATTCGACTGGAAAAGTTTCAACAGAAGAGAATAAGGACAAAACTAACGGCAGTCAAAAGGAGCAGTTAGCCGAAAAGAACGAGCTTCTGGGGACTAATTTCACAAGTGAAGAAAACTCCGAAAATAATTATACTAAAAAAGTTTTTGTTTCAGAAGACGAACAACCGGTAAAGGTAAAGTTTTTTGTTGTGGAATTATGGGAGAAACTCATGAATTAAAGCCTGCTATGCGGGCTTTTTTACTATAAAAAAATTTGTAACTTCCTAAGTCAAACTTAAAAAGGCTGAAATTAAATTCCCACTTCAGTATTTTTCTTCCTGCATTATCTCTTTTCATTTACAAGTAAATAACAATCGCTTATATAGTGTTTTTAAAATGGAGAAGCGGTTAAAGAAGGAGTGTGCAACACAAAATCTTCGAAGGAGTGATCTTAACGATGGCTAGAAATAACAACGGAAAGATGTCTCGAGAAGAAGCAGGACGTATGGGTGGAGAAGCAACAAGCAGAAAACACGATAAAGATTTTTACCAGGAAATCGGCCGTAAAGGCGGGGAAGCAACAGCTGGATCACACGACAAGGATTTCTACCAGGAAATTGGGCGCAAAGGCGGGGAAGCAACAGCTGAGTCCCATAATAAAGAATTCTACCAGGAAATCGGCCGCAAAGGCGGAGAAACGACTGCTGAGTCCCACGGAAAAGATTTCTATCAGGAAATTGGCCGTAAAGGCGGGGAAGCTACCAGCAATAACCATGACCGCAATTTCTATGAAGAAATCGGCGAAAAAGGTGGGAAAGCCCGTTGGGACAATAACAACAAATAAAAGTTCTGTATTAAAAGGTGCCCAAGCGGTTGGTTGGGCGCCTTTTTCAACGTTCAACAGAAACTTATAAATTTCTCGATCTTGATGAATGACAAAATTTCGCGAAATCAAAAAAAGATGGTCACTCAAATCCTGTTGAGTGACATAGTAGGGGCAAAATTTGAAAAGGAAGTCACTCAAATTCGGATGAGTGGCATTGATTGGGCAAAATTTGAAAAGGAAGTCACTCAAATCCTGTTGAGTGACATTGATTGGTCAAAATCAGAAAAGGAAGTCACTCAAATCCTGTTGAGTGACATTGATTGGGGAAAATCCGACAAGGAAGTCACTCAAATCCTGTTGAGTGACATTGATTGGGGAAAATCCGACAAGGAAGTCACTCAAATCCTGTTGAGTGACATTGATTGGTAAAAATAAGAAAAGGAAGTCACTAAAATCCTGTTGAGTGACATTTATTGGTCATAATCAGAAAAGGAAGTCACTCAAATCCTGTTGAGTGACATTGATTGGGGAAAATCCGAAAAGGAAGTCACTCAAATCCTGTTGAGTGACATTGAATGGGCAAAATAAGAAAAGGAAGTCACTCAAATCCAGATGAGTGACATTATCCGGTCAAAATCATAAAAGGGTTGCCACTCAAATCGGTTTGAATGATAGAGTTCTTCTTCAGCCCAAGAGGATGCTTTACAAAAAACTTTTTTAGGTAGCCGGATTGTTTTTAATAGTTAGAAAACGAGTCCGAAGTGGCCCCGCGTTTGGAAACAGAACTAAATCAACGCGAGAATTCCCATCACAAAATACACATTTCTTTTTTCATACTTATCCAGGCTTCGGCGCTTTTCATTTGTTCGTGATAGTTCTATTCTTTTTCCCTCCTACATAGTCATAGAGTAGATTACTAGAACAGGAGTGGGAGAGATGGAATTGTCATTGAAAAGCGGCACACGGGAGGATCTTGCAAGGATCATTGGTTTTTTGGAAAAGGCGGGCTTGGGGACGGCCGGTATTGACGAGGAAACAGCAGAGCAATTCCTTATCGCTGAAAATGATGGTGAAATAAAGGCAAGCCTTGGCATTCTGCTATTTGGTGATTTCGGGCTTCTTCGGTCGCTTGCACTTTCGGAAGGGCTTGGGGGACAGAAATTGTTCATGCTTTTTGAGCAAATGCTTCTTTTGGCAAAACAGAAAGGATTAAAAGCAGTTTATCTCGCGACAAATAAGAGGGCAGCAATTCCTTTCTTTGAAATGGCTGGCTTCAGCATGATTGTAAAAAGCGAACTTCCAGAGGCATTTTTCCGCTCTGCCCATGTTATGGAGATACTAAATGTGGAAAACTCGGTTTTTATGGAATTCCGATTCTAAAATGTGGATATATCCACAAAGTTATCCACCATTTCAATAGGATTATCCACAAATTGTGGATAATGCCTTGTGTTTACCTATCTCTTCTTTTATACTTTCAAGGAAAAAGAAACCGAAAAGTGCCTTTTTACCTTGTGTTTTGAGATAAATGGCTTAAATGAATAAAGGTGAAGAAAAGATGGAAACAAAACGTTGGACAGTGGATAACGCTGTGGAAAAGTTAATAAATAATCCACAAATTAAACAGGCCGCCCAGCTTCTGGCGGAAAATGAAGTGGTCGCATTTCCGACGGAAACCGTATATGGGCTTGGCGGGAATGCCGAGAATGATGGGGCAGTTGCAAAAATATTTCTGGCCAAAGGAAGGCCGTCCGATAATCCACTCATTATTCATATTGCTGAAAGAGAAAAGATGGCAAGTTTTGTAGAGGAAATTCCTCGCGTAGCAGACAGGCTGATGGATGCGTTTTGGCCTGGCCCGTTAACGCTTATTTTAAAAAAGAAAAAAAGGGCCTTGTCAGAAAAAGCCACTGCGGGGCTTGAGACTGTAGGGGTCAGGATGCCTGACCATCCTGTCGCACTTGCAATTCTTAAGGAATGCGGGCTTCCGATAGCTGCGCCTAGTGCTAACAGTTCCGGAAAACCGAGCCCGACAACAGCCGCCCATGTAGCCGCTGACTTGAGCGGGAAAATTGCCGGAATTGTCGATGGGGGGCCAACGGGGGTTGGCGTGGAGTCGACCGTCCTTGACTGTACTAGCGAGGTTCCGACGATCCTGCGCCCGGGGGGAATTACAAGGGAGCAGCTTGAAGCGGTAATCGGCAACGTCGAGGTGGATCCCGCTCTTTCGGGGGAGGATGCAAAACCGAAGGCGCCAGGCATGAAATACAGGCATTATGCCCCCGAAGCTCCACTTTATTTGGTTGCAGGTAGCCGTGAATACTTGCAACAGCTTGCAACACAGCAAATGGAAGAGGGTAAACGGGTAGGCATCTTGGCGACTGAGGAAAGTGCACGCTTCTACAAGGCGGATGTTGTCATTGCCTGCGGGAAGCGGAATAGCCTCGACACGGTCGCTGCAACGCTTTATGATACACTTCGCCTGTTCAATGAGTCCCCAGCCGATATGATTTTTAGCGAAATGTTCCCTGAAGTAGGTGTTGGCCATGCGATTATGAACCGGTTGATGAAAGCTGCCGGGAACAAGGTCATTTTCGAACACGATAAACGATAAGGGCCTTCCGCCTGATTCAAATGAAAAGTGCCGAATTTAAATAAAGTACGCACTTGGAGGAACGCACCAGGAAAGAGCCATAGCGCCTCGGCCGGGCTGTCCACAATCCGTTGTTCACCCCTTCTAAACATACCTGGACGTGCATATGATGAACTAGCATGTCCGGGGAGCTGGTCACAATGTCGATGATGGTTGGAGAGTTGGCAACACTGTTGCTGATGGCGTTTGCACTTGGAATGGATGCATTTTCCGTGGGCCTGGGAATGGGAATGTACAGGCTCCGGCTACGGCAGATTTTTAAAATCGGCATTACCATTGGCATTTTTCACGTTTGGATGCCGTTGGTCGGGATGATTGCCGGCAGATTCCTGTCCGAGCAGTTTGGGGCATTCGCATCCCTGATTGGCGGCTTGCTGCTTGTCCTGCTTGGAATCCAGATGATTTGGGCGGGGCTCAAAAAGGATCAGGAAAGCGTAATTACACCGCTTGGTTTTGGGCTTTTATTTTTTGCGCTAAGTGTCAGCCTTGATAGCTTTTCAGTTGGTTTGACACTGGGGATTTACGGAGCGAGGACCATGGCGGCCATTCTTTGTTTCGGACTGGCGGCAACCATATTAACCTGGGCTGGACTACTGGCGGGAAGAAAGGTCCAAGGGTGGCTTGGATCATACAGCGAATTCCTTGGCGGTGTGATTTTGCTGGCATTCGGCCTGAAACTGCTGCTGCCAATATGAAGAAGCATGGAACGGCTCTCCAGAAGGGGGCCGTTTTTAATTTTGACATAAAGCTTATGAAGAATCGGGCGCCCCGAATTGGCAGATTGGAAAATAGCGCAAACGGGCTATATAATGAAGGGAAAGGAGGCCCGAACATGCATCGAGTTTTGTTTGTTTGTACTGGGAATACATGCAGGAGCCCAATGGCCGAAGCAATTTTAAAAAGCAAACAGCTTCCCGGGGTTGAGGTGAGGTCTGCCGGGGTTTTCGCTGTCAACGGGGCGGCCGCATCACCGAATTCCATCCTCGTAATGGATGAGAACCGGATTAGCCATTCGCATCAATCAAGGAGTCTTGAAAAGGAAGACATAGAGTGGGCAACTGTCATCCTTGCCATGACTATTACCCATAAACAAGCGATTATCGGCAGGTTTCCAGAGGCTTTTGGTAAAACCTATACGCTAAAGGAGTTTGCGGAAGTGGAAGGCTATCCAGATGTCGGCGACCCTTTTGGAGGCGATGCTGATGTTTACCGGGACACCTTCTCGGAGCTTGGCAGGCTCATAGAAAAAGCAGCCAAAAAGCTCAAGGAACCTGAAAAAAGGGAATAATTGATCTATAGTCTTTTTTACTTTAGGAGGAAACAATCATGAAAGTAGCACTCGCATCAGATCACGGGGGAATCAACATCCGCAAGGAAATAGCAACTCTCCTTGATGAAATGAACATTGAATATGAGGATTTCGGCTGTGAATGCAGCACGTCCGTCGATTATCCCGATTATGCTTTGCCGGTGGCTGAAAAAGTAGCGTCCGGGGAGTTCGACAGGGGCATCCTTATATGCGGAACCGGAATTGGTATGAGCATCGCCGCAAATAAAGTAAAGGGAATCCGATGCGCTCTCGTCCATGATACCTTCAGTGCCAGAGCGACTCGTGAACATAACGACTCAAACATGCTTGCCATGGGCGAACGCGTCATCGGACCTGGCCTCGCGCGGGATATTGCGGAAATCTGGCTTTCGACTGAGTTTACTGGGGGACGCCATGCAGGCCGTGTTGGCAAAATAAAAGAATATGAGGAAAAACACCTGTAAACCATCGAGTAGTTCCGAAGGGTTTATTTGCGGGTTGACGGAGATAGTGCCCCGCGGCCGTTTTGAGGACGGCGCGGGGCTTCATTGTTCCATCGCAGATTTACGAGGAGGGATGATTATGGAAAAGGAAATTGGAACGTGGGAGAAGGAATTCAGCGAAATCCTCGACGGATTCCTGGAAAAGGTGGAGTTGAAACCGGGAAGCCTGTTTATCGTAGGCTGCAGTACAAGCGAGGTGGCCGGGAAGCATATTGGTACCGCGGGAACAGTGGAAGTCGCTGAAATGCTTTATCGGCAGTTGGACAAGTTCCGTGAGCGGACAGGTGCCGAACTTGCCTTCCAATGCTGCGAACATTTGAATAGGGCTTTGGTTATTAGCAGAAATGCCGCGGAGCAAAGGAGGCTTGAGGAAGTTTCCGTTATTCCTGTCCGGACGGCCGGCGGGGCGATGGCCACGTACGCTTTTGAAAAAATTGACGATGCCGTAGTGGTGGAATCGGTCAAAGCGGATGCGGGAATCGATATTGGCGATACGCTGATTGGCATGCACCTGAAAGCGGTTGCTGTCCCGGTCAGGGTTGGCCGGCGGGCGGTCGGGCATGCGAATGTCGTGCTTGCAAAAACGAGACCGAAACTGATTGGCGGACCGCGGGCCATTTACGAACGGACTTCAGGAAATCTTTCCTGTACGTGAGTATCTTTTTCGCCAATAAACTGCTAAAATAGTATCGAATTTTCAAAATAAATAGAAACGCGACTTCTAAGGGGGATTAATTAATGGAGCACTTGGCAAAGCGGGACCAACAGGTATTTGAATCGATTCAGCAGGAATTGCAAAGGCAGCGTACAAAAATTGAGTTGATCGCTTCAGAGAATTTTGTCAGTGAGGCTGTAATGGAAGCGCAGGGGTCAGTTCTGACCAATAAATATGCGGAGGGATACCCGCATAGGCGCTATTACGGCGGCTGTGAATACGTCGATGTTGTCGAGGACCTTGCCCGGGACCGCGCCAAAGAAATATTTGGCGCCGAGCATGCGAATGTCCAACCCCATTCAGGAGCGCAGGCGAATATGGCCGTTTATTTTACCGTGCTTGAGCAAGGTGATACCGTCCTAGGAATGAACCTATCTCACGGTGGCCATTTGACACATGGCAGCCCGGTCAATTTTAGCGGCGTCCAATATAATTTTGTTGAGTACGGCGTTGATGAAGAATCCCATCGAATCAATTATGAAGATGTCCGAACAAAAGCGCTTGAACACAAGCCGAAACTGATTGTTGCCGGCGCGAGCGCATACCCCCGGGAAATAGATTTTAAGAAATTTCGTGAAATAGCAGATGAGGTTGGAGCTTACCTGATGGTGGATATGGCCCATATTGCCGGCCTTGTTGCGGCTGGGCTGCATATGAATCCAGTGCCTTACGCTGATTTTGTCACATCCACAACGCATAAAACACTCCGCGGCCCGCGTGGCGGATTAATTCTCTGCCGTGAGGAGTTTGCGAAGAAAATCGATAAATCCGTATTCCCTGGCATTCAGGGCGGCCCGCTCATGCATGTAATCGCGGCCAAGGCGGTTGCATTCGGTGAAATTCTTAACAATGGGTTCAAGGAGTATGCAGGAAGTGTGATTTCCAATGCCAAGGCGCTTGCCAAAGCACTTCAGGAAGAAGGGATCACACTAGTATCCGGCGGAACGGACAACCATTTGATTTTGGTCGATTTGCGCAACCTTGGCCTGACAGGCAAGGTTGGGGAAAAAGTGCTTGATGAAATCGGCATCACTGTCAATAAAAACACGATTCCATTTGATCCTGAAAGCCCGTTTGTAACAAGCGGTATCCGAATTGGTACGGCTGCTGTCACCACCCGTGGCTTTGGGGAAGAAGAGATGAAGGAAATCGCCTCAATCATGGCTTTCACCTTGAAGAACCATGAGGATGAAGCCAAGCTTGCTGATGCGAAGGCGCGCGTTGACGCCCTCACTTCCAAGTTCACCCTATACCCTGAATATTAATAGGTAGGAACCAATGAGACTAGAGAACCTGCCATATCTTCACCGGCCCGCTAATGAACGGGCCGGTTTTTTTATGGACAGTTAGGGGAATAATTGCCTTGAAGTACCAGTTAACGAAAATGGCTAGAATACGCATTCCTTGTTGCCGAGCAAAAGTTTTTTCTGTAAAATTAGACGAAGTGTGCAAACCTATTTAAGAGGATACTACTAGTAGAGGGGCGATTATTTTGGCAAAAGTATACGTATTTGACCACCCGTTAATCCAGCATAAACTTACCTACATACGTGACAAAAACACCGGAACGAAGGAGTTCCGCGAGCTTGTCGATGAGGTCGCTACGCTAATGGCGTTTGAAATCACCAGGGAAATGCCGCTTGAGGACATTGAAATTGAAACTCCTGTCAGTGTCGCGAAATCAAAGGTCCTTTCTGGTAAAAAGATAGGGATTATCCCAATCCTCCGTGCCGGAATTGGTATGGTCGATGGAATTCTTAAGCTAATCCCAGCCGCAAAGGTTGGCCATATCGGACTCTACCGTGACCCTGCCACTTTGATGCCGGTTGAATACTACGTGAAGCTGCCAAGCGATGTTGAGGAGCGTGAATTTATTGTCGTCGACCCAATGCTTGCAACAGGCGGATCGGCCATCGAAGCAATCAATTCCCTGAAAAAGCGCGGAGCCAAACATGTGAAATTCATGTGTCTGATTGCGGCCCCTGAAGGCGTGGAGGCTTTCAAAAACGCTCATCCTGACGTTGACATTTTTATCGCTGCCCTTGACGAGAAACTCAACGACCATGGGTATATCATCCCTGGCCTGGGCGATGCCGGCGACAGGCTTTTTGGAACAAAATAATTTTCGTGAAAAAACCGAACGGTTACCAAATCCGTTCGGTTTTTGCATTTAGCGAGAAAAATATCCCCTGGCGAAATGATAAGCCGGAGATGCGGCAGCCACTTATAGATGCCGCAAAAATCGCTGCGGATCCGAGAGGAAATCCATTGTCAGCCGGACATGCTCTACATCCCGGTAGTCTGTCTTCTCAAACTCACCATGATCCAGCGTGTATATATCGGCTCCCGGTATGGCCATCAGCATGGGGGAATGGGTAGCAATGATGAATTGCCCATTTTCTTTTACCATTTCCAGAATCAGCGATATGAGAGAAAGTTGTTTGATGGGGGAGAGCGGCGCTTCCGGTTCGTCGAGGATATACAGTCCATCGGGGCGGAACCGTGCCTGGAATAAATCCAGGAAACTTTCACCATGCGAGCGAACCTCAAGCCCCTCTCCATATAATTGTTGAAGTTCATAAAGTGTTCGTGCGTAGGGCAATACTTCAAGGCTGTAGGGATCCCGCTCCTTGATTTCTAGATAGGCCTGCCTCGACTCGGCTTTAATTTCAGCCAGCTTTCTGGAATAGGTTATAAAGTCATTGGCCCTGAAGAAAAAGCCGTTCTTTGTCCGGACACTCCATGCGAGTTTTAGCTTCTGCCCAAGCTCCCGGGCCGGCGCGAGGGCCGGGTCGGTATCAATCGGTTCGCCTCCAATCAGGATGCTGCCGCAATTTGCTGCAATTGCTTCAAGAAAAGTCGATTTTCCTGTCCCATTCTCTCCAACCAAAATCGTAACCGGGTTTTCGAATGCCAATTCCCTGAAATTTTTAATAAGCGGCAGGTTAAATGGATAATGATTTTCCTCTATTTTTTCCATTAAGGCCACTTTCCGTAAAAGAACCATGCGTTTCTATCCTCCAAGCATTGTTGCTTTTTACAATATCAAAAAGCACCCAGGATGGCGAGGGGCAATCTGTCCTGAATGAACCGGCTGGGGTATCGAATAGAACGACAAGTTTATTCAAACCCTATCAGAAAAAAGGATCGGGTATATGAAAAAACTAATAAGCACATTTTGTATTGTATTTCTCCTCCAATCTGGTACCGGAGAGGCTGTGGCATTTAAAATACCGCCCTTGCCGGAAATGAAACCCCAAGAAGTAAAAAGAGGTATTTTGATTTTGAAGGAGCCTACTTCACAGGAAGCGGCAAATCAGGTTTTGCGGAAATTTCCATCAATTAAGGTACGGCACATCTATTCAGAGGCGTTGAACGGCTATTCAATTGAGGGAACGCTGGAAGAAATCCTCATGCTTGAAAAAGATTCGAATGTGGAGTCGTTCTCAGAATTGCAAACCTATCGTATTGAAGAAGAAATGTCGGGTCACGTGATCAGCCATAAAGGCATCCGGCCGATTCCATCCAACAAAATAAACGTCAATCTAAAACAATTACAGGGAGGCTTGGATACAGAAGAGATTCAAGCCAATGGAGCCGCAATGATTGGGGCGAATAAGCTCCGTGGTTTTTTTGACAGGAATGGCAAAAGGCTGACTGGAGAAGGAGTGATAGTGGGCGTAATTGATACCGGAGTAGATTATACACATCCGGACTTAAGAAGAAATTATGGCGGCGGCAAGGATTTGGTCGATAAGGATGCGGATCCGATGGAGACAAAGGAACCGGGGGAGGCAGCGACAATCCATGGTACCCATGTCGCGGGCATTATCGCAGGTAACGGGAAAATCCAGGGAGTGGCGCCCCGTGCAACCATCAAAGCATACAGGGCGTTGGGGCCAGGCGGAAAAGGGACGACTGAACTTGTACTCGCTGCCATTGAAGAAGCGATCAAAGATCGGGTGGATGTTCTGAATTTATCTCTTGGAAACGCCGTCAACGGGCCTGACCTTCCCGTCTCAACCGCGTTAAACCGAGCCGCGGAAAAAGGGATTGTCCCTGTTGTTTCATCGGGGAATTCAGGCCCAGGCCAATGGACGGTGGGGGCACCGGGAACAGCGTCCAAAGCCATTTCCGTCGGTGCGTCGACGCCATTCATGAAGGCTCCCACTATTATTATAGAAGAAACAGGAAAAAGACTCCGGATTGAAAAGATGGCAGGCTCGGGAAAGTGGATGCCGGGGCCATCGGCTGAAATTGTGGACGGCAAGTTTGGCAGGCCGGAAGAATTAAATGGAGTAAGAAATAAAATTGCCGTCATCAAGCGTGGAAAAATTACCTTCACGGAAAAAGTGAAACATGCCCTTGCGGCGGGAGCAAGAGCAGTCATTATTTATAAAAACACAAAGGGTATTTTTTACGGCAATTTGGAGGAATCCGTTCCTATACCAGTGGGGACGGTGTCAGCGGCGGCTGGCAAGCAGCTGTTAAGAAGCGGGAGACCCGTTAGAATCGAGCTAATTGATGATAGTGACAGGCTTGCGGCTTTCAGTTCGCGGGGACCTGTCACCGGAACGTGGGAAATCAAGCCTGATGTGGTAGCCCCGGGGGTGGCGATTACAAGCGCGGTTCCCGGCGGTTACCTTGCTCTCAACGGGACGAGCATGGCAGCTCCACATGTCGCGGGAGTGTGCGCTCTCCTTAAACAGGCGCATCCCGAATGGGGGCCGGCGGAAATAAAGGCCGCGTTAATGAATACAGCTATTGTATTAAAAAGTAGCCAAGCCAAGCCGTACAGGACATTTGAACAGGGGGCTGGAAGAATCCAGGCCGACAAAGCAGCCGCTCCGGAGACACTTGTGCTTCCCGGCTCGCTCACTTTCGGAAAAATTGCCAAACCAATTTGGAAGGCATCCCAAAACAGTATACTGATTGTTAAAAATGTGAGTGGCAAGACAATACGCTATTCGTTTTCGATTCCCCCTAAGGATGATGGGCTGGCCTGGAAACTGCCTCTCCCCTTTACCTTGGGAACCGGAGAAGAGAAGAGGGTGCATTTGACAGTGACTGCAGACCCGTCCGTTTATAAAGGGAGGATTGTCGATGGGGCATTGTTGCTACAAGCTGATGGTAAGCCTATTCGAATTCCTTTTATCCTCGCGCTTACCGAACCGGACTATCCAAGGGTGATGGGATTCGCCATGGGGGAGGGAGACAGGCCGGGAGTTTTCCGCTATGAAGTTTACCTGCCTGGCGGTGCGGATGAATTCGGCATCGCACTTTTCCGCCAAAACGATTTCCGATTTGTGGGCTTCCTTGACTATGGGAGGAAAATCGGAAAGGGGATGCTGAAACGGGAAATCAATCCAGCAGCACTTCCGGAACCGGGAATTTATATTGTGAAAGTATTTGCGAGAAAAGCGGGAAAAGAGGATTTTTTTGAAACGACCGCCCAATTTAATTGAAAGAAAACGGCTCCTAGAAAAGGGAGCTTTTTTGTTTTGAAAAAACGAACAAAAAAAGAAGGAATTAAGCGCTGAAAACAGATGAAAAAAAAGGCTTTTTGTTATGGAACACAAGATTCACTTCACACATAGTGGAAACGCTTCCAATTTAAAAACCTTCCCCTATATGCGGTTTCTGGCGAAAAAAGTCGTTTCCCCCCTATGTTTGTGAATAGATTAACCGCATTTGGATTGACAATAACAGGGTGCTATTGTATGCTTACAAAGGGCATAAAATGATAGGGTTTACATAGCATTCCTGGGGAAATGTTGCACATTGAAACAGGATTTTTTCATACATATTTTTTACGATGTTTTGCCCGATTTCCATTCTCGATGCAGGGGATGTAACCGTATGCGAAGGAACGACCGAACCCAATTCCAGGCAATGGCACTTATGTCGGGAATCCTTGCCCAGTTGGCCGGATCCGTGCTCATCGGCATTTTTGCGGGCAGGTGGCTCGACGGCAAAGCTGGGACGGAACCGCTTTTCCTGGTCGTTGGGCTTTTCCTCGGATTGGCGGCCGGAATTTACGCCATGCTCCGCCTCGTTAAGCAATATTATTCAGGAGACTAACATGATATGTCCGATTTAAGGGCCATTTATTTCCGCGTCAGAAGATACCTCTATTTTTTACTTTCATTATATGTACTTGGCTGGGGATTTACCGCGCACAAATCTATTTTTGCCGGACTCGTTTTGGGGACAGCCTGCAGCCTGTTCAATTTGTGGCTCATGGTAAGGAAAACAGACAAGTTCGGCGATGCTGTGATGAAGGGCAAAAAGGTTCGGTCACTCGGTTCTTTCAATAGGATGGCCACCGCGGCCCTTGCGGCAATTATCGCATTGAAGTACCCCGACCAATTTCATTTAATCAGCGTTGTGGTGGGATTAATGACATCCTATATTGTCATTATGATAGATTTTTTTAAGCAAGCCTTTTTACGCAAATAGCAAGAGAAGCGAGGTGAATACTATTGCATCATGAAAATCCTATAGTGGGTCCGTTTTTTGGTCTGTATTTCAACTTGGCGAACATTCTGATGATCACGGTCGCGTCGTTGATTGTGTTCCTCATTGCTGTTGTGTCAACACGCAGACTGGCCATGAAGCCTACCGGAATGCAAAACTTCATGGAATGGGTCATGGACTTTGTCAAAGGCATTATCAATAGTACGATGGACTGGAAAACCGGTGGAAGATTCCACATCCTGGGTATCACTCTGATTATGTATGTGGCGATTTCAAACTTTCTAGGCCTGCCGTTCTCGGTCGTCTACAAAAATGAACTGTGGTGGAAATCCCCTACTGCAGATCCGGTCATCACACTGACATTGGCGACAATGGTTGTCGGACTTTCACATTACTACGGCATTAAAATGAAAGGGGCCGGAGCTTACGGCAAAGAATTCTTCAAGCCGTTCTGGTTCATGTTCCCAATTAAAATCATTGAGGAATTTGCGAATACCCTCACGCTTGGCCTGCGTCTCTATGGTAACATCTATGCCGGGGAAATTCTCCTCGCGCTCATTGCCGGAAGCATGGCAACCGGATTTTGGGGGAGTTTGGCTGCAGTTATCCCAATGCTTGCCTGGCAGGGATTCTCTGTCTTTATCGGCGCCATCCAGGCGTTTATCTTCACAATGTTAACGATGGTTTATCTGGCCCATAAGGTCAGCAGCGACCATTAATATATACCTGTTCATTATATGGACAAAAAATAAACTTATTCACCATACATTAAGGAGGAGCTTTTAAATGGGTTCTATAGCAGCAGCAATTGCAATTGGGTTGGCAGCACTCGGTGCAGGTATCGGTAACGGTCTTATTGTTTCTAAAACAGTTGAGGGCATCGCGCGCCAGCCAGAAGCTCGCGGTATGCTTCAGACAACTATGTTCATCGGGGTTGCGTTGGTTGAGGCGATTCCTATCATCGCGGTTGTTATCGCGTTCATGGTTCAATAATAGCTGGGCATTGTTCAATAATGGCGAAGATCATTCCATAATGAACCTTCGCCATTGCTTTATGCCCTGTTTTTATGTTGGATAAACCATAGGAAACATCCATCAATGAAGTAATTGACTTGTAAACAATTTTTCACATATACGTATCCGGGGCTATCTCCGGAATGACTCTTGAAGGGAGTGACTCGAGGGTGTTGACAAGCAGTTTTGTATTGGGTGCGGCAGAGCCCCTTTTTAACGGCGGCGATATTCTTTTCCAGCTCGTCATGTTCATTGTGCTGATGGCACTGCTCAAAAAGTTTGCATGGGGTCCATTAATGGGCATCATGCAAGAGCGTGAAACACATATTTCCAATGAGATCAGCCAGGCTGAAAAAGCGAACCAGGATGCCAAAAAACATCTTGAGGAGCAGCGTGAACTCTTAAAAGAAGCACGCCTTGAAGCACAAGGCCTTATTGAAAATGCCCGCAAGCAGGGCGATGTCCAGCGCGAGGAAATCATTTCGATCGCCCGCGCCGAGGCAGACAGGATTAAGGAATCCGCAAAGCTTGAAATCGAACAGCAAAAGGAACAGGCTGTCGCGGCTATCCGCGAGCAGGTTGCTTCCCTATCCGTCATGATTGCCTCGAAAGTTATTGAGAGGGAATTGGGCGAACAGGATCAGCAAAAGCTGATTGACGAATTCATTCAAGAGGCAGGAAGAGGCCGATGAGCACATCGATAATCTCCAAGAGGTACGCGCTGGCATTGTTCCGTATTGCGAAGGAACACGGCCTTCTCGACGCCATTGAAGAAGAAATTCGCGTTGTGAAAGATGTTTTTACGAACAACAAGGAATTGAATGCGGTTCTGAACTCCCCAAGGCTTTCTTTGGACCAAAAGAAAGCAATTGTTAAGGGTGCTTTTACGAACCTTAACCCATATGTCCAAAATACCCTTATGATCCTCATTGACCGCCATCGTGAAAATGAAATTCCCGAAGTGGCGGATGGATTTATCGAGCTTGCCAATGATGCGAGGGGCATAGCCGAAGCAAAAATTTACAGCGTCCGTCCATTGTCGGACGAAGAGAGCATCGCGCTTTCAGCTTCTTTTGCGGCAAGGGTTGGGAAAAAGGCTCTCCGGATTGAGAATATTGTCGATACCGACCTGCTCGGCGGCATCAAAGTCCGGATCGGAAACCGAATTTTCGATGGCAGCCTGCGAGGCAAGCTGGACCGTCTTGAACGTAAACTATTGACCTAAGATTTGTAGATAGGGGTGAAACTCATGAGCATCAAAGCTGAAGAAATCAGTGCGCTGTTGAAACAGCAAATCGAAAACTATCAGTCGGAAATTCAAGTGAGTGATGTTGGTACAGTCATCCAGATTGGTGACGGTATTGCCCGTGCTCATGGCCTCGACAATGTCATGGCTGGGGAACTTGTTGAGTTTTCGAACGGCGTTATGGGGATGGCACAAAACCTTGAAGAAAATAACGTCGGTATTATCATACTTGGCCCATATACGGAAATTCGCGAAGGCGATGAAGTCCGCCGGACAGGGCGCATCATGGAGGTTCCGGTAGGCGAAGCGCTAATCGGCCGCGTCGTTAACCCGCTAGGCCAGCCAATCGATGGCATGGGCCCAATCCATACTACTAAAACACGTCCAATTGAAGCGGTCGCCCCAGGGGTTATGGACCGTAAATCCGTTCATGAGCCGCTGCAAACCGGGATTAAGGCGATTGACGCCCTTGTTCCTATTGGCCGCGGACAGCGTGAATTGATTATCGGTGACCGCCAGACTGGTAAAACAGCTGTCGCTATCGATACGATCCTGAATCAAAAAGGCCAGAACATGATTTGTATCTATGTTGCAATTGGACAGAAAGAATCAACAGTCCGTAACGCCGTTGAAACTCTCCGTAAGTACGGCGCGCTTGATTACACAATCGTTGTAACTGCATCGGCATCCCAGCCGGCACCGCTTTTGTTCCTAGCTCCATACGCGGGAGTATCAATGGCTGAAGAGTTCATGTACGAAGGCAAGCACGTCCTTGTCGTCTACGATGACCTTACAAAACAGGCTGCCGCTTACCGTGAACTTTCCCTGCTTCTTCGCCGCCCTCCAGGCCGTGAAGCATATCCAGGGGATGTATTCTACTTGCACAGCCGCCTTCTTGAGCGCGCAGCGAAATTGAGCGATGCGAAAGGCGCGGGTTCAATCACTGCCCTTCCGTTCATTGAAACGCAGGCGGGGGATGTTTCCGCTTATATTCCAACAAACGTAATTTCCATTACTGACGGCCAGATTTTCCTTCAATCCGACCTGTTCTTCTCCGGCGTTCGCCCGGCAATCAACGCTGGTCTTTCAGTATCCCGTGTAGGTGGTTCAGCACAAATCAAAGCGATGAAAAAGGTATCAGGTACCTTGCGCCTTGACCTTGCCTCTTACCGTGAATTGGAAGCTTTTGCCCAGTTCGGTTCCGACCTGGACAAAGCAACCCAGGCGAAGCTTGCCCGTGGTGCACGCACAGTAGAAGTGCTCAAGCAGGACTTGCACAAACCGATTGCGGTTGAAAAGCAGGTTATGATCCTTTATGCACTGACACGCGGATTCATTGATGATATCCCTGTCGGCGATATCCGCCGTTTTGAAAATGAATTTTACACATGGCTCGACCACAACCGCAAAGATGTGTTGGACCATATCCGTACGACGAAGGAACTTGCTTCCGATGACGATATGGCTGCTGCAATCAACGGATTCAAAAAGACGTTTGCAGTTTCGGAATAATGGCAATGGCGCTGAGCCCTTCCGGTTTCCAGGCTTTCCTCGTTAAAGGGAGCCTGCATCGTGAAGGGCGCCAGGGCCGGAATATTCTCCAACAATAACAGGCAGGGGCCCACGCGGCTTTCGGCCTTAACTTTGATAAGGGTGGTGAGAACCAGTGGCATCATTACGCGACATTAAATCCAGGATTGTTTCCACAAAGAAAACGAGCCAGATTACAAAAGCGATGGAAATGGTATCGGCGGCAAAATGGAACCGTGGAGTCATGAATGCCAAGTCCTTTGTCCCTTATATGGAAAAGATTCAGGAAGTGACGGCTTCGATCGCGGTTGGCAGCAAGGATGCAAACCATCCAATGCTCCAGTCAAGGCCGGTAAAAAAGACTGGTTACCTTGTCATCACCTCTGACAGGGGGCTTGCTGGCGCTTATAACAGCAATATTTTGCGCCAGGTGTACCAGACAATTAAGGATCGCCATAAATCGAATGACGAATTTGGCATTATTGCAATCGGACGGGTTGGACGGGACTTTTTCATCAAGAGGGGAATGAATGTTGTACTTGACATAGTCGGCATTTCCGACCAGCCATCGTTTGACGATATAAAGGCAATTGCAAGCAGCACGGTGGGCATGTTTTCCGACGGTACATTTGACGAACTGTATATGTATTACAGCCACTACATCAGTGCGATTTCACAGGAAGTAACCCAAAAGAAGCTGCTTCCGTTAACGGATATTTCTGCTTCCACAAAGCTTACATCCTATGAATTCGAGCCAAATGCCGAGGAAATTCTCGAAGTTCTCCTCCCGCAATATGCGGAGAGCCTTATTTATGGAGCTCTCCTCGACGGCAAGGCTAGCGAACACGCTGCCAGGATGACGGCAATGAGGAATGCAACCGACAATGCAAAAGAGCTTATTAATGCATACAGCTTGAAATATAACCGTGCCCGCCAGGCGGCAATCACTCAGGAAATCACCGAGATTGTCGGCGGAGCATCTGCTTTGGAGTAAACGTGCGACACGAATGAGTGGCCAAGGCCTTCCGCTATATTGCCTTCAAAAGGCAAGGGCACGGCCATGGTCCCCGGATTTTTCAGATTGGAGGGAAAACGATGAACACAGGACATGTCCTGCAAGTTATGGGACCGGTTGTTGACGTTAAGTTTGACAGCGGCAACCTTCCGGAAATCTATAACGCAATAAAAATCAGTTCCAAAGCGCGCAATGAATCAGAAGTCGATATCGACCTGACCCTTGAGGTAGCCCTTCACCTTGGTGACGATACTGTCCGTACCATTGCAATGGCTTCCACAGACGGGCTGACACGCGGACTTGAAGTAGTGGACACAGGTGCCCCTATTTCTGTTCCGGTTGGCGATGTAACCCTTGGGCGCGTTTTTAACGTACTGGGTGACTCAATTGACCTGGATGCACCAGTTCCGGCTAGCGCCCGCAGGGATTCCATTCACCGCGAGGCTCCTTCTTTCGAACAGCTTTCGACAGAAGTCGAAATTCTTGAAACAGGAATTAAGGTAGTTGACCTGCTTGCACCATACATCAAGGGTGGTAAAATCGGCCTTTTCGGTGGCGCGGGTGTAGGTAAAACCGTCCTTATCCAGGAATTGATCAATAACATTGCCCAAGAGCATGGTGGTATATCCGTTTTCGCCGGTGTTGGTGAACGTACCCGTGAAGGAAACGACCTTTACCATGAAATGACCGACTCGGGCGTTATTAAAAAGACAGCGATGGTATTCGGCCAGATGAACGAACCGCCTGGAGCTCGTATGCGTGTAGCCCTTACCGGTTTGACAATGGCTGAGTATTTCCGTGATGAACAGGGACAGGACGTTCTTTTCTTCATGGATAACATTTTCCGTTTCACGCAGGCAGGATCGGAGGTATCCGCCCTTCTCGGACGCATGCCATCAGCGGTTGGTTACCAGCCGACACTTGCTACCGAAATGGGTAAGCTGCAGGAACGTATTACATCAACCAATAAAGGTTCCGTTACTTCCATCCAGGCAATCTATGTACCAGCGGATGACTACACAGATCCGGCTCCGGCTACAACATTTGCCCACTTGGATGCAACGACAAACCTTGAACGTAAGCTTTCTGAAATGGGTATTTATCCTGCGGTAGACCCACTTGCTTCGACTTCACGTGCCCTTTCTCCTGAAATCGTTGGAGAAGAGCATTACAATGTTGCGCGCCAAGTGCAGCAGACGCTTCAGCGTTATCGTGAACTTCAGGATATCATCGCGATCCTTGGTATGGACGAACTTGGTGATGACGATAAGCTAGTCGTTCACCGTGCCCGTCGGATTCAATTCTTCCTATCGCAAAACTTCCACGTTGCGGAGCAGTTTACTGGCCAGCCAGGTTCATACGTGCCGGTCAAGGAAACTGTTAAAGGCTTCCGTGAAATCCTTGAAGGAAAATACGATCATCTTCCGGAAGATGCATTCCGCCTAGTAGGCCGCATCGAAGACGTTGTCGAAGCTGCAAAAGGCATGGGCGTAGAGGTCTAAACAAGCCAGGAGGGTGAAAAATGAGGACTATCAAAGTCAGTGTTGTTACTCCCGATGGCCCGGTTTATGACGCCGATGTCGAAATGGTAAGCACGAAAGCACAAAGCGGTGAACTGGGAATTCTTCCAGGACACATTCCGATGGTCGCGCCACTGCAAATTGCCGCCGTTCGGATGAAAAAGGAAGGAAAAACTGAATTGGTTGCGGTAAGCGGCGGATTTCTTGAAGTCCGTCCCGAGAAGGTAACCATTTTGGCCCAGTCCGCGGAACAATCGGATGAGATTGATGTTGAGCGGGCGCTGCGTGCGAAGGAGAGGGCCGAACAGCGACTCCGAGAGCGCCAGCAGGAGCATATCGATTTCAAACGTGCGGAACTTGCGCTTCAGCGTGCCATTAACCGTCTGGCCGTAGCAGAGAGAAGACTGTAAAAACGATATATTAACTAGGACATCCGTCCCCAATATGGAGTGAAAGCTCCGTTTTGGGGGCTTTTTCTTTTCAGAAAAGAACTAGTTGGGTTTTCCAACCATATGAAGTCGTGTATCCATGGCGGGGCTACTCACTGTTGTTCGGGCAATAAATCTCAACCATTTTAGTGGTGAAGAACGAAACAAATATTTTTCTGCATAAAATCAGGTAAATTATGTAACGTTTTCCATTACTCCTCCGACTATTCAATTGCATGACAAAATGAGTGGGAGGAATAAACATGAGAAACAAAAACATATTGATTGCAGGCATTACATTGGCTTTACTTGGGGCGCCTCTTCTGCAAACTACCGATGCGGCGTTTGCTGCTGGAACAAATAAAAATACCACAGCACAAAAAGCAATAGCATCAACCGAGTTATCCGCCAAGCAAGCCGTAAAAATGGCAGCGGATTTGGCGAAAGCATCAGCCTATGTCCAAATGGGGGGGTCCTATAAGGAAGGAGAGTATAAAACGTTTGCCTACAAGGGAACAACGTACCGCTACCTTTCTAGCTCCATCGACACAAAAAAGGAACTGTTGGCTTACTTAAAGAAAACCTTAACACATCATGCGGCCGAAAAGTTCATCAAAGACCGCGGCATAATTGTATATAAAGGGAAGCTTGCCCAGCCTGAGGCAGATGGTGGTTCACTCCTGCAATGGGATAAAGCCGAAGCCCAATTTGTGAGGAATGACAAGAACGTGAAGGTTTTCCGCCTCGTAGTTCCTGTGGGCGATTCAGCTGAAAAAGAAGCCTATATTGTCAGATACAACTACTATCCGTCAATTGGCTACAGAGTAAGCAGCGAGCCGGCACTTGACCTGGATATCCCTTTTAATATTAATCCGGCTTTTGCATTCTTTAAATATCTTCTAGTGGATTCAAATGTATCCAAGCAACAATTCCTGAATCCTTCAACTACCGCCTGGGTCGATGAATTTAAGAAGGGAATTAAAAAGGTTGAGGTCAGAGAAATGAAAGAAGTTGGCAGGTCGAAGGTTCATGTTGAATACAAGGCTAAATTCTTCGTAGAACTTGATGCAGGATATAAAGGATCATTAAAGCCTGGAGAGAATGAAATGTACTTCCTCATTCAGCAAACAGGAGATATGGAATTCAAGATTGCCAGCTATGGCACCGTCCGTCACTTAAAATAATTTAAAAAGGAACCTGTCCGGTTTGGGCAGGTTTCTCCCTTTTGGCTCCCGCTTTCCCCCTTCCTAAAACTATATTGCTATTGCCTCTTAATACCCGCAAAATCCCGTGTAATTGAATAATCCATCGAAAACCGTTTCTATTAAAAATTCCATACGAGGAAATATAATAATTGTTCTTTAAAGCCCATTCGTTCTTTATATGAAAGTATTAGTGGGAGTTTAGGTCAACTTTCTTTTTCCAGCCTTGAATCCAAGCCATAGAAAGGATCCGGGATATTTCATGAAGGCTAATAGAAAAGGTGGTAGGAATTAAACGTTCTTTATTTTGAACAATATTCTTTATATAAATTCTTTATTAAGGTATAATTGGTAAAAAGGTCCACCTTTTATTCGATAAATCACATAAAAAGTCCGAAATAATAGGTATTTATTACCTTTGTAGCAAGTTAATTCATAAATTGGTTTATCTAGTATTTAACCGGGTATTCAATAAACTGAAATGAGGCTATAAACTCAACTAAAAGAGTGTTCGCAATTACATACATGATGATAAAGGCAAACCATCCGAAAGGGTGGGACGCAAAGCCTCGGAGCCTGCTTCCGGATCACTTCCGGAATGGCCGTCCAGCTGCCAGAAACCTTTTTCTGGCAGCTTTTTGGTGTTTTAAACTATTTTTTAATAATAATGGGGTCAAATTTTACTTCCATTATTAAATACAAGGGCCCAACGAGGAGGTGTTACGTAAAGAGTTGGTGAATATTCGGTTATTTTTGATCAATAACATAAATTAAAGGGCAGGAGGGTTATTATTTGAAAAAGATTGTAGTAAGAAACGCTGCAATATTTCTATCAGTACTTCTAATGATTTTTAACATTCTTCCTATGGGAGCCGCGTTCGCAAAACAAGGGGGAGGAGAAGACAATAAAGGAGAAACTAAAACTTTCGTCCTCAACGTATCAAACCTTGTGGCGGGAAAATATAAAGATCTTGATGGTCCACTGGAAATTACCGTGGAAACTGCGGGGAGTGCAGGAGATTGGAGATGGACCTCCAACCTTGACATACAGAGCATTCTAATTGGACAAACACCATTAAACGGTTTTAGTGGTGGGAAATCAGGTATCCTGCCTGAACTTGTTGGGAACGAAATTACCAGCATTACGTTTTCTTATGTTGTAAAAGAAAAAAATAACGGTGGCGGCCAGGGAGATAACCAGAATCCTGGTAATGGAAACAACAATGGCCAGGACGGTAATGGGAAGAACAAATATAAGGTCAATTTGATAAAAGGCTGCAACCCATTAGCTGAAGGTACTTTCTTTATTCTGAATGACGACAAAAATACTAGAATCAATCTTACCAAGGGAATGAATGAACTCGATATTGAGCTTGCCGATATCGCTAAGGTAGGAGTTGTCCTAAAAGGCGGCAAAGAATTGACTTTCAATAAAGATGAAGTTCTTGTGGATTCGCCAAAAAATGAAAATGGCACGATTGTTTTTAAAATTGAATGTAAAGATAACGCCGGAGCGGCAGTTAAACTTGTTGTTAAAAATTGCGTTGGAGCTTTTGACCAAGCGTGGTTGCTTCTAAATGGTAAAAATCCAATTGAGTTTACGTCCTTAAGCAATCTGATGCTTGTCCTGGATGAAAATCCCGATGACATCGTGGGCATCAGGTTAAAAGTAGGCGACAACACAACAGACTACTTGCTGGCTGATGCAAAAGTAACAAAAGAAACCGTTAACGGCGTAATCGTAATTAAAATCCATTGCAATGAAAAGCCTCCAGTTGAAAAACCTGAATTGACAAAAGTCAAGGTTGCCCTTAAAGGCTGCATTGGATTGGTGGATAGCGCATGGCTGATTCTTGCAAATGGTGAAGAACTTAAGTTCACCTCACTTGGAAAGCTACTTCTTGAACTTGAAGGGAATGTGGCTCTCGAAGGGATTACTGGAGTAAAGCTGAAGGTTGGAGATAAAGAGACAACTTATTTATTAACGGATGCCAAGGTAACGAAAGAAAAGGTTGACGGAAAAATTGTCATAACGATTAATTGCGGAGAAAAGCCTCCAGTGGAAAACCCTGAATTGACAAAAGTAAAGCTTGTTGTTAAAGGCTGTATTGGACCTTTCGATAAAGCGTGGCTTCTTCTTACCAACGGAAAAGAGGTACAATTTACTTCGCTTCTAAGCCTCCTACTGACCCTGGAAGAAGGAGTTAAGCTTGAAAATATCGCCGGCGTGAAGCTGCAAAACGGGGATACAACCAAAACGTACTTGTTGTCTCACGCAAATGTTACGGAAGAATCAATAAACGGCACAATCACAATAAAAATCAATTGCGGACAGGACCAGCCTCCAGTTGTGCCTGCCATTACCAAAATCAAGGTAGTGATTGAAGGCTGTATCGGACCGGTCGAGAAGGCTGTTCTTGTATTGAAGAATGGAACAGAAGTAGATTTCAATTCGGATACCCTCGATCTTTTGCTGAATCTGGGCATCAATGACATTGAAGGCTTCAAGCTGACAGTGTACGGCGAGGTAAAAATGATCAAACTGGCCGATTTGGCAGCTAACCTGGTCACATTAAAAGATGGGCTTTTAACCGTCAAGCTTGACTGCGACCTTGCGGAAGGCGGCAATGCTTTTACGAAAATTAAGCTTGATCTTTCAAACTGTATCGGAACTATCACAAAGACGGTTGTAGTTTTGAAAAATGGTACAAAAATTGAGGTACAGAACAATTCAATCGATCTCAAAGCTGCTCTGGCGATTGACTTAATCGATAAGATTGAACTGACAGTAAATGGAGAAGTAAAAACGTTCAAGTTATCAGATTTACCTGATGCATCCAAAATAGTTGCGGAAGGATTACTAACAATAAAGCTCGATTGCCCTGCGGCTCCGCCAGCGGACAACGGTGGTGGTGGAACAACCCCTCCTGGAGACAATAGCGGCGGTGGCGGCGGTACGACTCCACCAGCTCCACCAGTAATTGTTATCCCGGAAAACCCAACACCGGGCGGTCCAATCGTTGAGGCAAAAGAACTTGCATGGATTAAACTTTTGGCCAGTGGATGTGTAAACATCGGCGCCAACGGAAAAATCCTTTTGAATAATGGCCAAGCCATTAACTTCACATTCGGGGAAAATGGCGCCATTGTGGACGTAAACCTGGATATGAGTGAGATCAATGGTATTGAAGTCCTGTTGAACGGAACACCGACAATTTTCACAATGGACAAGCTCCAGTCAACTAAACAGGACCAAATTTTGAATGTAGTTATCCAATGTGAATCTTTAACCCCACCTCCACTACCTGCTGACCCAGGCACTGGCGGCGGAACTGACCCTGGCACCGGCGGCGGAACCGACCCTGGAACAGTGGTCGATCCTGAAGACCCTGCAACAGGCGGGGAAAGCGATGAAAATCCTCCTGTAAATATTGGCGACAATGAAACACCAGGAGGAAATGTAGGCGGATTTGACGGTTCGCTTCCGCAAACTGGTGAGTCCAGTCCGATGCCATACTACTTCATTGGCATGCTGCTTGCGATTGCTGGATTTGGGATACTGCGCGCAGGCAAAGTGCGAAGCTAAATAACATGGGAGGGAGGAGGATAAACTCCTCCCTCTATTTTTAAAGATATGAATGATTAAAATATGTCTAGCTCCAGCGTCCAGCGCCTAGTGTACTTCGGTCCCCTCGCTACGATAAGTCAACATCGATTCACTTACGTTCATCGTGTTTCCTTTATCTCCATCGGGGCCCTCCAGTCCATACGGCGCTAAACGGACGCTTACGCTTTTCTATAAGGAGTTGCAAATGAAAAAGACGGCTGCAATTTTACTGATTTTAATAGGGTGCGGATTTCTCTTGTTTCCGGTGTCCAGCAGAATGTACAGTGAATATATGCAGGAAAAACTTCTTAAGGAATGGGAGCCTTCAGGCCAAGCTTCGGCAGCTGCTGGGAGTTCCGCTGCTGAACATTATCGTGGCCTTGATGAAGTTTTTTCAGCGGGACAAGATTTTGGCGTAGTTTCTTCAGCAGGCTCGGATGATGAATCAGAAGAACAAGAAACCGGGAAAAAGAGTGAGCCGCAACAGGAAGGCCAAAATGGAACCACGGTTCAATCCTTAAATAAAACATTGCCAACCCAAAATACTTCCTCCGGGAAAAAGAAACAGCAAGCATCTTCTCAGGTTATGGCTGTTTTGCAAATCAAAAAAATCGGTTTAAAAATACCAGTCCTTGAGGGAGCTACCATGAAGAACATGAAAAAAGGGGCAGGCCTCATAACAGGGACAGCACTGCCAGGCCAACCGGGAAATAGCGCGATTGCGGCACACCGAAGCCGCGGGTACGGGCATATGTTCAACAGGCTGAATGAAATGGTGAAAGGCGATACGATTGTCATTAAAGACAAAAACAAGACGTATACCTACAAGGTATATAAAATAAAGGTTGTTAAGCCGACAGATACTTCGGTTCTAAATGCAATCCCGCAAAAGCGGATTCTTACCCTCGTTACTTGCACCCCCATTAAAACAGCTACCCACAGGCTGATCGTCCAGGCGGAATTAATAGAAAGCAAGTAATGCCACCCTTTTTCAACAAGGTGGCATTTTTCTGTTTTTCACCTACTTTTCGGTTGTTGGGTTACAATTCCTGACAAATTCTTGAACTTTTTAAAAAACATGTAGAAAATTTTGTAAGTTTGAACTATACTACTACTATATTAATAGTAAAAACTTTTCAACGACAACGGCAAACCTATTGAAAAATAGGGACGCAAAGCCATAGGGCCTCAGTCTTTTCCATGAAAAGAGTGGCAGCCTGGCTACCGAAAGGAGAGTTATTTTTTTGCGTAAAATTTTTGTGTGCCTTTGTTTTATAGTACTTTTAATCCCCGCATATTCAATTTCCGCTCCGTCTGAAAAGGCTACAGCCAATGCGGTGGCACAGCCGGTTGATACAAGCTTGATTGCAAGTGGGGTAATCGGAGTCAAGTATAGCAGCCAGGTAGGGAAAAGGGTAAAGGTTGCGATTGAGAAATCCGGGAACGTCTATTATTATGACCTTCCAAACGATGGTACTATCAATTATCTTCCCCTTCAAATGAAAAATGGCAGCTACAATGTCAGTGTCTACGAGCAGATTAAAGGAACCAGCTACCTTCCTGTCCATCAAACTGCCGTACAGCTGTCGCTCGAGGATCTCAACCAGGTTTACCTGCAATCCGTCCAAAACGTTCACTGGAATAAATCAATGAAGCCGATTAAAAAGGCAGCTGAGTTGACTTCGAAACTTAAGAGAAACGAAGATAAGGTAAAAGCCATTCATAGCTATATTGTAAAAAATGTAAAATATGATTCTCAAAAACTTAAAACGGTCCAGCCCGGATACATTCCAAGTATCGAAGCTACATTCGAGGAGAATAAAGGAATCTGCTATGATTATTCCTCCTTATTTGCCGCCATGCTTAGAAGCCAAGGCATTCCCGCAAAAGTTGCAATGGGATATACGCCTGGGGTCAAGGGATACCATGCCTGGAATGAAGTCTATATAAAGGAATTGAATAAATGGGTGGTTATCGATACAACGGTCGATGCCAGCTCAAAAAAAGCGTCGCCCATTTATAAAAAGAATTCCCTGTATAGTAAGGAAAAAGAATATTGAGCAAAATTGCCCGCCTAAATGTGCGATGAAAAGCAGTTCAGGCGGGCTTTTGTGTCCATAATTTGTCAATCAACCCCTAATTCCTTTTGAATAAAGGGTTGGAAGGAATGAATCAATTTATATAGAATAAAATGGAATGTATATTGGAGGAAGGTGGATAGGGGCAAGCGCACTTTTCGACATTTTTTTGAAAAAAGCTAAAGTATGGGAAAAAATGTTGCGTACGTTGACAAACCTCACTGACAGCCGAATTTGCGACATGTAAAGTGTAGGGGCGGACACATTCGTATTTGTTGCCGGGATGCGAAAAAAAGCATCCATTATAGCATGTTTGCCTTGTATCCAAGCGATATTTTCCCAAGTATTCTTTCAAAATAGGAGGGAATGGATTGAATTTTTTAGGGAAGGAAGGGGGAGCCTCTTTTTGCCAATGGGCTTGTCGACACAGAAATCTAACAATGCTATAATGAATTCGGTTACAAATTTCATTAGTTTGAAAATTTTACAACATTGGAGGGATGGGCATGGAATACTTGAATTTATATCAGAATAACTATCTGATAGTTTTTGTGTTTCTATGTCTGGGGGTTTTACTGCCGGTAGTGGCATTGTTTCTGGGTAAGCTTCTGCGTCCGTATAAGCCAAGCGATGCGAAGTATACAACATATGAAAGCGGTATTGAACCGTTTCACGATTCCCGTGTACAATTCAATGTCCGCTATTATATTTTTGCCCTGATGTTTGTTATTTTCGATGTCGAAACGGTGTTTTTATACCCGTGGGCTGTAGCTTATCAAAAGCTCGGGATATTTGCATTGATCGAAATGCTTATTTTCGTATTGATGCTTGTGCTCGGGCTTGTTTATGCATGGAAAAAGAAGGTGTTAAAATGGATTTAAAATTGGATGGTATCTCACCTCAGGAAATGGAAGAAATGAGAAGGAATGTGTTTTTGACAACGCTTGAGCAGGTTAAGGCATGGGCGAGGAGCAACTCCCTTTATCCGATGACTTTCGGGCTTGCCTGCTGCGCGATTGAAATGATGGGCAGCGGTTCCTCACATTACGACCTGGACAGGTTTGGATCGTTTTTCCGTACCTCGCCAAGGCAATCCGACTGCATGATTGTTTCGGGAACGGTTACAAAGAAAATGGCGCCAATTGTCCGCCGGCTCTACGACCAGATGCCAGAGCCTAAATGGGTGATTGCTATGGGTTCATGTGCTACTGCGGGAGGGCCGTATATAAAATCCTATTCGGTTGTAAAAGGCGTAGACCAAATTGTCCCGGTTGATGTCTATATCCCGGGCTGCCCGCCGAATCCAGCAGCGTTGATCTATGGAATCAACAAACTTCGAGAAAAGATTCGCTACGAGGCGAAGACGGGGAAGAAGGTGATCTAACCGATGAGCGGGGAGAAAGATCTGGAGCAATTAAAGAAAGAAGCGGTTGAAAAAGCAAAGGCAGCCGCGGCAGCAAAAAGGGCAGCAAGGGCAGCTCAAGCCGAGGGAAAATCCGCGCAAACCGATAAACCGGCTGATGCAGGCTCCGAGTCTGGCGTCACTCAAAATTCCATAAAAGAAAATGCGGTTGGGGAAGCTACTGAAAAGGGAAATCCCGAATCAACACCCCAACAATCAGCGGAAGATAGCACTGATATGAAAGCGGTTGCGAATCCGGCTGAATCCACCTCTTCGGATGAAAAAGCGAAAGCTGCGGCTGCCGCGAAGGCAAAGGCCGCAGCAGCAGCGAAAGCAAAAGCAGCCGCACTCGCGAAGAAATCAGGAGAGGGCGCACCTGAAGCAGGCGGGGACGATGAAAAAGCGAAAGCAGCAGCCGCCGCGAAGGCAAAGGCAGCGGCAGCAGCAAAAGCGAAGGCAGCTGCGCTAGCGAAGAAATCAGGAGAAGGCGCACCTGAAGCAGGCGGGGACGATGAGAAAGCGAAAGCAATCGCCGCCGCACAGGCAAAGGCAGCCGCAGCCGCGAAAGCGACGGCAGCCGCGCTTGAAAAGCAATCGGGAGAAGGCGCACCTGAAGCAGGCGGGGACGATGAAAAAGCGAAAGCAGCAGCCGCCGCGAAGGCAAAGGCAGCGGCAGCAGCAAAAGCGAAGGCAGCTGCGCTAGCGAAGAAAGCAGGAGACGGCGCACCTGAAGCAGGCGGGGACGATGAGAAAGCGAAAGCAATCGCCGCCGCAAAGGCAAAGGCAGCCGCAGCCGCGAAAGCGAAGGCAGCCGCGCTTGAAAAGCAATCGGGAGAAGGCGCACCTGAAGCAGGCGGGGACGATGAGAAAGCGAAAGCAATCGCCGCCGCAAAGGCAAAGGCAGCCGCAGCCGCGAAAGCTAAGGCAGCCGCGCTTGCTAAGCAATCGGGAGAAGGCGCAGCTGAAGCAGGCGGGGACGATGAAAAAGCGAAAGCAGCAGCCGCCGCGAAGGCAAAGGCAGCGGCAGCAGCAAAAGCGAAGGCAGCGGCGCTAGCGAAGCAATCCGGAGAAGGCGCACCTGAAGCAGGCGGGGACGATGAGAAAGCGAAAGCCATCGCAGCCGCCAAAGCAAAAGCAGCCGCAGCAGCCAAAGCAAGAGCCGCCGCTTCAGCCAAGGACGGTGGGGAAGCAGAAACGGAAGCACCGGCAGCTCCATCACCGAATCAGCCTTATCTTAATAAATATGTAAAAGTCATTGAGGAGCATCTTGGGAAAGACGTCCTTGAAGATTACTATATTAATAAACTTTCAAAAGATGTACCGACGCTGGTCGCCAAACCTGAAACCTACTATAAAGTGGCCCAGTTCCTCAAATTTAATGAACAACTTGGGTTTGATTATTTATCCGAGCTGCATGCAAGCGATTTTGAAACCCATTTGGAACTATATGTGCATTTATTCTCATATAAAAACAGGCAATCTGTAGCCCTGAAAGTAAAGATTGACCGTAACGCGCCAACAATTGAATCCCTGCAGCCGCTTTGGGCTGGAGCAGATTGGCCTGAATGCGAGGCTTATGATTTACTTGGCATTACATTCACAGGGCATCCGCATTTACATCGAATCCTGCTGGGAGAGGATTGGGTTGGCCATCCACTTAGAAAAGACTACGAGCAATACGACGTGGAGGTATAACCAATGATACGTACAGAAGAAATGCTGCTAAACGTAGGACCGCAGCACCCGAGTACCCATGGGGTGTTCCGCCTTGTCGTCAAGATTGATGGGGAGACCATTACGCACGCCCAGCCGGTAATTGGCTATCTGCACCGAGGTACCGAAAAAATCGCTGAAAATCTTCAATACACACAAATCATCCCTTATACGGACCGGATGGATTATATCTCATCGATGACGAACAATTATGTCATCTGCCATGCCGTCGAAACGATGATGGGCATCCAGGTTCCGGAACGCGCCGAATACCTGCGGGTTATCGCGATGGAATTGAACCGGGTCGCAAGCCACCTTGTCTGGTGGGGAACTTATTTATTGGATATGGGGGCAGTCAGCCCGTTCCTTTATGCCTTCCGGGAAAGGGAAATGATTATCAACATGCTGAATGAGCTGTCAGGTGCGAGGCTGACCTTCAACTACATGCGCGTTGGCGGGGTAAAATGGGACGCGCCGGAGGGCTGGATCGAAAAGGTCCAGGATTTTATCCCTTATATGAGGGAGCAGCTTAAAGGCTATCACCAGCTTGTCACCGGGAATGAAATCTTCATGAACCGGGTTAAAGGAGTTGGCCGCTATACAAAGGAAGAGGCTATCCAGTATTCGCTGACAGGGCCAAACCTTAGGTGTACCGGCGTTAAATTCGACCTGAGAAAAGACGAGCCATACTCCATCTATGACAGGTTCAAATTTGACGTAATCACAGAGGAAGGCGGGGATTGCTGGTCCCGTTACCATGTAAGGATTCGTGAAATCGAGGAATCACTTAAAATTTTGGAGCAGGCATGCGAACAATTTCCTGAAGGCGGGGAAATCCTTGCCAAAGTCCCGAAAATCATCAAGGCGCCAAAAGGAGAAGCGTATGTGCGGATCGAATCGCCGCGCGGTGAAATTGGCTGCTACATTGCAAGTGATGGGAAAAAAGAGCCTTACCGCTTGAAATTCAGGAGGCCGTCATTCTATAATCTTCAGATTCTCTCGAAGCTGCTTGTTGGGGAGAACCTGGCGAACATGATTGCCATTCTGGGAGCAATTGATATTGTCCTAGGGGAGGTGGACGGTTAATGGTAGAGGAACTACTTACTTCATCCCCCGGGCTTGTTAACTTTGGGATATTCTTCCTGCTTGCAACCGTTTTGCTATTGGTAGTGCTTGCATTCGTAACATATGGCATTCTAGCCGAGCGCAAGGTAATGGGCTACATGCAGCTGCGCCACGGGCCGAACCATGTTGGAGGCCGCTGGGGTCTCCTTCAGACTGTAGCCGATGTATTGAAGCTGCTTCTTAAAGAGGATGTTATACCTAAAATGGCGGATAGGCCGCTCTTCATCCTGGCGCCTGTTATTGCGTTTGCACCGTCTTTCATGGTATTGGCCGTCCTTCCGTTCACGGACAAATTCCAGTTTGCGGATATTGGCGTCGGCCTTCTATATTATATAGCCATCTCTGGCATAACAACGGTTGGAATTGTGACCGGCGGCTGGGCCTCCAACAACAAATACGCGCTTTTGGGCGGTATGAGGGCGGCTGCCCAGATGATTTCCTATGAGATTCCGCTTGTCATGTCTGTCCTAGGCATCATTCTTTTGACAGGAAGCCTGAACTTGAACGATATCGTTGATGCGCAGCGGAATGGCTGGTATATCCTTCTTCAACCAATTGGTTTCATTGTATTTTTAATCGCATCCGTAGCGGAATTGAACAGGACGCCATTTGACCTTCCTGAAGGCGAATCCGAGATTGTCGCGGGTTACCATATCGAATATTCCGGCTTCCGTTGGGCGTTCTTCATGCTAGCGGAATACGTTTATCTTTTCGCTATGGGCGCTTTGACAACAGTGCTTTTCCTTGGGGGCTGGCTTCCGCCGCTGTCAATCCTGGACTTCATCCCAGGAGCTGTTTGGTTCTCGCTGAAATTCAGCGTAGTCATCTTTATCCTGATCTGGTTCCGCGTAACATACCCTCGTTTCCGGGCGGATAAACTGATGGAATTCGGATGGAAGGTATTGCTGCCGGTAGCACTGGCAAACGTCTTCCTCACAGCATTGATCAAAGAACTATTTGAACTGTTTTAAAAATAGACGGGGATTGGAACGACTAGCATTCCCGGCAGGAAAAACAGATTTCTTTTATCACGCACCAAAGGGGTGAAAAACATGCTTGGATTGGCAAAAGGCTTAAAGTATACCCTTAAAAACCTGACCAAGGAAAAAATCACATACGAATATCCAAAGAAACCGCTTCCTCTTCCGGACCGGTTTCGGGGAATCCAGAAGTTCTATCCTGAAAAGTGCATTGTCTGCAACCAGTGCGCCAACATATGTCCGACAGAGTGCATTCAGTTGACAGGCAAAAAACATCCGGACCCAACAAAGAAGGGGAAAGTTATTGATACGTATGACATCAACTTTGAAATTTGCATCCTTTGCGATTTATGTACCGAGGTTTGTCCGACAGAAGCAATCGTCATGACGAATAATTTCGAGCTTGCCGAGTATAGCCGGGACTACCTCTTTAAAAACCTTGAGTGGCTGGATGAAAATGACGAGAATGTTCGGAAGGTGAATAAGGCATGATTTCAGGTGAATTTTTGGCTTTTATGTCACTTGCGCTAGTGGCAGTCATCGGGGGCGTGCTCTTATTGAACCTGACAAAGGTCATCCACATTATTGTCGCTCTCGTATTTACTTTTATCAGTATCGCGGGGATATTTGTCCTGCTGTCCGCGGAATTTTTGGCGGCGGCCCAGATTCTCATTTACTCCGGGGCAATTACAATTATTATGCTTTTTGGAATCATGCTTACAAAGCACGATGATGAAAGTGAGTCTAGCACGGGGAAATGGAGAAAGTTCCTCCTGCTGCTTGGCGTCGCCGGATTTGCAGCGGCGTTTTATCTGGGAATATACAATCTCGACCTTGGCCCTGGCTCAACTGAGCTCCATGTGAACAATACTGAGCAGATTGGGATCGCGCTTTACTCCAGGTTCATTATCCCGTTTGAATTAGTTTCGGTTGTTCTGCTTGTTGCGCTTGTAGGCGCAATCATTCTTGCGAAAAAAGACGATAAGGAGGCGGAATAATATGAACTCGGGAGTTCCTGCTTCTGCCTTCCTCGCGCTTGCCCTGATTTTGTTCTGTATCGGCCTTTACGGAGCCCTGACAAAGCGGAACACAGTAATCGTTCTAATATCCATCGAACTGATGCTGAATGCGGTTAACATCAACCTCGTTACATTCAGCAAGTATGGAATCACCCCTTCCATTGACGGGCAGATTTTCACACTGTTCGTGATGGCAGTGGCAGCCGCCGAGGTCTCGGTAGGCCTGGCAATCCTGATTTCCCTCTACAGGAACAGGAAGACAGTAAACATAGATGAAATGGATATTATGAAAAACTAACTGTGATTCATTCCGGATTAGTGGGCTGCCGGCACCATGAGCAGGCTGCCCGGAATTCTTCCACCGCGGGACCTGCACCTGCGGAAACCCTGTGCAGCAGGGTGAAATCAGGCGCGCAGCCAGAAATACTTCTGCATCAGAACGCGCGTTCATAAAGGGGATAGTGTATTGATGGAAAATGCATGGATCATACCGCTTTTCCCGCTTTTATCGTTTTTGATTCTTCTTCTATTTGGTAAACGGCTCAAAGAGGCAAGCGCCTTTGTCGGAATCGCGCTGACACTCGCTTCGCTGGCAATGTCAGTGGCGGTGCTTATAGACCGGTTCTCGGCGCCAACATACAAGTCCGAGGCCGTGTGGCTTACAATAGGAGATTTTCAATTAACAGCGGGCTTTGAAGTGAACCAACTTAATGCATTAATGCTGTTTATCGTGTCGCTTGTTAGCTGTCTCGTACATATCTATTCCAAGGGATACATGCACGGTGACGAGCGCATTCCGGTTTTTTACGCGTATCTTGGGTTATTTACATTTGCGATGCTAGGCCTTGTCGTATCGCCAAATCTCCTGCAAACCTATATTTTCTGGGAACTCGTCGGAGTTGGTTCCTTCCTATTGATTGGGTTTTATTTTTACAAGGAAGAAGCGAAGGCGGCGGCCAAAAAAGCTTTTATCATGACCAGGATTGGGGATGTCGGGCTGTTGATCGGCATGATTCTATTATTCTGGCAAACGAAAAGCTTTGAATATGATGAAATTTTTGCCGCGGTTGATGCAGGAGCCATCACCGCTGGAATGCTTACCCTGATTGCCATCCTGATTTTCATTGGCGCCATGGGCAAATCAGGCCAGTTCCCGCTCCACACATGGCTTCCGGATGCGATGGAAGGCCCGACTCCAGTTTCGGCGTTGATTCACGCCGCCACGATGGTAGCGGCCGGTGTCTACCTGGTGGCAGCCTTGTTCCCGCTTTTTGCCGCCAGTAAAACGGCGTTGCTGACGGTGGCGATTATCGGAGCCTTTACCGCGATATTTGCTGCGAGCATCGGCCTAGTTCAGAAAGACATCAAACGCGTCCTGGCTTATTCAACGGTCAGCCAGCTCGGCTACATGATGCTTGCGCTTGGTTCTGCTGGCTATGTTGCCGGTGTGTTTCATCTGATGACACACGCATTCTTCAAGGCACTTTTGTTCCTAGCGGCTGGAAGTGTCATTCATGCGGTCCATACACAAAATATTGAGGAAATGGGCGGTTTGTGGAAAAAGTTGAAACTGACTGGCCCGCTATTCCTGATTGGGACACTCGCCATCAGCGGTGTGCCATTGTTCTCAGGATTTTTCAGTAAAGATGAAATTTTGATTGCCGCTTGGGAAAACGGCCATCCCGTATTATTCCTGCTCGCGCTGGTTGCGGCATTCTTTACCGCGTTTTACATGTTCCGGCTTTTCTTTATGGTCTTCTGGGGTGAATCCCGTTCGAACGTTAAGAATGTCCATGAATCACCAGCCAGTATGACAATGCCGATGATGGTGCTTGGTGTGCTTGCAGTCGTGGCCGGCTATGTCAACACGCCATGGTTCGGATCCTTCCTTGGTGACTGGCTCGTTGATGGGAATCCGGCTTTGGGCCACGGCCATATTGAAGGCCCTGCCTGGATCATGATTGCGGCAACAGTTGTTTCATTGGCTGGAATTTACCTTGCCTGGCTGATGTACGGGAAGCGTTCGCTGTCCCGCGACTGGCTCAGCTCGTCGGCGCCTGGGGCTTACAACGTCCTTTACAACAAATATTTCATTGATGAGTTTTATGGTCTCACCATTATCAATCCGACAAAAGTGATTAGCCATTTCTTCCGCTATATCGATGTATTCCTCGTTGAAGGAATTGCTTCTGCTGTTGCCGGCACAATTCGTGCATTTGCCAAAACGGGTTCTAAGCTTCAATCCGGGCAAATCCAAACATATGCGGCGGTCGCCTTTATCGGACTAGCCGTATTGACAGTCATCTTTGCGCTGACAGGGGGGTATTTGTAGTGAACCTTTCTTCTATACTGACTATTTTGGTCTTCTCCCCGCTGCTCGGCATTATCGTCCTGGCATTTTTGCCAAAAACAAATGAAAAAGCGATAAAACTAGTTGGATTCCTTGCAACTCTGCCGGCACTGCTCCTATCGCTGGCGGCCTATGCGCATTATCTTGCCGGTAAGGATTTGGCCGATTTTTCAACAAGGGTCGATTGGATTCAGTTCGGCGGTTTCAAGCAAATGGGAGAGAAGTACTTTTCCATTTATTACGAATTAGGGATTAATGGGTTCTCCCTCCTGATGATTGTCCTGACGGCTGTTGTCGCTTCATTGGCTGCAATCGCATCAGGCATGATCAAAAAGGAGTGGAAAGGGTATTTTATGCTCTTCCTTCTTCTTGAAGTAGGGATGCTTGGCGTTTTTACCGCGCAAAACCTTGTCCTGTTCTTCCTATTCTTCGAATTAACGCTCATTCCGATGTTTTTCCTGATTGGAAAATGGGGTTATTTTGAAAAAGAAAAAGCGGCTTACAGCTTTTTGATTTACAACGGGCTTGGCTCGGCTGTCCTGTTAATTGTCATCATGGTCCTGTTCACGAGGACAGGGACATCAAATATCGAACTGCTTGAGCAGCTTATGGCAAATCCGGATGCGCAATTGATGGCTCCGATTTCCGATGGGGCGAAAATGGGGCTTTTAATTGCCTTATTGGTGGCATTTGGAATAAAGCTTCCAATATTCCCTTTGCACAGCTGGATGCTCCGTGTCCACGTCCAGGCGCCTCCCGCGATTGTCATGATTCACTCGGGGATTCTTTTGAAAATTGGCGCATTCGGTTTAATCCGTTTCGGGATGGGCATTTTTCCGGAGCAGTTCAAACAGCTTGCCGTCCTGCTGGCTATCCTTGGCGTAGTGAATCTCTTGTATGGGGCATTCCTTGCTTTTATCCAGACGGATTTTAAAATGGTTTTGGCGTATTCGTCGATTTCTCACATGGGGATTGTCCTGATAGGCCTTGCAGCGTTGAACGAAGCCGGGATTCAGGGGGCAATCTTCCAGGTAATCTCGCACGGCCTCATTTCCGCATTGCTGTTCTTCCTTGTCGGTGTGTTTTATGAGCGTATGGATACGTCGCTCATCGCCAATTTGGGAGGACTGGCAAAAGGCATGCCGGTTGCTTCCGGTATCCTGCTCGCTGGTGGGATGGCATCACTTGGCCTTCCGGGCATGTCCGGATTTGTCAGCGAATTCATGGCATTCCTTGGCTTATTCAAGGAAATGCCAGTCCTTGCAGCCATTGGATGTATAGGAATCATCATGACAGCCGCCTATCTCCTCAGGGCAATCCTCGGGATCACGTATGGAATGCCGCAGCGTGAATTTACGGGAGTCCTGGATTTAAAAGGGGTTGAATATGTGCCGGCATTGACATTGCTGTTCCTGATTGTCCTGATTGGCGTATACCCAAGTGTGCTCAGCTCACCGCTGGAATCTGCACTTAAAACTATCATGCTTGGGCTGGGGGGTTGATGAACTATGGAACTCAAAGAATTGCTATCATACAACTGGGGCATAATGGCGCCTGAGTTCATCATACTCGGTACAGCCGCGCTTATAACCATTCTCGATCTGTTTTTGCCAAAAAGCAGCGACAGGAAAATGTTCGGCTGGGTGTCACTTGCTGCCATTGTTGCGGCCGGGATTTCCCTGGTCGGCATGCTTGATGCGCCAGTTACGTCCATTCTCGAAGATACGTACCGGCTTGATGGCTTCGGGAAGGTATTTAAACTGATCCTTCTTGGAGGATCCGCTCTTGTCATGCTGTTGGCAATCCATTATGAGCCAAAGGATGGATTTGCTGAATACAAAGGCGAATTTTTCTATCTGTTTTTGACAGCCCTTCTCGGCGGGATGATCATGTCGTCAAGCGGCGATTTGATCACGCTGTTTGTCGGACTGGAGTTGCTGTCCATTTCTTCCTATGTTCTAGCGGGTATACGAAGGAATCAGCTGAATTCGAATGAATCCGCTATGAAGTACGTCATTAATGGCAGTATTTCCACTGCAATCACTTTGTTTGGGATGAGCTATGTGTACGGAATCGGTGGCTCGACGAACCTTAAGGAAATTGCGAACACGCTTGCAAACATCACGTCCAGCCAGCAGGTCTATCTTCTGGGTATCGCATTTTTCATGATTCTTGTCGGACTTTCCTTTAAGATTGCGGCGGCTCCGTTCCATATGTGGGCTCCGGATGTGTACCAGGGAGCACCGACTCCGGTAACGGCTTTCCTGAGCGTCGTTTCCAAAGCAGCTGGATTCATCGTTGTAATCAGAATCATGCTTACGGTTTTTGGCATGACGATAACAGAGGGTCCAGGATCAATGCCGTTATTGCTGAAACTGCAGGATTATATCGCATTCCTTGCTGCAGCAACGATGATTATCGGAAACGTCGTTGCACTCAGGCAGAGGAACATCAAGCGTCTGTTTGCTTATTCAAGCATCGCGCATGCGGGATATATCCTTGTCGCGTTTACATCGCTTAGCTACTTTATGTTTGATGCCGTGTGGTTCTACCTTATGGCGTACACGTTCATGAATATCGGGGCGTTTGCCATCATCCAGCTGATGAGTGAAAAGGCAGGGTCGGAGGATATCAAGGATTTCGCTGGCCTATACAAGAAAGCGCCATTGCTTTCAGCTGCTTTTGGGATCTTGATCCTATCATTGGCAGGTTTTCCGGGTACCGCAGGATTTATTGGCAAAATGAACATTTTCCTAAGTGCGTTCATTGATGAGAATAACCCGCATTATGTTCTTGCATCAATTATGATTGCCACCACGGTCATATCGTATGTTTACTACTTCGGTATTTTGACACAAATCTTCTTCCGTCCAGCGGCGGATGATACTAAATTCAAGATTCCTGCGGGCATCCTAGCGGCTCTCGCCATTACAGTGGCAGCCAGCGTCCTGTTTGGAATTATGCCGAATCTTGCTTTGGACTTCCTGCATAACAACTTTGGCGGTTTCGGGGAATTTTTGAAGTAGGGATTTTGTGGGCTATTGGTACCTTTCTGAAGGCTTTTAGGCTTATCAGAAGGCTGAGGCGTGGCTTCCTTTGGGGGAAGGAGTTCGCCGGAATTGAAAGCCATGCGGCTTCCTTTGAGGGGAGGAAGCTGCCTGGAAAAAGGGATATGCGGGAACCTTTGGGGGAAGGAAGCCGCATAATGAGCAAAGGGGACACATATAAGGGAAAAAAGCTAAGGGCTGCTCCTTCGAAAGGGGGGCCCTTTGTTTCGTTTTAAATCTCGCCTTCACAGAACAAAATCTTTTTTTATACGCAAAAAAAGCCGCACCCATGAATTTGGTTGCGGCTAGTTATCGTTACTTGCTCAGTCCACAAAACATTTATGAATGCGGCTGATCATTATTTCTCATTCAGTTCAATCTGTTTTTTCATAAAAGCAAGCAGATCCTCTTTGAGTTCAGGCATTTGCAGCGCAAATTCAAGTGTCGTTTCAATGAAGCCCAGTTTTTCCCCGACATCAAAACGTTTACCTTCAAATTCGTAGGCAAAGACCCTCTGTATTTCATTCAGGCTTTGGATGGCATCGGTTAGCTGGATTTCTCCACCTGCGCCAATTTCATGTTTATCCAGGAACATGAATATTTCCGGGGTCAGGATATAGCGTCCAATGATTGCTAGATTCGATGGAGCTGTCCCTGGCTTTGGTTTTTCTACGAACTGACGTACCTGGTATCGGCGGTTGTACTCTTCTAAAGGATCGATTACCCCATACCGATGGGTTTCCGTTTCAGGAACCCGTTGGACCCCGATTACGGAAGATAGGGTTTCATTGTATTGGTTAATCAGCTGCTTAAGGCAGGGCACCTCCGCCTGGACGATATCATCGCCAAGCAGGACTGCAAATGGCTCATTGCCAATGAAGTTGCGCGCGCACCATACCGCATGGCCAAGCCCTCGAGGCTCTTTTTGGCGTATGTAATGGATATCCACCATATTTGATGAGGCCTGGACTTTTTCAAGCAACTCGAATTTTTCCTTTTCAAGCAGGTTTTGCTCAAGTTCGAATGCATGGTCAAAATGGTCTTCAATGGACCTTTTGCCTTTGCCGGTAACGATAATGATATCCTCTATGCCGGATTCGATTGCTTCCTCAACGATATACTGGATTGTTGGTTTGTCGACAATCGGAAGCATTTCCTTTGGCATTGCTTTTGTCGCAGGCAAAAAGCGGGTTCCAAGCCCAGCGGCCGGGATAATCGCTTTTCTTACCTTCTTCATAAAAATCACCTTCATACCAAATTATTTTTTTGCATTTTCCCCTCTTTCAGGGAGGCGGGTGAAAAGATTGCTTTTCCCTCCGGCTATCCATACAATAGTATGGGAGAGGCTATAGATAGAAGCTTTTCTACTATCATATCATGAATGATTATTTCACACTAAATAATAACAGACAAGGGGAATCACCTAAATTTTTCCTTTTGTTTTGCAAGGATTTCTCTAAGTGCCTCATGCTCATCCAGCATGGCACATAAAGCATGCGAAGGGGGCGTTTTATTGATTTCTGATCTCGGAACGGGCGCATTGGTTGGGATTCTGGTACATCTTTTGTGCATCACATTGGCATGGTGGGCAATCCAGGCATTGAATTTTGAAAAACTATTAAGGGCAAACCGTGTACTGCAGGCCAGGGTTTTATACATATTGCTGGCAATTGCCATTGGTACCACTGTGAGCAATTTCTTCCTCGATTACCTTCTACTTTCCCGCCAGCTGCCGGCTATATTTGATTAACGGCCAGGCCGCTTCTACAGTTCTTTTTTTCTAAAATTTAAAAAACGGGCCGGAAAAGTGACTTTTCGTGGCCTTTTTGTATAAAGTGGACTTTTCATTGTGAAAGGGTTTTATAAAATTTGCTTTTTAGCCTGGTATATAGGACTTAATACATGTGTTCAAGCCGGCTAATTTTGAGTACAATCATTATTGTGCATTATTTTACAAATTTCGCGGTTTGTCTGCACATTGTCTAAAAGTGACGGGAATTCCCATGTATGCCCCACAACCCCTTGGTAAAAATGTTAATGAGGGGAAGGGGATCGGCACATGAAATCAAAGCTAGCTTTATCAATTTTTGCCATTATTGGTTTTGTACTGTTTGAACATGGGAATAGAACGATTGTAGCTGACAGTGCACCGGAACTAATTAAGCTTGCGGCTGTATTGGAAGCCGAAGATAGTTTGCTTAAGGAGTGGACGGTTTATTCACGGGAAATAATTGAGGACTCCGATTCACCCGGGAAATTGGAGGAGTATGCTGAGCGGCTTCAGGACAAGTTCCCAGGCTGGGAATGGTCTTTTTCGGCAACCGGCGGGAAATGGGAAGCGGCGGCTGAATCCCCTGCATCCGGTTACGGCAGGGAATATCTTCAAATTAGTTCGACCCGCACACCCCATAAGGCAAATGCGTATATAATATATAGAGTCGCGGGCGGAGAATGGAATGGAGAAAGTGCGGCCTTTTTTGCGAATGGTGTATTCAAGGATCGCATGGATGACATATTTCGAGGCGAACCGCCAATTTTCTCTTGTATCAGTGGCATTTTCGATGATAGAATGGAAAAGGCTTTATCCCTAAAAACAAATCGCATAATGAAACGATTAAATGCCGTTGAAACCGAGGCAATCAGGGAAAAAGATTTCATCTCAATTTCGGCGTTTTCGCCATTGTTTACCGACACTTTTGAAAATGGAATGAATGTACAAATTGCTGTTCGCTCGACAGGGGGAAAGTATGCGGCTGTAACAGTCGGAACCCCCATCATTACGATTGAATATTAATATAGTGAACTTGGACGCGGAGGGGAATACACTTGGAAAAAATCATCGTCCGCGGCGGAAATAGGCTGAATGGAACTGTCAGGGTTGAGGGTGCCAAAAATTCTGTACTGCCTGTACTCGCTGCAACATTGTTGGCCAGTGATGGAAAAAGCATTATACGTGATGTCCCGGCTCTCTCCGATGTATATACGATCAACGAAGTATTACGCCATTTAAACGCAGAAGTCGTGTTTGAAAATAATCAAGTTGTAGTAGATGCATCCAGAGAGTTGAAAGAGGAGGCACCATTCGAATATGTTCGGAAAATGCGTGCTTCAGTATTGGTAATGGGTTCGTTGTTGGCCCGCAATGGCAGGGCCCGCGTTGCATTGCCGGGCGGCTGCGCGATTGGTTCGCGCCCGATTGACCAGCACCTGAAAGGCTTTGAAGCGATGGGTGCGAAGGTAAAAGTCGGAAACGGATTTATTGAAGCGGAAGTTGATGGCCGCTTGAAAGGCGCGAGAGTCTACCTCGATTTCCCGAGTGTAGGAGCTACCGAAAATATCATGATGGCTGCAACGCTTGCTGAAGGCACCACGATCCTTGAAAACGTGGCGAAGGAACCAGAGATTGTCGACCTGGCCAATCTTTTGAATAAGATGGGCGCAAAAGTGGTCGGCGCAGGAACAGGCACGATCAGAATCGAAGGTGTGGATGTATTGTTCGGCGCGGATCATGCGATTATTCCGGACCGAATCGAGGCTGGGACATTCATGGTAGCCGCTGCAATCACTGGCGGAAATGTCCTTGTTCAGGGGGCTGTTCCTGAACATTTATCATCATTGATTGCGAAAATGGAGGAAATGGGGATTACCATTGTCGAGGAAGAGGACGGTGTCAGGGTAATTGGTACCGATCAGCTCAAGGCGGTCGACATTAAAACCATGCCGCATCCAGGCTTCCCGACCGACATGCAATCACAAATGATGGCGCTGCTTCTCCGTGCGGAGGGCACCTCAATGATCACCGAAACCGTTTTTGAAAACAGGTTTATGCATGTTGAAGAATTCCGTCGTATGAACGCTGATATAAAAATCGAAGGGCGATCCGTTATTATTCCGGGTAAATCGAACCTTCAAGGAGCGGAAGTCGCGGCAACAGACCTTCGCGCGGCAGCTGCTCTCATCCTTACTGGACTGGTAGCTGAAGGTGTTACCAGGGTAACGGAATTGAAGCACCTCGACCGCGGCTACGTAAATTTCCATCAAAAGCTTGCGGCGCTTGGAGCCGATGTAGAGCGCGTATCTGATCCAGTAGAAGTTTTCACGGAAGAGGAAACGCTTGTTACTGATTTGAATGCATAATTTGTTTTTTATTAATCGCCATTATATAGAGCCGATTACGAGGAAGCCGAAGGAAGGGCTGTCAGATGTCTGACAGATGCCTTGCTTCGGCTTTTCTTTTAACGTGGCGAAAAACCAAGACTCGGCTTGTATTAAAAGGTAAACAAACTCATGGCGTTGCACGGATACATAAGCCAATTTCCAGTCATAACTGCCTGTCCATTGCCATATGTTTTATTGAAGCGGAGCCGGCTATGCCGGCCGTTTACTTTTCAAATGGAGGCTCGTTCATGAAAAATATGAAATCGATCATCGCACTAGCATCTTTCCTGTTTGCGGTAACGCTTGTAATCCCGGCATTGCTTGTTCTTCCCTACAAGGACAAGGGGGTGGATGGGAGCATAGGTGAAAACCTGCAAAAAGCCCCAGTTGAGGAAAACGGACAAGAAGCCGATGCGGCAGCGGAAATCACAGTATACAGGACTGGGTTAAAAAAGGTAGAGAAGCTGCCTCTGAACAAGTACCTGGAAGGAGTCGTAGCCGCTGAAATGCCTGCTGAATTTGAAGAGGAAGCATTGAAGGCACAGGCGCTTGCGGCGCGGACGTACATTGTCAAACAACTGATGGCAGAGGAAAAAACCGGCCTTCCGGAAGGGGCGCAGGTAAGCGATACCGAAATCCATCAAGTTTATAAAAGCGATGCCGAGTTGAAAAGGATATGGGGCAGGGATTACAGCTGGAAAAAGAAGAAAATAGCTGAAGCGGTCCGTTCAACAGACGGACAAATCCTCACATATAATGGAAAGGCAATTACGGCAACATTTTTTTCAACCAGCAATGGCTTCACTGAGAACTCAGAAGAATACTGGGAAAATGCTTTTCCTTACTTGCGGAGCGTGGAAAGCCCTTGGGATCGGAAATCACCAAAGTTTAAAGACAGGGTAAGCATTCCCGTTCCCGAATTTGAAAGAAGGCTTGGCGTAAAGCTGGGCAATTCTAAAACAATCGGTAAAATAACAGGCCGTACAGCTGGCAACCGAATCAGCAAGGTGGATTTCAATGGCAAAGTGCTAAGCGGGAGGAAAATACGCGAGGAGCTCGAGCTTAGGTCTTCCGATTTTTCGTGGCAGCGGCGTGGAAATGAAATCATCATCACGACCCGCGGTTTTGGCCACGGGGTTGGAATGAGCCAATATGGAGCCAACGGCATGGCGGCCGAGGGAAAATCCTATCAGCAAATCGTCAAATACTACTATAAAGGAATTGAAATCAGCCCCGCCGATAGCCTGCTTGCTACTATTACGGCATCTGCGAGGAAATAATACAACGTTGTTAGGAAGCCGGCCTGTTTCTTGGGCCGGCTTTTCTGTTTTGTTGCTGGTTGTTCACCTTTTATCACCCTGAAATAATGCCGAATACCCGGATAATATTGCCGAACACCCGGATAATAATGCTGAATACCCGGATAATAATGCCGAATACCAGGATAATATTGCCGAACACCCGGGTAATAATGCCGAATACCTGGATAATAATGCCGAATACCCGGGTAATAATGCCGAACACCCGGATAAAGTTCTCCTAAGGAAACTCCATGCGTACTATAGTGCGCATGGAACTTAACATAAACAGCAATTTTCAATTGAACCTCGATGGAAGATATGCGGGGTAAATATAGATACAAGCAAAGTGCATTAAATTGCAAATTAAAAAGGATAGATGGTGAGATGGAATAACTCCGACCCTTGCCTCTATCCCGTGCTTCCTATTCAGCTATTGTTTTCTATGTTTAGTAATAACCGCCTCAGCGTTGCATGGACTCCTTCCATTTCAAAAGCAATCTCCCCAGTCTCTTAAACTTCCCTCTGAACAAAGCGCCATCCACAAAGTAGTAGACTACAGCAACCCCCAGGACGTCTTTAAAGAGGTCAAATAGCGATGCGGAGCGGTAGGGGTAGAACGACTGGTGGATTTCATCCGTGAGCCCGTAAAGGGCCGCAGCGGCCGCGAGGAGCATATTCACACTTCTCTTGAACTTTATTTTCCCAGAAAGTACGGCAAGGACGTACAATATGTAAAGAATCGCGAATTCAATCAGGTGGAGCGATTCCTTGATTGACCGGTCTAGGGACGAGTCGGGGAGCTCGACGAAGTGGTTGCTTGGCAGGCTGGACATGACCCAAATCATGGCCATATAGATGAAAGGGAGCAGCCTGGCCACCCATTTAAGAACAAATTTCATAAAAATCCTCCTTCATGATGCATAAAAGTTCGCCTAATGACAAAAAATATTCCAAAAATTTGTGTGGCAATGTATATAATTCTACCATTGTGTTCAGAATGATTGCTGAGGTGATGATAATGAGAGAGGAAGAAAAAAAGCAATCTTCTCGAGGTTTTAAACGTTTTCTTAAAAAGAGCTGGGTAGTACCGGCAGTCTACATTGCAAGTGCGGCAATCATTCTGACAGGTGTCCTTTGGTATCAAATGAGCGGCGATTCAGCGGAAAAGTACAATTACAAAACTACTGAAAACGCCAAGAAGAAGTTTAACGAGCCCGCCCTTGAGGTGAACAAATCGCTTGAGAACTTCGCGATGCCGGTCGCAAACAAGGAGAACGCGGTCATCCAGAAAAAATTCTATGATAACTCCGCCGATCCGAAAGAGCAGCAGGAAGCATTGGTCGTCCACAACAACATCTATGTTCCAAACACCGGCCTTAACCTTGCGATGAAGGATGGTTCCGGATTTGATGTCACAGCATCACTAAGCGGTACGGTTACAAGGGTCGAGGAAGATTCGCTGCTCGGCAATGTAATCGAAATCCAGCATGACAAAGGTATTGTAACACAGTATCAGTCCGTGAAAGACATCAAGGTCAAGGTTGGCGAACAGGTTGATAAAGGGCAGGTACTTGCCGCAGCTGGCCAAAGCCAGGTAAACCAAAAAGGCGGTACGCACGTCCATTTTGAAATCCGCAAAGACGGCGTAGCGGTCAATCCGGCTGACTATTTCGACAAGCCGCTTAGCTCGCTCCAAAATAGCGAGACCGCTGACCCCTCCAAAAAGAAAGAAGCAGCCGAGGGTGAAGGGGAAAGCAACGCCCCTGTTGATGAAGAAGATGCCGAATCCGCTGAAGACGAACTCAATGAGCCGTCCGGCGACTCTTCTGACAAATCCGGAGATAAAAAAAGTTCATAATCATACGTTGAAATAGGGAGGGATAAACCCTCTCTTTTTTTTGTGAAAAATTGGCCCACGCCCTAAAACCCGTTCATTGTAACAATCTGCACGCAAAGTGTCCTCCTTCAGAAATTTCCCTAACCTATGGTAAAATGAGACAAAATGAAAAGGGGGATGGGTGATGAAAAAGCTGTTCATGATTGTTTCTGCTCTGATTCTGGCAGCCGTCCTGGCAGGCTGTACGGAGAAAAAACCCGACCCGGCGGACCGATTTTCCGACTACGTGAAGCTGTGGAATAATCAGGATTTTGGCGGAATGTACTCGTATCTGTCCACGGAAGCAAAAGCATCCATCAGTAAACAGGATTTTACGGAACGATATAAAAAGATTTATGGCGACCTACAGATCAGCAATTTGAAGGTGAGTTTTACGAAGCCGAAAGAGGATAAGCAGAAGGAAGGCGAAGAAGCTACATACGGCTTTACGGCAAGTATGGACAGCATCGCCGGACCGATTGAGTTCGGCCATGATGCCTTTCTCGTGAAGGAGGAGCGGGACAAAAAAGAAGATTGGTATGTTGATTGGAATACAACTTATATTTTCCCTCAGCTTAGGAAGGGGGATAAAATCTCCCTGTCGACGCAAGCCCCTGAACGCGGCGAGATTTTTGACAGGACGGGGAATCCGCTGGCGACGACCGGGCTTGTGTATGAGGTGGGTGTCGTTCCAAAGGATATGGAAGGGCAGGAAGCGGAAACATTGGCCCAGCTCGGGAAATTGCTCAATATGGCGCCGGAGAGCATTGAAAAGCAGGTAAAGGCCAGCTGGGTAAAGCCGGACTACTTCGTGCCGCTTAAAAAGGTTTCAATGAACGATGAGGCGTTAATCGCGGAATTGATCAAGCTTAAGCCTGTCCAGACGAAGAAGGTTGAGTCGAGGATTTATCCGTATGGGGCAGCGGCAGCCCATCTTGTCGGCTATGTCGGCAAAGTGACAGCCGAGGAGCTTGAGAAGCTGGAGGGCAAGGGCTATTCCAGCGGGGACATCATTGGCAAGCGCGGCATTGAGCAGGTGTATGAGGAACAGCTTCGTGGCGAGCCTGGAGTCCAAATTGTGATTAACAAGGAAGACGGTGGGCAGGAGGTTCTTGCAGAAAAGCCGGTGGTGGACGGGCAGCCAGTCAAGCTTACGGTCGATGCGGAGCTGCAGATGAAGATTACCGATCAGATGAAGGGTGAAGCTGGGGCCGTGGCCGCCATCAACCCAAAAACAGGGGAGACGCTCGCGCTTGTCAGCTCCCCGTCCTTTGACCCGAACCAGGTGGTATTCGGGATGTCGGCTGCTGAATGGAAAGCGCTCGATGATAATCCGAATAAGCCGCTTAATACGCGGTTCAATAAGAAGTTCGCGCCGGGATCGGTCATCAAGCCGATTGTCGCAGGGGCGGCACTGACGGCGAATGCCACTAATCCGGCGGATGTCATGAACGTAAAAGGCCTGAAATGGCAGAAGGACGCCTCGTGGGGAGGGTATTTTGTCACACGGGTGCATGAGGCCGCTAATGTAAATCTTGAGCGCGCGCTTGTGTTCTCTGACAATATTTATTTTGCGCAGACAGCGCTGAAGCTTGGCAAAGAGGGCTTTAGCGAAGGAATGAAGAAGTTTGCGTTCGAGGAAGATTTCGGCTATCCGTTCCCCCTTCAGGCTTCGCAGCTAGGTTCGCTTGATAAGGATATCCTGCTTGCTGACGCCGGCTATGGACAAGCGCAGCTGGAGATGAATATCGTCCATTTGGCGGCAACATACACGCCATTCCTGAACGGCGGGAATATGATTAAACCTATCCTTCTTCTAGATGACCAGCATGGGCAAGTGCTGAAGGAACAGGCAATCACTACGGAAGCTGCTGCAACGGTGGGTACGGCTCTCCGGAAGGTTGTATCCGATCCGGGCGGGACAGCTCGCGCGGCGGAAATAAAAGGCTATCCTTTGTCAGGGAAAACGGGCACAGCCGAGATCAAGGCCACCCAAGGCGAAACTGGCAAAGAGAACGGCTGGTTTGTCGCCTATAATGCCGATGCCGGGGATATGCTCGTCGCCATGCTCGTTGAAAATGTCCAAAAGCGCGGCGGCTCGCAAATCCCTGTCAAGCTCGTCAAAAACATCTTTATTGAAGCGCAGAAAGAGTAAGGAGCTAATGAAAGTCCAGAAAAGGTAGGGACAGTACATTCATTAAGCGCAGAAAAGTTAGCGGGCGGTTCACAAGGGAAAATCAAAAAGTAGCCTAGTGCACCGAAGGGAACGCACGTAAGGAACAAACAGCAAATTGACTTAAAGAGGGGATTCACAGTTGGAGCAAAGGACAGCAGCTGAAGCGGTGGCACTGGAATTTTATAACGATCGGCATCGCGCTTATTTTGAAAGGTATTTATTGCCTGAGGAGCAGCAGAAGTTCACGGCGATGCCTTTGGAGGCGTTAAAAGCATGCGAGGAGGAGAGCGGCAGGCATCCTGTCGTGATTATGTACAACGGTGAGCCTGCCGGGTTTTTCGTCCTGCATGAAGGAGAAGGGATTGCCAAGTTTACGGAGAATAAGGAAGACATCCTGCTGAGGGCCTATTCGATTAACAGCAGCTATCAGGGCCTCGGGATCGCTACACTGTCTCTTCGGCAGCTTGGCGGATTTGTTAAACAGAATTTTCCTGATAAAACGGAAATAATCCTTGCGGTGAACCACGCCAACGTCGCCGCGCAACACGTTTATCGGAAGTCCGGTTTCGTCGACCGGGGCAGAAGGATTATGGGCAGGATTGGGGAACAGTATGCTTTCCATCTTGAGCTTGATTAATAGAGCATTATTTTGAAAAGATAGAATACTACAGTACGTTAAATCGTTAATAACAGTAGTCCTTTTATGCTCGGGTTTTTGAAAACATTAAAAAAGCACCACCCTTTTGGATGGTGCCTCTGAGGCGGCGGGTTATTTCCCGCCTTTTTGTTTTGCATTTTCTTTTTCGGATTTCTCTTCTTTCGCTTCTTTTTCAGGCTTTTGCTGTTGGCCTTTATCAGAGCCGCCGGGTGCTTCGTCTTTTGTTTTTTCCTCTTTAGCTTGTTCAGAGGTTTCTTTCCCTTTTTGGCCTGAATCAGCTGGCTTTTTTGATTCCTCAGCCGCTTTTTCTTTTTGTGCAGGTTCGTTTGCCTTTTTATTCAGCGCATCTGTTTCTGTGGCGGTTTGCGAAGGGGGCTGCGCCTTTACGTTTTCTTTTTCATTTTTGGCAGACGCGCTTTCCTTCTTCACTGTTCCGGATGCCTTGCCAGTCCCGCTGTCCTTTTTAACAGTATCAGGAGTCTGTTTTGCCGGCTTTTCTTTTTTCGCGACTGAAGAAGTGACTACAGCTATTTCTTTTTTGGACAAAGCAGAAGCTGCTGTCAGCGTCTCAGTGGTTTCGTTATCGGCCGTTTCGGCTACTTTATCAGAAGCTGCATCGTTGGATGTTTCTTCACCGGAGGTACCCTGGCCGCTTCCAGTTTGTTCTTCATTTGCAGGAGCCGGAGTACCGCCGTTATCCTCAGCTTGTTCCCCATCCGTGGTTTCTCCGGATTCTGCAGGTGTTTCACTTTCCTGCCCGTCATCCTCTTTCTCTTCGTCCCTCGCGGCAAATCGTTCTTTTTTGGCAGTCAAGACTGAGAGTTTCTTTTCAAGCTTTTTTACCTGTTTGGAATTTTCATTTTCTCCTGCTTCCGCAAGTGAATTTTCCAGGTATGCAATTTTTTTATCAAGGACGATAGATTTGATTTGGTTCATCGTAACACCAAGGTCGGCCATGACTTCATCGATGTCCTGTTCTGCCAGCAAAGCTGTTAACTCTTCAATCGTTTTGCCGCTTAGTTCTGAAAGAGAGATTATTTTTGTGATTTCCCCATAGCCGAATTCCTTTGTGCGGAGCTCCTTGACTGTTTCCGTATCGAAGCCTTTGACAACGTTCGCGACCAAATAAGCATCGTCAATAACCTTTGCTGCCTCTTCCAGCTCTTCTTCTTCAAGCTGGCCTTCAACTACCTCGTCAAGTTCAGCCGTTTCTTCGAGTTTGTTTGTTAATTCCTCTTTCAATTCATCCGAAGCATCTTCATCGGCGATAACCTCAGAAACTGTTTCTTTGGCCGATTCCAAGAGTTTGACATAATCCGCGACCGCGCCACTTACAAATTCCGTCTTTTCGCTAGTAGTCATCAAAGCTGCTTCCGCCAGGCGTTCCTTTGCAAATTCCATCAACAGGCTAGCTTCCTTTTCCGAATCAAACGTAAAAAATAGCCTCAGGTCCTCAAAAAGCTGGTCGAAGCTATAAAGGAACTGGTCAGGGGTCGTTCCCGCCGTGCCTTCAAGCTCTGCGCTTGCACTGGCGGTTGTCCCAAACGCAAGGGTTGCCGCCAATGCGGCGGTAAATACAAATTTCTTCATCTCTTTCTCTCCCATGATTTTATTACAATTAAAACCGAAGGGAGATTAAGAAGTTTATCCGAACCTTCTTAGCTCTTCGGCAGCTGGCTGGCATGACCGTTGTTAGTCGAAGCCCCTATAGCTTTGCGGCGCCGGGTTTCCCCAGGTGTGCCCTTTCGGAGTTTAATTGCAATTTTAGTATAAAATAATTTTCCAATTATAAAAATAGCAAAATTTTTGTTTTCTATTTTTCAGAACCTTTAGACAGCTGAAAGGGTCTTTTGGTATACTTTTCGTGTAACGAAGTAATTCCATTTTTACCGAAATAAACCATGGCTCCGAGTGTAAACAGAAGGCAATGTTTCTAAAAAACTATGTTCTATTGCCGGGGGGAAAAGGGTTTGTCACTATTAAATTATCCATTTGCATCACGCCGGATGGCGGCGATTGCGAGAAACGGAATGGTTGCCACATCGCAGCCGCTTGCGGCCCAGGCCGGGCTGCGCATTCTTCAGCAGGGAGGGAATGCGATTGATGCGGCGATTGCTACAGCTGCCTGCCTGACTGTCGTTGAGCCGACGTCAAACGGGATTGGCGGGGATGCGTTCGCGCTCGTCTGGACACAGAACAAGCTATTCGGCTTGAATGGGAGCGGGCCGTCGCCTGCAAGCATTTCAATCGACAAAGTCAAACAGCTTGGGCATGAAAAAATGCCTTTGGCCGGATGGGTTCCTGTTACCGTTCCAGGGGTACCGTCTTCGTGGGCGATGCTGTCCGAACGATTTGGGAGGCTGCCTCTAACAGAGGTTCTCCGTCCCGCCATCGAGTATGCCGAAAATGGTTTCCCATTGTCGCCAATCACCGCGAAGTACTGGGCGAGGGCACACAAAATTTTTCAAACTAGGCTGAATGGGCCGGAATTTGATGAGTGGTTCAAGTTGTTTACGCCAGACGGCAGGGCGCCGGAGCCAGGGGAGATGTGGAAGTCGCCCGACCATGCCAGCACACTGCGGGAGATTGCGGAGACAAAGGCGGAAAGCTTCTACCGCGGCGGTCTCGCTGAGAAGATTGCTGCTGCTTCAAAAGCAGCCGGTGGTTTCCTTGACGAATCGGATCTAGCGGCCTACCAGGCGGAATGGGTCGAACCAATTTCCGTCAATTACAAGGGGTATGACGTTTGGGAAATCCCCCCGAATGGGCAGGGTCTGATTGCCCTGATGGCGTTGAATATTTTAAAAGAATACAATTTTACGCACCGGGAAAGCCCGGATGCCATCCATATCCAGCTTGAAGCGATGAAGCAGGCGTTCGCGGATGGAAAAGCCTATATTTCCGACCCACGCACGATGAGGGCGAAAGTGGATGACTTTTTATCGGAAGAATACGCGAAAAATGCCCGTGCGAATATTCAGGGAACAGCACAGGTGCCTGAGCCAGGCAGCCTTCCAAAAGGAGGCACTGTCTATCTCGCAACAGCCGATGGGGAAGGGAACATGGTTTCTTTTATCCAGAGCAATTATATGGGCTTTGGCTCGGGGATTGTGGTGCCTGGAACCGGGATTGCCATGCAGAACCGCGGCGTCGATTTTTCGCTTGATCCAAATCATGAGAACTGCCTGCAGCCGGGCAAGAAGAGTTACAATACGATTATTCCGGGCTTTCTGACGAAGGACGGGGAAGCGATTGGCCCGTTTGGCGTGATGGGGGGCTTCATGCAGCCGCAAGGGCATGTACAGGTCGTTATGAATATGGTCGATTTCGGCCTGAACCCGCAGGCTGCCCTGGATGCACCGCGTTGGCAATGGATCGAGGGGCTTCGGGTCGATGTAGAGCATGAGTTTCCGAATTATGTTATCCAACAGCTTGCCGCCAAAGGGCATGCAGTTTCGGTGGCCTATGATTCAGGAGGCTTCGGGCGCGGGCAAATTATCGTCCGGGACCCGCAGACAGGCGTGCTGACGGGCGGTACCGAGCATCGGACCGATGGCAGCATTGCCAGCTGGTAGAGGAGGGTTTATAAGTGAAGAAATTGCTTTTGACTGGCTTTGAGCCGTTTTTGTCCTTTCCGATCAATCCGACGGAAAAGATTGTAACCGCTTTGGACGGGCAGGAAATTAGCGGTTACCAAATTACAGGCTTGCTTTTGCCTGTGGACTATAACTCATCTGCCGGGCGGCTTTTGGAAAAAATGCGCGCGGAGGAGCCGGACGCAGTCATCTCGCTTGGGCTCGCTGCCGGGCGTTCATCAATCACGCCGGAACGGCTTGCGATTAACTGCCGTGACGGAGCCGCAGACAACAATGGTGTCGTGCTTGAGGACGCTCCGATTATCGAGGGCGGGCCGGACGGCTACTTTTCAACCCTTCCAATCAGGCGAATGGTAAATACGTTGAAGGAAAGCGGCTTTCCCGCCGAGATTTCCAATACCGCTGGAACGTACCTATGCAACAATGTCATGTATGCCGTGCTTCACGAACTAGCCGAAGCAGGCAAGAAGGTACCGGCTGGTTTCGTCCATATTCCCGCTTCCCATGAGCTTGCCGTCGCTGGGAAAAAAACGATGCCATCCTGGAGCGACAGGGACTTGCTTGAAGCAGTGAAGGTTTTGATCGGGGCGCTTGGGTAAAAGCGAGAATTAATATCTTGGCAATTTGAATCTAGAACCGTTTTGATAGAGTTTGCGTCGTGAAACGGTCTTGACGGAGTTTCTAAAGACCGTTTTAAGAGTGTTTAAAAGGTAAAACGGTCTTGACAGGGCTTCTAAAGACCGTTTTGAAAGTGTTTGCGTCGTGAAATGGTCTTGACGGCGTTTCTCAGGACTGTTTTAAGTGAGTTTGCAAGCCGAAACGGTCTTGACAGTCTATAAGGCAATCAAAATATTTATACTAGTGAACCAGGGGACTGAATCCCCTGGTTTTGTTATACTAGTAAAAATTCCAGCCTGGAAGGGGAAATCCCCTAATGCTGATAAACCGCTGTGATTCGCTGATAAATGGCTTGCATTTGCTGATAAACCCCGTCCAATTACTGATAAAACATGCGCATTTAATGATAAAATCTATCCAAATGCTGATAGAGCGCCAAATTATGGATTGCCCAAGCGCGTTCGGTGATCAAAGCGCTCAATACTCAAAGCCCATGTACTTTTGCAGATAAACCCGGCCAATGCCAATCCAAACGTATTTGCTAATAAACCCCGTCCAATTGCTGATATCAGAGTCGCGTTTACGATAAACACTGCTCAAATTCTAATACTCCATCCGCATTTGCTGATAAATCGCACCCAACTGCTGATAACCCAAGCATGTTTACTGATAAACCGCGCTCAAATGCTGAAAAAATCGTCCACGTCCGCTGATACAGACAAAAACGCTATTTTTTTGAAACTAGGAGGGAGCCATTTTGAGAGACCATATCCTTAACGTTCTTGAAACCATTGAAAAAGACTACAATATCAAAATTTTGTTTGCCTGTGAGTCCGGGAGCCGGGCGTGGGGGATTCCGTCCCAGGACAGCGACTACGATGTCCGGTTTATCTATATTCACCAGAAGGACTGGTATTTATCGATTGACCCTGGGAGGGACGTGATTGAAATTCCGAAGCATGATCCCATTTCCATTCCGATTGATGAGTTGCTCGATGTGAGCGGCTGGGAGCTGGCGAAGGCGTTGAGGCTGTTCCGTAAGTCCAACCCTCCATTGCTCGAATGGCTCCGTTCCGGCATTGTCTATTACCAAGCAGGTACAGCAATCGATAAATTAAGGGATCTGAGCGGAAGCATTTACTCGGCAGCTTCCGGAATCCACCATTATCTCAATATGGCGAAGGGAAATTATCGGGATTATCTGCAGGGTGCTTCCGTTAAAATCAAAAAGTATTTTTATGTGCTTCGTCCGATCTTGGCGGCAAACTGGATTGAAAAATACAATACAATCCCGCCGATGGAGTTTAAGGAGCTCGTCGAAGATATTCTTCCAAATGGCGTCCTAAAGGAAGAAGTGATGATTTTGCTGAAGCGGAAAATCGCCGGGGATGAACTTGACCTGGAGCCGAGGATTGAGGCGATCAATCACTTCATTGAGGAGGAAATTAGCCGCCTAGAAGCATATGCCAAAACACTCAATGTCAAAATTGAGGACCCGACTGAACAGCTGAACCAACTTTTCCGCGAAACACTGGAGGAAGCATGGAGATAGAAGATACGCTAGCCTTCCTAATAGTGACATAGGGATATCCTAATCTTCCGTTAAACAAAAAACACAGCCGCGCCGGCTGTGTTTTTGTCTTCCTTATTTCGGTGAAACTTCATACGCGCGCAGGATGATTTCCATCGCTTTTTTGCCTTCTTCCCCGTTAACAAGGGGTTCCCTGTTCTCATTAATGGAATCGATGAAGTCTTTGTAGAGCGGCGTGTGGCCTTCTCCGTAGACGCTGTCGATATCAGTGCTTGTATCTTCCTTGTCGTAATCACGTTCATCGGCAAATTGCCATGTTTTGATTTCATTGACTGCAAGGCCGCCAATGACAACCGTTCCTTTTTCGCCAAAAATGCTCAGCGTTTCTTCGAGGTTTTTCGGATAGACGACGGCGCTGCCTTCGACAATTCCAATTGAACCGTTCTTGAATCTGATCAGGATAGCGCCGAAGTCCTCCATTTCGATATCGCGAAGGAATGTTTCCCGCTCGGCGTGGATCCGCTCAATTTCATCGCCGCCAAGCATCCACTGCAACAAATCGATGTTGTGGATACACTGGTTCATCAAAGTCCCGCCATCCAGTGCGGCAGTTCCCCTCCATGGGGCCTGCTTATAGTAATTCATGTCGCGTGTCCAGAGGATCCGTGCTGTTCCGCTCATAATACGGCCGAAGCGCCCTTCCTCGATCGCCCTTCTAAGCTTCTGGATTGGAGGGTTGAATCTGTTCTGGTGGGACACACAAATTTTCTTGCCTTTTTCTTTTGCGACCGCAATCATATTGTCCGCGTCTTCTACGGAAAGCGCCATTGGTTTTTCAACAAGCACATGGGCGCCGCTGTTCATGCAGTCGATGGCATGCTTGGCATGGTAGCCGCTCTCTGTCGCGATTGTGACGACGTCAAGCTGCTCTTTTTCAAGCATTTCTATGTAGTCCGTATAAACCTTCACGTTAGAGCCCTGGATTCCAGCTTCGTACTGTTCCTTCCGCCCCACAGCCTGTTTCTCATCAATATCGCACACTGCGACCAATTCGGCATACTCGCTGTTTTTAATCAATGCTTCGACATGTTTGTATGAAATTCTTCCGCATCCAAGTATTGCAAATTTTAGTTTAGTCATCGTATCCTCCTGTGTTTGGCAAGTAGAATTTTCTGCCCTGTTAAGCTGGGCACTTAAAGACCTACGGTTATTGTATCAAATTGAGTTCTAAAAAGGAAAATATCCTACCTATCCGATGGGCTTGCCCTTTTTGTGGAAATTTCCTTGTTTTTGGCTGCTTTTTCCTTGGAATCGCTCGTGTTCGGGGAACAAAAGCGTGATGGTGAACGGTGTGCATTGTCCCCTTTTTACAAAAACTTCCCGGTACTCCTTGTCCGGTGTGCATATTCGCCTATCCAAGCTAATAAACTGTTATCAAACCTGTACAAGAGAGTGTTTGAGGTGAAGAGTCGTTTTGAGGAGAATGTGTATTTAGCCAGGGATTTGTTTAGACCTCACAGGGCCAGAGGGCAGGGCTTTTTTTGTGAAAAAGGCCGCCATCTGCCGCGCCGGTTCATAGGTGCGGAAGGCAGAATTCGTCGAAGTGATAACGGGTCTCATTTCACACTTCTCACATCCAACCTAAGGGAGGGCGAGTGGTGTGCACGATTACATCAAAGAGAGAACAATCAAGATTGGAAAGTATATCGTGGAGACGAGGAAGACGGTTCGCGTGATTGCGAAGGAGTTCGGCGTATCCAAAAGTACGGTCCATAAAGATTTAACAGAAAGATTGCCGGAAATAAGCCCGGAGCTTGCAAATGAAGTGAAGGAGATCCTTGATTACCATAAATCAATCCGCCATTTGCGGGGCGGGGAAGCAACGAAAATGAAATACCAGAAGGAAGATGCGGAAAGTGAGCCCGTTAAATAGCCATCTTTCATAAAAATGCAACAAATTTCGCCAAAATTCTGCAGAACCTCCCGGAAAAGGTATGGAAAACGGAACCGTTATGATACAATACAAAATTAGGACAGTATGTGGAATCCGTTTTCGAGGAGGAAGAAAAAAGCAATGTTTGCAAGGGATATAGGGATAGATCTTGGAACGGCCAACGTGCTTATTCACGTAAAGGGCCGGGGAATCGTACTGAATGAACCATCCGTCGTTGCCATTGATAAAAATACAAACCGTGTTCTTGCCGTAGGGGAAGAGGCTCGCCGCATGGTTGGGCGTACACCTGGCAATATTGTTGCAATCCGACCGTTGAAGGACGGGGTAATCGCCGACTTCGATGTGACGGAGGCGATGCTGAAGTACTTTATTAACAAGCTTGACGTGAAAGGCTTTTTATCGAAGCCGCGCATCCTGATTTGCTGCCCGACGAACATTACGAGCGTTGAGCAAAAGGCAATCAAGGAAGCTGCGGAAAAAAGCGGCGGCAAGAAAATTTATCTGGAAGAAGAGCCGAAAGTGGCTGCTATCGGGGCGGGAATGGATATCTTCCAGCCAAGCGGAAACATGGTAGTCGACATTGGTGGAGGAACTACCGATATTGCCGTCCTTTCGATGGGTGACATTGTTACTTCCTCCTCAATTAAGATGGCCGGCGATAAATTCGATACGGAAATTCTCAATTATATCAAACGCGAGTACAAGCTGTTGATTGGTGAGCGGACGTCCGAGGATATCAAGATAAAGATTGCGACCGTTTTTCCTGGATTACGCAAGGAATCGTTGGAAATCCGCGGCCGCGATATGGTCAGCGGCCTTCCGCGCACGATTACTGTCCATTCCGAGGAAATCGAAATGGCCCTTCGTGAATCGGTTGCGGTAATCGTCCAGGCGGCCAAGAGTGTCCTCGAACGCACTCCGCCTGAGCTATCGGCCGATATCATTGACCGCGGCGTAATTCTGACCGGAGGCGGCGCCCTTTTGCATGGGATTGATCAGCTCCTTGCCGAGGAACTGAAGGTGCCTGTACTGGTTGCCGAAAATCCAATGGATTGCGTAGCTGTCGGGACCGGCGTTATGCTCGACAACATCGACCGGATTGCCAGAAGGAAATTAGGCTAAAAGTGAATGAATAACGAAAGCCTGGCAGGAGAGTTTGCCGGGCTTTTATTTATTTTTGGGGTGAGCCAGCTGCGTTTTGGCGAGCGACATGGATGGGAAAAACGAAGAAGGCTGTCACTGAAGCTTTGGTGAGAGGAATAATTACCGCAACCCGGATCAGTTGCCTCCGAATGCCATGTTGAGTGAATCCGAAGAAATATCTTTTGATGATGCCGTACAAAGTGTTCCTAAATTTGGGGATTCGTGAAAAAGGATGTTTAATTTGCTGTTTTTCCTTATAATATGGATATAGGATGCAATTTTCGATCCATTTTTCAAAAAGGAACCGGGTTTGCCATGGTTCCCGTTTAAAAGGAGTTCATTATGTCTTCTATCTCATATAAGCAGCAAGAGCCGAAAACACGCGAACAATATAAAAAATCGAAGAAGGAAAGAATCGGTAAGGCCACCGGGAACCGGAAATACGTCCGGATCAGGCTAATTCCAATCTGGCTCAGGATTATCCTGTTCATCCTTCTGATTGTCGTCTGCGCTATAGGCGGGGCGATGTTCGGGTATGGAGTGCTCGGGGATGGAAATGCCGGGGATGTTTTTAATAAGTCTACATGGACACATATTCTTGACCTTATCAAGAAGTGAATAGGGGGGAGGGAGAAATCCCTTCCTTTTTTTATTCGGAAACAGTAAAATGATTTTATTAGTTCATATTATGAGGAGGTACTAAAATGCTTGATATCAAACAAATCAAAGAAATCATTCCTCACCGTTATCCATTTCTGCTTGTAGATAAAATTGTTGAAGTTGAAGAAGGGAAACGAGCGGTTGGTATAAAAAATGTAAGCGCCAATGAGGAATTCTTCAACGGCCATTTTCCGGACTTCCCGGTCATGCCTGGAGTCTTGATTGTCGAAGCGCTTGCCCAGGTTGGTGCTGTTGCTATGCTGAAGCGTGAGGAAAACCGTGGGAAGCTGGCTTTTTTCACCGGCATCGACAACTGCCGTTTCAAGAAGCAAGTCTATCCCGGAGATCAGCTTCGCCTTGAAGTAGAAATGGTCCGATTCCGCGGCCCAATGGGAAAAGGCAAGGGAATCGCCACAGTTGACGGCGAACTCGCCTGCGAGGTTGAAATTATGTTTGCCCTCATCGACCAAAACAAATGATTGTTTAGCTAAAATAGACGCCAAAAGGTGCCAGGCCCGGTGGTCTCCTACACAGGCGGGTGTTAGGAGCCTGCTGTGGGGCATTTTCCGTCCAGTTGGGTAACAGGCGCAATAAATGATAGGCCTTTTGGATTATTTTTGTTGGAAAAGGTTTACCATTTTTGAAATAGGTTTATTAAGTAAAAACATTAAAGCATACAGTGCCGCATACTTTCATCCTAGACTGTAACTGGCACTGTATGTTTTTTGGTGTCCTATCCATTCCAGGATGCAAGTTCCTTTCGTTTTGGGGCATTTTAAGAAAAGCCGATGCCCGGCCTAAAAACAAAACGAAAGGGGCTTTTTTGATGAAAAAGAAGCTGTCCATGCTCCTCGCAGGGATGATATGCGGTGCAATGCTAACCCTCGCAGGCTGTGGAACAAATGATGATGAGCAAAATCCTCCCCCACAGGATCGGAACCAGGATTATAAAGGGAACGACGTAAACCCAAATAACGATGGCAGGGTCGACGAGGATGGCCTTCCGAGCGATACTAATGACGACACAAACAACGGAAAAAAACGCCGTTAAGCAAAAAGGTAAAGTAAGGACGGATGAGAAATCTTCCGGCCTTTTTATATTCTTTTGGAATTTATAAAAATTGAACATTGTTGATTCGAAAAAAATCTGGACATAAACATGGCTGGCATTCCTCCTCCAAAAACCGCCCCAAAAATTTCGCCAATTTCCGTAGGAGGTTTATGGGCCTAGCCCTTGTGCCAGGCGCAATCCGGGAAATTCAATCAAACGTTTGATTGAATTCCGATTGTCGAAAGAATTTTTTGTAATGCACAGATATCATGAGGTGATGCATTTCATTATGGTTGGCTGCCCCTGGAAACCAACCAATTCCCCCAACATTAAAAAAACAGCCCAAATGATTGAGCTGTCTTTCGTTATTCATCAAACCTCGGATTTCGGGGTCTTGAGCTTCGGTTTGCGCTGTATTTTATCCTTGAATTCATCAAGCAGCATGTTTCCCTTATAGCCTTGATCAAGCAATTTGCCCAAAAGGATTTCGGCATAGTTGTTTTTCGTTTTTCTTAGTTGGCCTTCCAGGAGGACGCTGATATGCTGTTCAAACTTTTTCAGGGAACAAACCCTGGTCTGTAAATATGCCGGATCATTGTCCTTGTACGTAATAACTGCTTCCACGATAAACTCGTTTCCCGTGTCAAACAAATTTTTGAAAAAATCATAATGCTCGAGCCCGGTATAGGCTTCGAGAAGCCAGTTGGAATGCTTGTCTTCCTTGTTAATGATTAGGCCGCTTTCCAGGGGAATTTCCGTTGACTCCTCACCATCGAGGATTTCAAGTGACACCAGTTTAAATGTTTTCACTTCAGCAACCCTCCCTACAATAATTTTGCCTGTATTATATCATAATCGATGATTCATGCATCGGAAGGGGATTTGTCGAAAAATAACTAGGGAAATGCTGAATATCGCAATAATTGAAGGAAAACCGCAGCAAAAGTATCTTTTTGTAGGCTGGAAACTGATTTTTGGGGCAAAAAAGACGGTTAAAATCGATTTTTAGCGATTTTACATTTTTCCTTCATAGGCGTTAAGATGGACGCATCGACGAAAGGAGTTGGATGTATGATAAACCAAGTAACGCTGGTAGGGCGGCTGACCAAAAATCCCGAATTAAAGGTAACGACGGAAGGGACGCCGGTTTCAAATGTCATTCTGGCGGTGAACAGGCAATATAAAAATAGCCATGGTGATTACGATACCGATTTTGTTCAGTGCACCCTTTGGAAAAAAGCCGCGGAAAACACCGTTCAGTATTGCCGAAAAGGTTCGGTTGTCGGCATCACCGGCAGGATCCAGACACGGCATTATGACAACCAGGACGGAAAACGGGTCTATGTGACCGAGGTTGTGGCCGAATCCATCCGTTTCCTTAGCGGCAAACCTTCCGAATCGGCTTCGCATGAAATGGAAAGTTCCCGGTCGGTTCCAATCCCTGGTATGGACGCCCAGCAAACCGCGGAACCTGAACCGATTCCATTCCGCCAGCAACAGCCGCTGCATCAGGAACAGACTCGAAGCGGCCATGTTGGATCCGTAGCGGGGCATAGCCAAATCCACCAACCCCCACATGCCACGGCGGCAAGCCATGATTCCTACCCTCACTCCCAGCCGGTTCCACCACCTTTTACTTTTGAAAAGGAGCCATCCGCCCCTTCCAAGGAGGAATTCCCATTTGGATAGGAACAAGAGCAATGTAGCGGAAAGCCTTGAATTGCTGCTCGAAAGCCTGATTAGAATGACAGGAAAAACAAATGAGCATGTCAGCAGCCTCCACAGCAGGATTCTCATTTTGGAGAACCGGCTCGCTGAATATGAGAATGAATGGAAACAAACGTGCGACGGCTGTCCCGCAAGAATGCCGCAGTTGCCTTTAAAGGAACAAGGATTCCTCTTTCGCCTCTAGTCCCTCGCATCCGGCCTTGCTTCTATACGGTGTATGCCCTTGCAGAGGAGTCCCTCCCTTTTTAAAACCTTCACCAAGACCCCCCACAGAAATAAAATCAATTGGCTCCCCGAAACCTACCCCAACTCTACCGGCGGATTCATCCGCTGGCTTTTTTTTCGAACAAATCTGTCCTATCCCTGCAATTGGCATCCTCCCTCATATCCAGAAATAAATTGACTGCCAACCACTTCTGTAACTATACTAAGCTAATGAAGGAAGTTATTGGAAAATTAACACGTTCCTTTATTAGCTCATTCAACAAGAGATAGCCAAAAAGAGACGTAGGGGGATGGAAGATGAATAAACGGCAGGCTTATATTATTTTAGGAGTTGTTGTTTTTATCATTGTGCTTGTGGTTTCCTTACCGAAGCTTTTGACCAAGACGGTGAGCCCGAATTACATCGCGATTATGGAGATGGATGTTAGGAAGGAAGCGATTATAGTAAAAGGGAATTTTGCAGAAAGTGCGACTGACTATAAAGGCTTTAAAGCGGAAAAGGAAGGCAATAACCTTTTTATAGAGCTGAAGGGAAGTGTACTCCCAATAGGCAAACCGGATGGTTCCTTTTCCATAAAAATTTTTAAAAAGGATTTTGGGGACATCAATGGTGTATATTTGAGGGGCGGCTCTGAAAAAAAGTTAATTTGGGAGGAATCCTAAAAGGCAACCCTGCCCGAATAAAAAGTTTCACCCTGATGTATAATCATAATTTCCATGGAGATACTGGATAAAAACCCCCTGTTATATAGAAAAAGGCTGCTGAACTGCCATTCAGCGGCCTTTTTCGTTGTTTCAGGAAATGTCATTTCAAAAAGACGAGGTCTCGCAACTCCTCTGTTGACAGCTCGGTAATCCAGTTTTCACTCTGGATGATTTGGTCATTGAGGTGCTGTTTTTTCTCAAGCATTGCATCAATTTTTTCTTCCAGCGTACCTGTGCAAATGAGCTTGTGGACGTGGACAAACCGCTGCTGTCCAATCCTGTAGGCGCGGTCAGTCGCCTGGTTTTCGACGGCCGGATTCCACCAGCGGTCATAATGGATGACATGGTTCGCGGCGGTCAAGTTCAGACCGGTGCCGCCGGCCTTTAGGCTCAACAGGAACACCGGGAATGCATGTTCCTGGAACTGGGCGATCATCTCATCGCGTTTCGCTTTCGGTACGCTGCCGTTCAAGAACGGCACATTGATTCCAAACTTCCTCTTTAACGCGGCTTTAATCATTTCCCCCATCTCAATGTACTGGGTGAAAATCAGGCAGCTTTCGCTCTGATCCAGCACCGCGTCTATAAGGTCAACGAGTTTTTCCATCTTGGCCGATCTGGCAATGAGATCCCTTCGTGAGGCGCCTGCGCGGGCGGTTAGCGCACCAACTCGGTCAGCTCCTCCAATGGATTCTACAGCGGCAATTTCATTGGCATCCGAAATGGCGCCTTCTTTTTCTGCCGTGTCCTCCAAGAAATCGTCCTCTGAAATGCCGCCCTCCATAAAGCCGCCGTCCATTTCCTCAACGACGTCCATTTCCCCGCTGGCATCAGAAGTGCCGCGATTTTTACCCACGCTGTCAACGAAACCGGCAGCTTCTCCTGCAGTCCAAGATTCCTTCAGATAGAGGGCAGGATGATTGCAGAGCTGCTTCAGCTTGCTTAAAAGCTGAAGGATCATTCCTTTCCGTTCGAAACCGGTCAGCTTCTCAAGCTGTGTGAATGTATCCTGGACAAGCTGCTCATACAGCGATGCCTGCTCGGCTGTCAGCGGGCAATACTCCTTTTGCTCTTGTTTATCTGGCAGGTTGAGCGCGACATCCTCATCTTTTTTCGTCCTCCTGAGAAGGAAAGGGCGGATGAGCGCCTGAAGTTCGCGCACCTTTTCAGCCTTTTCCTCCTTCTCAATCGGAATGACAAACCGTTTCTGGAACTGCCCGAGGCTCCCGAGATACCCATGGTTCGTAAAATCGAAAATCGACCATAGCTCGGATAGGCGGTTTTCCATCGGCGTCCCGGTCAGGGCGATATGATGGAGGCCGCGAAGCTTCCGGACAGCCCGGGACTGTTTTGTGTTCGCGTTTTTAATGTTTTGCGCCTCGTCAATCGCAATCGTGCTCCACTCCATGCGGCTGAACTCTTCTTCGTCAAGGTGGCTCAGCCCATACGATGTCAGGACGACATCGCTTTCGGCAGCCGTTTCCGCAAAGCCATCACCTTTTTGCCTGTTGGGGCCATAATGAAGATGGACGCGCAAGCTTGGGGCAAAGCGCTCGAGCTCCTTTTGCCAGTTTCCAAGTACCGAAGTCGGGCAAATGATCAGAGCGGGAGACGTCATGCCTTCATCCAAACCTCCTGCTTCGGCGGCTTTTTCTTTTACCGAAAGAAGGTAGGAAATGAGCTGGATCGTTTTCCCGAGGCCCATGTCGTCGGCTAGGACCGCCCCAAATCCAAATTGGCGCAGGAACAGGAGCCAGCTCATGCCATGCTGCTGGTAGGGGCGGAGCGTCCCGTTCAGCCCGTCCGGCACGTCGACAATTGGGATTTCCTTTAGTTCGCCAAGCTGCTTGATCATTTGTTTCCATTGCCTGTTCAGTTCTATCTGGATTTTCGCAAAAGCACGCGGGTTCTCAAGCTCGTCGCCTTCGGGTTCATCGACAAGCTCCTGCTCAAGCAGGTCGCGGACATGGAGGCCTTCCTTTTCGGCTTTTTTCATCATTTCCTGGATTTGACGGATGAAATTCGGATCGAGCTTGACCCAGCGGCCGCGCACATAAACGAGCCTGCGTTTTTCTTCCACTAGCGAACGGAATTCGTCCTCACTCAAATCAACCCCGTTCATCGAGAAGCGCCAGTTGAAATCAAGCATTGCATTGAGGCCGACGAATGAAGGCCTGTGGCTCGCCGTTCCCTTGAGCGAAGCTTTGACCCGAAGGTTGGCGTTTTTCATCGCCTGCCACCAGCCGGGCAACAGGATTTCAACCCCGAGCGCCAGCAGCATTTCACTTGATTCAGTTAAAAAGACCCACGCCTCCTCCTCGGAAAGGGAGGTCTTTAGCCGTCCGTATACCCCTAGAGACGGAATCAGCCCCACCCAGCGTTCTTCTTCATGTGCAGCCTTTTCCACATACGGGCGCCAGGAAGGAGGGACGGCTGGATCATCGGAACGATACAATTCATCCGGGTTCTTTTTCCCGCGTAAAAACGTCTCGAGGAGCCAAAATCCTTCTCCATCCTCTGGCTCATCTAGGCGGAGCCCGACTGTGAACGGCGTGTCGTTTTCCTTAATCCCGACCCATTCAAGCCAAATTTCTTCGTCAAAATAACGCGCCAAGGCAGCCGCAGGAATGTTGCTGCTTTCAAGCAGGCCAAGCTTCGGGCCGAACAGTTCGCGCATTTCGGCATTCCGGGTCAAATAGGAATCGAGGGCTAAATTATACAGCTCTTCGACAAAATCGTAGGCAGTCATCCGGATGCCGCCTGCTTCAAGCTCTTGTTCCCAGAACGAGCTGTCGAATTCATCGCTCACCCTGGCAGGGAGGCGCCAACGGAATGTTCCCGTTTCCCAGGCAGCGAAATCTGGCAGCCATTCTTTTACAAGAATGCTTTCATAAAGGACGTGGGAGGAGGCAAGGCAAATTTCAGCCACTTCGTCCCAGTCCCATTCAAAAAAGCGATTGAACGATTCACGTGCGAAGAGCGTCACAAGCTGCCAGGCGCTCAGCTCAATCATCACCGCCCCGTTTTCCTTCGCTGGCTCGAGAAACGCACCATAATAGCTTTCAGGATGGCGGCTGAACAACGGATATTTCCATGCATCAGGGAGGAGCCATCCGCCGTTCTTCCCCTGCGCGCCAATCAGGCAATGCTTTTCCTTTACTGTGACAACCAATTTAATAAACGGTTCTTTATACATCGATTAGCTTGCTCCTTTGGCATTCTTCGTGGAAAGCACGAAGCCGTTTCGTCCGTTCCAGAAGCTCTTCAAAAAACGCATTCCACTCAGCCTGCCGCTTTTGCTTCTTATACATTGTCCGCAATTTCTTTAGCATCCGCACTGCGCTCTTGTAGCCAGAACGGTTCTTGGCGGCAATTTGTTTCGCCGCCGCCTGGTGCAGCATCGAAATGACCGCTTCGGGCTGCTCTTTTTCCAGTACCTTCAGCCTGGCTGTCGGCAGGTCTGCGTACTGGTAGCCCATGAACGCCTGCAGGTCCGCCCATTTCGCATAATCCCCTCGTTCGAATAAAAGGCTTCCGTACTCATAATAACTATAAGGGAGCGATTGCTGGAGAAGCCGTTCGAGCACATCTCCGCGCCCGGTCCCTTCCACATAAGGGATGGCTGAGTCAAGAACAGACCTTGCAAACTGGGTACGTCCCTGATAGCCGCCGATCAGCGCCAATGTCTCCCGCAAATTTTGGGTAAGAGCATCGACATAATGACCCGAGCGGCCCCACTCTTTTTGCGCGGCCAGCTCATCCGTCCAGTGTAGGAGGAATGGGGCTGTTTCCTGCCCGTTAAGCCCAGCCAAGGATTCGAGCGCCAGGCTGTCTTCCTTCTGTAGAAAGTGGATATGAGCCTTGGCAACCTGAAGCGGATGGCTGTTTTCTCCTTCGTCCAGGCGGTCAACTGCTTCCTCAAGCTTCCGGACCTCGTCTTCAAGGCTTCCTCTCTTTTTAAACAGAGCGGACCAAACACCGATATAAAGGAACGCTCGCTCAAATGGGACGAGCCGGAGCCCGGACAAGAGCGCTCGGACATCCTCCTTCAGGCTCTCGATAAATGGATCAAACGAAATTGGCAACGGCATGCCCGCCAGCTTTTTCGCAATCCGTTCAGATGCCCTTTGCAATTCATCAAACACATGCCCATAATACCGCTCCGCAGTTTCGGCCTGATGGCGAAGTTCCGTTGAAAGCTGGTCAAGCTCGCCGAAGGAATGCACAATCCCAGCAAGCTCATAAAGAAGAGCCCACTCCTCCCCGCGCGGAGAGCCAGCCCTCACCCGGCGCCAATGAATCCCGAACAGCTCACCGACCACATACGGATTCAAATGCTTCTTCGAGCGCATAATCGAGTCAAAGCCTTCGGAAAACGACTGAAGCCAGCTTTTGTAATCCGGGTCCGCCACTCCCGAAGCCTTAATCATTTCACGTGCGCGCTGCATCCCCCAGCTCGCAGTTTCCTTCTTTTCCTTAACTGGATAACGCCAGTCCTCAATCCACTCGGCCACACTGCCTTCCCGTCCGTAAGCAGCGAAAAACACCGCAACCTGGTGCCGGCAAACCCCGCGCCCTGGACACGAACACTCACTCATATCGAAAAACAAAAGCTCAAGGCGGACCCTCACCGGCATCACATCCTGAACCACCGCCGTAACCGTTTCCTCATCCATCCGCAGCTGAGAAACAAGCCCCTGCCTGTACAGGAGCATCCCCTTCTGAATAAGCCGCGCATCCTCCTCCGAATGCGGCGACAGCATATCCCGAAGCCGTTCCGACACAACCGCCAAATTTTCATTCCGCATCCGAATACCCCCATTTTTTTAAAAATGAACCCTTGTTTCAGCCCGCAGCCTGTAAACTGCTACGGACAAGGAATTAAAATCCGATACATGTTTCCGTTACGCCCGTTATTGCGTGCACGTCATTTCAACGCACCTCGATTCCGATACGTTGCCATGAACCTCGTGCAATTCCACCTAAAACGTGGACTGCTTTGCAGCGAAGTTACCAACTTTCCGTATCTTCGGACATTCCCACCCAAACCGTGGACTGATATGCAGCGAAGCTATCAACTGTCCGAATCTCGGTGTACTTCCACTTAGATGGAATACCGATGTAGATTGGTATGCTCAGGGTTTCCTATCAAATCCGAACCCTGAGAATTTCCAACGAAAATGGAACCTTTACTTAGCAAAAACCATATTCTTTTATTATACCCAAAACTGGCTTCCCGCAGAAACCCCTGCGAACGATTTCAGGGAATATGAATCTCTCCCCAAATAAATCGTGTCGCTTTCGAAGTTTATTATGAGTAACAGATTGCATACAAAGGGATTCAATACTTTCGTAAACGTTTTACCAGTTTTAAAAAGAGGACAAGCGGGAAAAGAAGCTTCACAAAAGCGAAACCCTAGTCGTGGTCAAATTTTGTCACAAAATAGCCATGTAGGCAGTTACTGGAATTCATTTACAATCGACAAAAATTTTAATAGAATAGTAAAATAGAGCAAAAAAGGAGGAGAAAAGGCGAGTGAAGGAGAACAGCAAAACAGACGGCCAAAGCATGTTTAAAGAAATCCTTAAGAAGGCCTACGTTCGAGGATGTACCGAAAATGAAATGACATCTAAAAAAATGATTGAAGATTTAAAAGTAGACTTAAAGAATATGCCGATTGCCCAATCGGATACTATATAAGAGGAAAAGGAGGGATGCCTGAAGACGGCACCCCTCCTTTTGATTTATTATCGGTATTCCACAGGCGGATTTTTCGCTTTATCAGTTTTTAAGGAATAGTAAAAGCATCCCCTAGGGGAGATCTATCTATTATTTCATATGGATTAGTTCGGCTTTCAGCTTTTCCTTCGCCCCCTTACGCCAGCTTTTTACAGCGGATACACTGACATTCTCTTTTTCGGAAATTTCTTTTATGGACAGGGAATCCAGGCAAGTGTAAAGGACCCATTTTTTCTGATTTTGGGTCAGGCCCTTGCAGTAGGATAGAAGAAGCAGCTCGGGCAAGGTTTCGTCCTCGGCGGCTTCACCGGTTAACTCCCAAAATTCCTCACTTGGATAAACGGTCCTATCCGCAAAGGCGGCCGATTTGGTGAGTTCCGTCAAAATCCGCCCTCTAATATAACTGTACGCGTAACCCTCAAAATTCCCTTTTTCCGGATTGAACCCCCTGGTCGCCTCCCATAGGGCAATCAAGCCTATTTGATAAAATTCGTCTTTGTTTTTATAAATTTGGAGTGTGCGGATGATACTGTTAATCATTGGCGCAAACTGATGTGCGGTGTAGTCGAAGCTTTCCACTTTCGATCCCTTTCAGGAAAGCGCGCTTGCCATTGTATTCCCGGGTATCTTCAACATACAGCCAGCCAAATTGTTTGGCGAATAGCGAAAATTTAATTTTCGGACGGTAAAATACTCAAAAATGGGGTTTTTACCAGGGGATAACAGGTTTTTCAAGCCAAATAGCGATTGAAAATCAAATTTTAACACTTTTTAAAAATTTTCCGAATATTTTCAGCAAAGCTACCGTCTAGCCTTTCAAAAAGGCGGCTACGACTTAAGACTTAGTTGCTTTTACATTCACAGGCTGTGGAAACACACGGATTTTTCGTGTATTGTTAAGGCAGGAAGCAAAAACTTCCATAAACTTTTTACATCTTGTTGAAACAATTCCAATGTTTTGTACGTACTAAAGAGTACATGATCAATAGAGTCAGGAGTCGATATTGATATGAATCCATTTTTATCGTTTTTACTACGGACTTCCATTGCCATCCCCACCGCCTTTACGGCAGGCCTGGTAAGCGTATTCGGACTTAATGTTGGCTGGGGGCTTTCAGCGGGAATATCGATCGCGGGGGGCATTGCCGCGTACAAAACTGTCGGGATGTATACCAATTCGCAGTTTTTGAAGCAGCACCGGCTGAGCCGGAAGGAATATCGTTATATAAAGCAGAATTTAGAAGAGGGGAAGCGGAAAATCAGCCGCCTCCACAAAGCCCTATTTTCAATAAAAAATCTTCCGTCCTTGAAGCAGCGGATTGACCTGTTAAGGGTCACGAAGAAGATATACAAGCTGACGAAGGATGAGCCGAGGCGTTTTTACAAGGCCGAGCGCTTTTATTTTTCCCACCTTGATTCGCTTATCGAGCTTGCGGAAAAATATGCATTCCTCTCCTCGCAGCCAAAGCGGAACACGGAGCTGGAACTTATGCTGCACGAGACGCAGCGTACATTGGACAGCCTCGCGGATGCGGTTGAACAGGATTTGTACCACATTATCAAGGACGACATCGACACACTCGATTTTGAGATCGATGTTGCAAAACAGGCGCTTGAGAATCAGAAAAGCACCAAATTCATTGAAGAAAACAGGAGGACCAAATGAGCGAAAACAATTCAGCTGCCATGAATACGAATAATTTATTGGATGATATTTTATCGGATCCATTCGGTGCCAAGGAGAATGAAGCGATCGCACCCGCTTCCGCGGATGGGGGAGGGAAGCAGGTCCGGCTGATTGATGTGCTGCCTGAAGAAAACAAAGCGAGGGCATTGCAGCTCGCAAGCCAGATCGATCCGAAAAACCACCAGGCGATGATTTCCTACGGAACACAGGCTCAGGCAAAGCTCCTGACCTTCTCCAACACGATGCTTGAGCATGTCCAGAAAAAGGATGTCGGCGAGATTGGCGAAATCATCAATGAGCTCATGAAGCGTTTGTCCGATGTGAATCCTGATGAATTGAATGACGGGAAGAAATCCTTGATTTCCAGGATGTTTGGAAAAATGTCCAACTCGATTCAGGAGGTACTGTCGAAATACCAGAAAACAGGCGCGCAGATTGACCGGATTTCTGTTAAGCTAGATCGGAGCAAAAACACCCTTCTTGCGGACATCGCAATGCTTGAAAAGCTGTATGAGTACAATAAGGAATATTTTAATGCGCTGAACGTTTACATTGCTGCGGGTGAATTGAAGTATGATGAGCTTCAGAGAGAGGTCATTCCCGCTATGAGAAAGGAAGCAGAGGCGTCCGGGGACCAAATGAAGTTCCAGGAAGTAAGCGACATGCTGCAATTTGCCGACCGGCTTGACAAGAGGATACACGATTTGAAGCTGAGCCGCGAAATGACGATTCAGAGCGCGCCGCAAATCCGCCTGATCCAAAACACAAACCAGGCACTCGCTGAAAAAATCCAGTCGTCAATCATGACGGCTATTCCGCTTTGGAAAAACCAGGTCGCCATCGCCCTGACCCTCATCAGGCAGCGCCACGCGGTTGAAGCCCAGAAGCAGGTCGCGAAAACAACGAATGAGCTTCTGTTGAAAAACGCGGAAATGCTGAAAACGAACACAATCGAAACCGCCCGTGAAAACGAGCGCGGCATCGTCGAAATTGAAACATTGAAGCGGACGCAGGAAAGCCTTGTTTCCACACTTGAAGAAACCCTTCGCATCCAGGAAGAAGGCCGTAACAAGCGCCGCCAGGCCGAGCACGACCTCGCACTCATGGAAAGCGGGCTGAGGCAGAAACTGTTGGAAATCAAAGGAGATACGAAATAGTAAATAAACTGCCGGCTGAGGGCCGGCAGTTTTATTTTAGTTTTTTTTTGGAAGGCCCAGAGTTGGAAGTTAAAAAGGATGGCAACTTAACCGGTTAGGATAGCTCTTTACCATGTTAAGTGAATAACCAGGCTAGGCAACTCCAAATGAGCTTGGGTGACTAGTGAAAAATAACTATCATTTGGTTACACTTCTAGTAGGTGTCAGACGCTTACTATATTTACCCTCAAAACTAGCTATATTTAACTAGTTAATTGAATACCTGCGCATAAAAAAAAAGCCCCGAATCACCAGGAGCGGTCCAAACTATGAAACAAATAGTACAAAACCTAGTTTTTGCTGTATTTAATCCTGGACTTGCTAAATAAGATATAGTACCCGCCCCCAAGATTAAGTTTGTCGCCCTCGACGGAGTATACATTGTAGTGTGAACCTTTTTTAAGAGTCGAATGGACTCGGCCGTCTGGCTTATACATCGTGGTATTCGCGAGAACCGTAGCATAGCCGGTAAAGTACTTTACACCAGGATGCATATGGACATAATAACGGCTTCCGACATCAAACCGGTTATTGTACATACCGTAAACCCGAACCGATTCGCCTTTTTTCAAAATCCTGTGGAGCTTATTGTTCGGTGTGAACATGGGGGTATCTTTTTGGACCATAATCAACCCTATATAGACCGTCATCTTCTCGGGTTCCTGCATAATATAGTACCCATCCGCATGTGAGCCGCCCGCATTGTAATAATGATCAAGTGTCCCATAAATGTTAATGGATTCACCCGGCTTTAGCATCCGGTAATATGAGTAAGTATCGGTCAAGTTGTTTCTCTTCAGGAGTGGGATTGCTTTTTTTACCTGAAGGCGAGCAATTGGGAGGGCAGACCAGAAGTTTTCCGCATAGCCCGGTACATATGCTGGTAATGGGTCTAGATATCGTTCAATCGTTAAGTTATAGACGACCTTGTTTCCTGCGATATCAGTTAGGGCCGCGTCAAAAAAGTTTCCGCCAATCTGGAGTTGTACACTTGTGTTTGCCTCGGTTTTAAAGTCTTGAAGGTCATAGGGATTCCCTGACAGGCGCGTAAATTCTTCCATATCGTTAATCGTAAGCTTCAGCATACCAAAGTTGTCTGAAGCTGATATCTGCAATTTTGCCAAATCGTCATCCTTGCTTCCTTTTACAAGGGAAGGGTATTTAATCGAAAGGGCTGGGGGAGTTGTATCGATTAGCACTTGTTTTAAGAAAGAAACTTCGGTTCCGTCAGCCATGAAAATCCGGAATGAAAGGCTATAGACTCCATCCTCGCTGTAGCTAGCCCTCGCTATAAATTCGCGCCGGCCATTGGCTTCGTTTAAAATGATTTCTGTTTTTACTCCGTTAACGTAAAGCGCGCTTACTTCAAAAGGGTCTTTGATGAATCCAGTAAAGGAAGCATCCTTTTTATTTGAAATTAAGATATCGTGTTTCGATTCAAATCCTATATAATCAACAGGGTCGCCCGCGGATGACTGGACTGGGAATAGGGAAACGGTAAGCGCAAGCACAATTGAGGCAATAGTAGCCTTTATTCGTGTTTTTTTCATCGTAAGCCTCCTCTTTTTTTAAAAACTTTTCGTTATCGCCTCAATTATGGCATACTCGCTGAATCCTTAAATCGGTCAATTTCCCTGTTTTTAACATTTTGAATTTCGACTTTATTTTCAATTGACATCAGGCGTAAACCCAAGGGAGACATATAAAAATTGAAAATCAATCAAACGTTTGATTGATTTTCCGCATGCCGAAAAATGTCGTTTGAAAGGACACAAAATTTCTTAATGCCTGAATGGCAATCTTATGGTAAAGTAGTGGAAAATAATGAAATTTAGGAGCCATAAATGGAATTCAACAGTAGATGGATACTTGGATGCGGATTGTTCCTCCTGGCTGTTAACGGAGTTTGTTTTGCATTAGCAAAATTGTTTGCCTAAAAACATCACCAACAGCTGGCAGGTTCGTTGGATCCGGCAAACGCCTGAAAGCCGGTAAGGTGTGCCGGCTACTATAAATTCATATGGAGCGAGGAAAAAACTTGATTAATGATTTGGTACAGCCGGTATCGAAACGGCTTTTATTGTTGATGCTCCTTGTCACAGTCGGATCCGAAGCGGTCCTCTATTTTTCGAGGCATAGCTTTTTTTTCTCGGACTTTTACAATTTGCTAATGGTTGGTTCAATCGTGTTGGCCTGGAAGCTGCATCCACGGCTAGCGCCTTCGCAGAAAAATACGGAAGTTGATAATGGAGATACGTATTTCTCCTCCGAGTATGACACATTCCTTGGTTTTAGGGGAGGGGCACCTAAACGGCAGCTTGTTTCCCAATTTGCTGTTATCTTTCTGCTGTTTTACCTAGGATCAATCATTACGAATTTCTATTCCAATATACTGTTTAGTGATTTTAATGATAATTACGCTGAATACGTGGAGGAGTCTGCGGCTGCGGTTGAAAACGGGTTAGCCGAAAGCAGCGGAGAAGAAGCGGTTGCTTTCAAGGTATTTGAGTGGTTCGATCTCGTTGGATATGATTTCCTATCCGATACACTAGCGGGATTTGAAGAAGTTTACCGGATTGCCTATATGATCCTCTTTCTTATGCTTTTTAAAAAAATCTTCCCGCAAAAGTGGACAAAATGGCCGGAGGAAATTTTCCTGATGGCTGTCCTATTCATCAGTTCACTCCTATTCGGAATTGGACACACTCTCGCTAATCCTCAGCCGTGGAGTGTAACACTTGGCACCATTGCAACGTTTACGAATATGGGCCTTATTTTGGGGCTTTTGCTGTTGTGGAGCCGTAATCTTTGGCTTTTGATTGCTGTCCATTCGGTGTACGATATCCTGATGACAATCCAATGGTATTATTTTGAGTTGGCCGCCCCGGTCTTCTCTGGAGTAATGATTTTGGCGTGGATCGTTGAAACGGCCACGCGGAGAAAACCGAATTTCCAGGAGACGACTGTAAAGATAGGCGATTAGCACAGTAATTCAATAGAAAAGAACGCCTGACCTTAAGTGGCCAGGCGTTTCCATTGGGGCTTATTTGCCATTTGATTCTTGGCCAATCATTCGAATGCCAAGGTCATTCAGAGCCTGCCGCATCGTGGCGCGTGTTTTGACAGAATTGAAGTTAAGCCCGAGGTTCACAATTGTTTGTGAAATTTCCGGACGGATGCCGGTAATAATTGCTTCCACTCCCGTCAGCCTAAGCGCACTGAAAATCTGGAACAACTGGTCGGCAACCATCGTATCGATGACCGGAACCCCGGAAATGTCGAAAATGATTTGCCGGACATTCAGGCGTGTACTTTCGGACAATGCCACATCCATAATCAATTTTGCGCGCCTTGTGTCAATCGACCCGACGAGCGGAACAACGGCTACTCCTTCGACGATGGGAACAACGGGAACTGAAAGCTCTTCAAGCGCGGTGTAGGCAACATTCATCAACCGGTTTGTGTGGGCTTCGAATTCCTCTCCGACAACGCTCGATACCCTGTCAAGGAGAGGGTCAATGATTTTGGAAACATCAAGCATCGTAATCGCTGCAAATTTCTTTTTTTCCAATTCGTCGGTAAAAACGTCCCAAACGACTGTCCTGAAAAACGAAACGCTCCTCAAGGAATCGGTCAGCGACACATGATGGCGGATTGCCACTTGAGCAGCTTTCTTTCCCCATTCCTCAATTTCAGGCAGAATCGACTCCCTTTTCCCAGTCAGCGCTTCCCCGAAGTGTGAGATTAATTTTGCACAAAAATCCACCTTCCGATCAAGGGGAATTTCCTGGCCGGGCAGGCGGAACGTATCATTTTTTTCGAGGATATCCGTAACATTTCTAGCAATCACACGATCATTTGCAATGATTTTCTCGCCAATATACTGCAATTCATCCTTCATAGCATGAACCCCTTTTATATACTCTCTCCCATCTATCATATAGTATTTTCATCCTTTGAGGCAAAATGCAAGACAGGAAGGAGGCCTTTTCTGATATTTGCGAAAACCAAAAAGGGCAACGGATATTCCGCTGCCCTTTTTCTTTGAAGGTTTTTTATTGGGTGCCAGCCAACCTAGCGCCTGAAACGGTTGCTGAGTACCTTCAACAAAAATTGTTTTTCCTCCGCAGAAAGCATTCTCCAGTTTTTTACTTGAATTTTCATCAAAGTTCACTCCCCGCTTTTTAAAATAAACGCATTTTCGGCAAACCCCAACTTTTTGCCTATAAGTCCACTATACTTAGTCTTTCATGGAAACTGAATAGAGATTCGTTCAACAAATAATGACGGGAAAGAGCGTATTCGGCTATCTTCTTCCCAGTATAGGCTGTCCCGAACGAAAAAAGGGACAGAAGCAGCTAGAAAATTGCAGAAATGAGTCGACGAAAAATTGGCATAATTACAATAATTATGAGCTTTGCCCTATAGTCGTATTACTATATAGTAGGCTAAAATGGACATGCATTTGAGTAAATTCATTATCCGGGAGGGGATAAGAGTTACTTTTTGGAACTACGTCCATCAGTTTGCAACCTGAACTTCAGCAAGTAATAGAAAGACAAACTTATGAAGGAGGCATCAGGATTTGAAAGCACTTAAAAGACAGTTATTAATTTTAACTACCATTCTAACCATGCTGGCCGGAACGGTATTTCCGTATGCAGGCAAAGCCGGCGCGGAAGAGAATTTTATTACCGTCGCCCAGGCGATTGCGAATAACACGGGGACAGCCACTGTTAAGGGGTATATAGTTGCGTACACAGTTGGCACGAGGAATTACGATTTTGAAGCTCCTTTTGGAGGAAATACCAATATAGCCATTGCGGACTCCGCAACGGAGCGAGATCCCGCAAAAATACTGCCGGTCCAGCTGCCAAGCGGTGATTTCCGTACTAAGTTCAATCTTCAGTCTAATCCCGGTAACCAGGGTAAACAAATCTTGGTTACAGGGTCACTGGAAGCGTATTTCACTGTTCCAGGCCTAAAATCTCCTACAGCGATGAGCTTTGTTGGTGAAACTCCAAAGGATCCTGAGCCATCACCGGAAGGCCTGAAGATTCACCAAATCCAGGGTAGCTCCCATGAATCACCATATAAAGACCAAACTGTAAAAGGCGTCCGGGGAATTGTTACGTATGTAGAGGATGCGAGCAATTTCTACATGCAATCCGCAACCCCTGATACCGATCCGAACACATCGGAAGGGATTTTAGTATACAAGCCTACCCATAATGTCAAAGTGGGCGATCTCGTATCCGTGGATGGACTTGTTAAGGAATGGGTCCTAGATGGATACTCCGATAAGCTTCAGACAGACCTTGCGATGACTGAACTCAATGCAACGGGAACAGGTAATTCCGTATCTGTGATCAGCAGAAACAATCCGTTGCCCGAGGCATTAGTTATTGGAAAAGACTTCTTCCCTCCAACCCAAGTCATCGACAACGACCGGTTCGGAACCTTCGACCCCAATGAAGATGGAATCGATTTTTACGAAAGCATTGAAGGAATGCGTGTGACAATTGAGAATCCAATAGCCACTGCTCCACAGAAATACGGGGAAATCCCTGTCATTGCCAGGAAAGTAGATGGGAAACCTTACACAATCGCTGGTGGAACGATTTTAACAAAGGACAATGCGAACCCTGAACGGATGCATATCCTGATGGGGGACAGGAACTATGTCAACAAAACTGGCGACCGCTTGAACGGAACCGTAACCGGAGTTGTCAGCTACGGATTCCAAAATTACAAAATCCTGACCGACCGCGCCAGCCTTCCTGAACTTGTTGAAGGTCCTGCGGTACGCGAAACAACGACAATTAAAAAAGAGGCGGACAAGCTTACAGTTGCTACTTATAATATGGAAAACTACCGAGCTTCCGAAACGGTGAAAACACAAAAGATTGCCGAATCGATTGTGTACAACCTGAACTCGCCTGATATTATCGGACTTGTCGAGGTGCAGGACAATAACGGTCCGACAAATGACGGGACGACAGACGCATCTCAAAACTATCAGGCACTTATTAATGCAATAAAGGGAGCCGGCGGCCCAACCTATGCGTGGACCGATATCGCGCCTGAAAATCTGAAGGACGGCGGCGAACCGGGAGGAAATATCCGTGTTGGCTACCTCTACAATTCGGAGAGAGTCCAACTGGCAGCAGGTGCTCCTAAAGGAACGGCAACCCAGGCTGTAAACTATGAAAATGGCTCACTTACCCTGAACCCGGGCCGTATTGATCCAACACATACAGCATTCAACTCAAGTAGAAAGCCGCTTGCAGCCGAGTTCGTCTTTAATGGCGAAAAAGTAATCGTCATTGCCAACCACTTCAATTCCAAGGGCGGGGATCAGCCGATTTTTGGAAAAAATCAACCTCCGGTCCTTGGCAGTGAAGCACAGCGTTTGGAAATCGCAAGAATAGTAAACAACTTCGTTTCCGATGTCCAAACAAAGAATCCAGATGCGAATATGGTCGTTCTTGGCGACTTGAATGATTTCGAATTCTCTAAACCACTAGAGGTCCTAAAAGGCGATGATTTAACAAACCTTATTGAAACTGTTCCGCTGCCTGAGCGCTATACGTACAATTATCAAGGCAATGCCCAGGTACTTGACCATATGCTCGTGTCAAACCGGCTTGCACAGTCATCGGAGCTGGATATCGTTCACTTGAACGCAGACTTTTCGGCGGCCCAGGGACGTGTTAGCGACCATGACCCGCTTGTGGCAAAGATTGACCTGACTCCGGAACCAGCCGGCCCTAAACCGCTTGACCTTACCATCATGCATGTAAACGACAGCCACGCGCATGTCGAGCAGTATCCGAAACTCGTTACGGCTGTAAATGAAGTTCGCAGCCAGGCAAAGAACAACTTGCTTCTTGATGCGGGCGATGTGTTCTCCGGAACGCTGTACTTCAAGCAATATCAAGGTCTCGCGGATCTTGAATTTATGAATCTGCTCCGCTATGATGCTATGACATTCGGAAACCATGAATTTGATAAAACATCTGAAACTCTAGCAAACTTTATTTCTAAGGCAAACTTCCCGATTGTGAGCGCCAATGTCGATGTAAGTAAGGATGCAACACTAGGGAAGCTTTTTGAAAACAATATTGCCACCCAGCCTGCAGGCGGTAAAATCTATCCGGCGATTATTAAGGAAATCGACGGCGAAAAGGTCGGTATCTTCGGCCTGACAACAACCGATACGACATTCCTAGCCAACCCGGCCGATGAAATTGTTTTCAATAATGCAATTGACAAAGCGAAAGCGACAGTAGCGGCCTTGAAGGAGCAAGGAGTCAATAAAATCATTGCCCTTTCCCACCTTGGCTACGTTCCTGACCAGGATCTCGCTGCAAAAGTCGATGGCATCGACGTTATCGTCGGCGGCCACTCACACACGAAGCTGGACAAGCCTGTCCTGGTTGCGAAAGCAGAACCGACGCTGATTGTCCAGGCGAACGAGTATCTGAATTATCTCGGCAAGCTGGAAGTCTCGTTTGACGAAAATGGCGTCATCAAGAGCCATAATGGCGTGTTGCTGGAATTGAAAGGCTATGCGGCAGATGAAGCAGCTTCTGCCCGTGTTGCGGAACTAAAGGCTCCGCTCGATGAGTTGAGAAAACAAGTTGTGGGACATACAACTGTTCCATTGAACGGGGTACGAGATGATGTCCGATCAAAGGAAACAAACCTAGGTAATATGATTGCCGATGCAATGGTAGCAAAAGCGAATGAATCGTTGCCGACAACAATTGGAATCCAGAATGGCGGCGGTATCCGCGCATCTATTGACGTGGGCGAGATAACGCTTGGAGAAATCCTTGAAGTAATGCCGTTTGAAAATCAGCTTGTCGCACTTGATCTGACCGGCGCGGAAATCTGGGCGGCGCTTGAAAATGGCGTTTCACAGGTTGAAACGAAACAGGGCAAGTTCCCGCAAGTGTCTGGACTGCGCTTCCAATATGACCCGGCCAAGCCTGCGATGCAAAGGGTTTGGAAGGTCGAAGTCAAGAACGGCGACAAATACGAAGCGATTGACCTGAACAAGACATACCGAGTCGCGACTAATGCGTTCGTCGCAGACGGAGGAGACGGTTACACATCCTTTAAGAAAGCCAAGGATGAAGGCCGTATCCATGAATTGTTCGTAGTTGATTTCGAAGTCCTTGCTTCGTATATTGAAAAGAACAGCCCGCTATCACCGGGAGTCGAAGGGCGCATCCTTGCCGGCCAAGAGCCTCCGAAAATTGTAACCGGCTGGGTTGAAAAGGACGGCCAATGGTTCTACTATGATGCAGAGGGCAAGAAGGTTACCGGATGGCTTGAGGTTGAAGGCAAAAAGTACTACCTTGACCCTGCGGCAGACGGTGCTCGCGCAACCGGCTGGAAAACGATTGACGGTTCGATCTACTATTTCAATGAAGAAGGCGTCATGCAGGTAGGACCGGTCACAATCGACGGCAAGACATATCTCTTTAACGAGGAAGGCGTCCAGCAAACCGACAAGTGGTCACAATATGACGGCTGGTGGTACCACCTCGACAAAGATGGAGTCGTGAAGAAAAAGCAGAAAAACGCGCCTCCTGGCCAGATTGGCAATACGCCTGGACAAGGCGGCAGCCAGCCTCCTGGACAGTCGGGAGAAACACCTGGAAAAGGTAAAAAATCCGCATAGATACACAAAGCACCCGATGGCCGTTGCTGGCTCAGGGTGCTTTTCCGTATATAAAATAATTATTAGTGAGGATCCCCGCCTCGAAAAAATCCAAAAAAAGAGATGCAGCAATGCCGCACCCCTTAATACTTAAGTTTTGATGATCGATAGCTTACCGCCCGTAAGATGAACAGCTTTTCCTGCAGAGTTAACCTGCTCCAGTTTCCCGCTTTTATTTTCATCCCTACAACTCCCCTTTTCTTCTCGTGAATTTCCTTCCTTAGTGGAAAGGCCTTACCTTATTGTTCCATTTACTTATTCTTCCTTTACCGCGATTTTGTTTAGGATAAACGATGAATCGTTTTGCAAATTCAGTGGAAAATGGACATGCTTTTACCTGGTTCAACTTTTCGGAGTGAAGAAGGTGGCGAATGGAAGAGAGGGTGAGAGAATGATGGCGAAAATCTTTTGGAGGGTTAGGATGGGTTGAAAACGAAAGGATACACTATGATAATAAATACATGAAATAAAATAAAAAAGAGGCTTTTGAGAGCCTCAGTTTTTGTATGGGAAAGTAATAATAAATGCCGTTCCTTTGTTTGGGCCCTCGCTTTCAACATTGATTCGGCCTTTATGGTCCTGAATTATCTTATAAGTCACCATAAGCCCCAGCCCATTCCCGGTGGCTTTGGTAGTAAAAAATGGTTCGCCAAGCTTGTTTAATTGCTCATCAGTCATGCCGATTCCTGTGTCTTCAATAATAACGGCTACTTCCTTATCGCGCTCCTCGATCGTAAGTGTCACGATCCCTCCATTCGGAATCGCTTCAATCGCATTTTTGAGAATATTGAGGAACACCTGCTTGAGCTGGTTCTTTTCTCCTGAAATTTGGATCTCATCATTGGGGAAGTGGGTAATGATGATTACATTCCTTAACAATGCTTCAGGTTCAAGGAATCTTGCCGCTCCTTGTAAAATAGAGACGAGATTGCATTTTGAAAAATCAGCTTGATGGGGCCTTGCGAAAATCATAAATTCGCTGACAATTGAATTGATCCTGTCAATCTCTTCAAGGATTGTTTTGGTGAAAACGGTTTCATTTGTTGTCTCCGTAAGAAGCTGGACAAATCCTTTTATCGTGGTAAGCGGGTTGCGGATTTCATGCGCAAACCCTGCGGCAAGTTCCCCGACCATGGAGAGTTTCTCCGCCTTTTGAAGAGTTTCTTCCGTCCGTTTTTTCTCTGTAATATCGTACTGAATGGAGATATGCTTATACTTTTTCCCGTTCTTATCCAGAAAAGGAACTATTGTCGTATCCACCCAATAGGTCGTTCCATCCTTGGCCCTGTTGAGGATTTCCCCATTCCAGACCTTCCCAGAAGAAGCCTCCTCCCAAAGTTCTTCGAAGTATTCCATTGGGTGGTATCCGGAAAAAAGGATGGAAGCGGGCTGTCCAATTAGTTCTTCCTTCGAGTACTTTGAGACTTCACTAAACTTTTCATTTACATAAATGAACCGGTCGTTTTCATCCATAACGGCAAATATTGTTGCTTCATCCAAAGCCTTTTTCAGCTCTGCAAGCTCATTAAGGGTAACTTTCAGCCCTTCAGCCGATTCATCCAATGCATATCTCGTTGTTGATAGAATCTCATTATAATGGTTAACGACTGAAGAAAGGACTGCGTGATACAGGGGGTCGAGGATTTTAATGCTCTCCAGTAGATCTCCGGCTGTGATGGAACCTGCTTCAATCTCTTTTTCCATAAGGTCGAATACTTCGATACGCGTTTCATTTAAGAGGCCGATGCTTGAATCAAGGGATCCGCCTCCAACGACAGACTTTCTACCCAGCAAATTTGCGAAGGAAAATAAATCATCTTTAATGGCAGGGCTTTGTTCAGCAAGATATTCCCCGACCAGATAAAAGATGTACCCCTTCATATAGGGTTTATTATCAAGCTGGCTATAAATGGCGCTGTACTTGCCGCTGTTGCGGGGCAAGTCCAAATAACGGGCCACTTCACCGCTGAGCTCCTTGATTTTCCAGCCTAAATACTTCATTTGACTGTTCATGGCTCCCCCTCCGCTAAAAATGGCATACGAAGACGTACTGAAAGACCCCTCCGGAAAAGGGTGAGAAATAGCCAGTATATCCTATAATTAGTATAAATTTCCCACGCCAATTTGTAAACTTGTAGACAAAGAAAAAGGCATTTTCATAGAACGGCAAAAAAGGCACCTTTGGGATGCCTTTTTAAAATAAAATAATACTTTTTTATAATGAGCAATTTTAATAGAAACGCTTAAAGCTTTCAAAACGCGCTTTGTAATATGGGTCATCAAGGCTAGTGATTGTAACCCCGATTACAGCATCAGCGTGAAGAAACAGGTTGTCCCCCAGGTAGATGCCCATATGGGAGATTCCCTTTTTGTATGTATTTTCAAAGAATACAAGGTCTCCTGCAACTGGTTTATCGACTTCATAGGAACGGTTATAGTAGCCTTCAGCCGAGTGGCGGACAAGATGGTTTCCCGCCTGGTTATATACATAATAAATGAATCCGCTGCAATCAAATCCTTCGACGGTCGAACCGCCCCACACATAAGGGGTGCCAATTAGGTTTTTGCCTAAGGAAATAACTGTAGAAGTAATGTCATTGCCATCTCCAGGAATTGCAGGTGGAGGTACTTCAGCGGATCCAGGAACCTTTAAAACCTGGCCAATCCTGATCATATCTGAAGAAAGGCTATTCAATGCTTTCAGGTTTTCCACAGTCGTATTGAATTGCAGGCTTATCCTCCCAAGTGTATCACCGCTAACAACAATGTAAGTACCAAAGCTGTTGGTTGGGGGCTGGGGTGGAGCAGACGGTTTTTCCTGTTGGGCTGGAGCCTTTGTTGGTTCCTTTGGTGCTTTAGTTGTATCGGCAGGTTTTGCAGGAGCGGCCGGCTTAACGGGAACCGCTTGCTTTGCATTTTCAGTGGATGCCGCCTGGAGCTTAAGAACCTGGCCCACATAAATTGTATCGTTTTTTAGGTTGTTCAAGGTTTTTATATCAGTGATTGAGACCCCTGTTTTAAGAGTGATTGCGCTTAAAGAGTCCCCTTTCACGACAGTGTAGGTTACTGTTTTAGCCTGGTTGGAGTTGGCAGCCGGCTTAGCTTGAGCTTGGGCCTTTAATCCTGATCCAGATAAGACAAGTTTTTGGTTAAGGAAGATTTTATCGGAGGCCAGTTTGTTCAGCTTCTTCAGGTCAGCCACGGTTGAATTCGTCTTAACCGCAATTCCGGAAAGTGTATCGCCTTTCATCACGGTATAAAGATCCGAAGCCGATGCACTTGAGGAATATGCTATTGAAAGAAGGGCAACGGTCGCAAAGGTGGTTGCTGCTTTCTTCTTCATCACTTCACCTCCATGGAGTATTCTAATAAAGAATATTTTACCATAAGGAACACATTTATCTAACCGTTTTTTGAAAAATAAGTCGAAATATGGATGTGGTTTTCTGTTCAGAGTACCCAAAATTTACTTATAAAGTAGTGCGTTTTTATTAAGTTCTTGCATAGTGTAAAGTTGGTCGAGGTAAGCAGTCTGTTAAAACACCGACATAAGACACAAATATCCGTAGTTCTAATCAATCAACGTACAAGAACGTTGAGTTGTTGGGGAGAAAAGCAAGACGCTAAACCTTGAGGACTTAAAAGGACCTCTATTAACCTCAAGATTCAGTGATTTCCCTTTGGATAACAAAGGATGGTGATAGCTTTTGGATCTGGGAATTTGAGCTTGGTAATAAAGTATTATGTGATGAATATATACTTAAGTGGTAAATAAGGAGGAGGCTTCCGATTGTCTGACCATTAAATCTAATAAAAGGCTTTGGGGATTTTTTCAAAATTAGGTCTATATTATGTCTAAATATTGAATATGTTTTCCTCAAAATGAATCTTTTTCCAATATAACCATGTATTTCATTGGTCTTTTCGCCAAATAAATACATAAAAAAGTAGAATTCTCCACGCAAATGTATTATTATAGAAAATGTGAAAGGTGCTGGTAAGCCGCTCAATACCTGGCTATTTTCACAGGATTTCTAAAGTGTATACAGGAAATTCATGTATTAGTTGATATTTCCAAAACGCTTTAGTATAATTGTCGTTAAGTTTGTAAGGCGGTGGTTTGTGCCTTTACAGGCGGAAACTGTCGTACTACTAAAATACCGAAAGGGGAAAACCAGACTTATGAAGAAAAAAGCTATTAAAATAGCTGCTGCTTCTGCAGTTGCCGCTTCTGCATTCGTTGCTGCCGCACCGGTTCAAACGGATGCCGCAACTAACGTTGCCCTAGAAGTAAGCAAAGCTGTTACCCAAATGAAGAAAGCATACCACACATACAGCGATGTAACGGCTACTGGCAAATTCGCTGACATTGCAGATGTTTACAAAGAGTACAACGCTGCAAAAGTTGCCTACAACAACGCTAAAGCACTTGCTACAAAATCAGGTGGAGCTCAAAAGGAAGCTTACCTTGCTCAGCTTGAAGTCACTTATGATGACTACATCGCGAAGCGCGTCGTTACATACATCGACGCTTACAACTACGCTACAGCTCTTGACGCTAAGAGGGAAGCTCTTGCTAAAGCCCTTACTGACAAGGACTGGAACGCAGCTGAAAAGCTTTACCATGAAATCTCTTACGAACTGAAGACACGTACAGTAATCCTTCACCGCGTATACGGCGAATCTACTCGTGAACTTCTAGTTAAAGCATTCAAACAAGCTGCCCAAGATCTACGTGACAGCCAAGCAGTTAACATCACTGTAAAAATGTACGCTGATGTTGCTACAAAGAAAGTTGCTGAAAAAGACGTTGAAGGCGCTAAAGCTGCAATCGCAAAAATCGACGAATTCCTTGGAAAAGTCGACAAAGATAGCGAGTTTGGTAAATACCTAATTGCTGAGGTTGCTAAAGTTAAAACTCAATACGATGCGCTTGTTAACCCTAAGGTTGAAGCTGTTTCTGCTCTTAACCTTAAGCAAGTTGCATTCTCTTTCAATAAAGCTATTGACAAGGCAACCGTTGTTCCTGGGAACTTTACTTTTGATGGAAAAGCCCTAAGTGGTAGCGATAAAGTAGCCCTTGCTGCTGACGGGAAAACTGTTGTTCTTACTCTGGCTACACCAGTTGCTAACCAAACAACAAAATCCGTAACTGTTAAAGGCGTGAAAGATACTGCAGGCGTTGCAATTGCTGACTACAAAGCTGATGTGCGTTTCGCAGACTTTACTGCTCCATCTGTAACTGGCGTAACTAGCGCTGGCCCAGATAAGTTCAAAGTAACTTTCAGCGAGCCAGTTAAAACTCTTGAAGGCAATCCAACTGTATTGGCTGCTGGTAGCTTCTCTGTAAACAATGGTCAATACTTTGTTAAGTCTGCTACTGTAACAGCCCTTAATGAAGTAACAGTTGAACTTTACAGTACTCTTGCAAACGGCGAGTATGATGTAACAGTTAAAGACGTACAAGATCTTGCTGGATTCAAGATTGCGGACACTACTTTGAAACTTACTCAAGTAGCAGACACAACTGCTCCAACAGTTGCGAAAGTAGTAGAAGCTTCTCCAACGAAGCTAGTTCTTGAAATGACTGAAGATGTTTCTTTTGTTAACGAAGCAACTGCTAAAGATAATATCTACCACACTAATTTGTCAAACAAAGCATCGAAAGTTGAGATTTCTGGTAAAACAGTTACAATCACTTTCGCTGATAACCTTGCTATGCCTAAGGGTACAGCTTATGTGGTCATCGAGAAAGATGTCTTCAAAGATGGATGGGGCAATAAAAATGCCAAGTATGAAGCTGGCGTAAGCGTGACAGTAGATGCAATCAAGCCAGTAATTTCTAAGGCAGAAGCTACAAAGGATAACGAATTAAAAGTTACATTCTCTGAAGAAGTAACTAGTGCTACAGCTACAGCTGCTGCCAACTACACATTACTTGATTCCACAGGAAAAGCAGTTTCTGGCGTTACATTAACTCCAAAGCTTTCTAGCGACGGTAAGGTTGTAACTATCGATTTGAGTTCTTCTTTATCGGGTGGTGTGTATTCACTTGTTGTAGAAAAAGTTAAAGACGTTGCTGGAAACGAAATCGATAAAGCACAAGTAAATGTTTCTGTAACAGATACAACTGCTCCTACGGTTTCAAAAGGAACTCTTTACGCTAATGAATTAGTGAAAATCACCTTCAACGAAGCTATGGCAACAAGTGGTGCTGGTTCTGTATTAGACCTGGGTAATTACAGGGTAGGTTCCATGTATTTAAGCGGAACAAATGCTAAGGTATCTTTGACTGATAGTGGCAAAGCAGTATTGCTTGATCTTAGCGGAGTGGCAAATCTTGAGGTTAAGGCTGGCGATAAGATTACCGTTGGTAAGGTTGCTGATGCTTCAGGTAACTTCATTAATGCCTTCGCTACAGAGGTTACATTGGAAGAAGCTGCGAAAGTTTCAATTAGCAAAGTAGAAGCTATTGATACCAAAACTATCAAAGTAACTTTGAATGATACTCTAAGCAAATTTAATCAAGAAGACTTTGTCTTGTATGAAGGCGCTGATGCTAAGGGACCTGGGTATTATACATCTGTAACATTTGCAAATGTTGATGGAAAAGGTGTAATTACCTATACGCTTGCAAATGCACTAGATACAGATGCTACTGAAGCAGGCGCAAGCAAAGACAAGATTTCTGTAAAAACTATTGCTTCGCCAACTTCCGAAAACTCTTTTGGAGTTAAGGTTGGAGGTAATCTGTCAAGTGTTGCTGCCGATAAGATTGTCGCAGTAGTTGAAAAGAAAACTGTAAACAGCAAAGAAGTCTATGATGTACACGCGGCTGGCGCTACAATCAATGCTACTGATGACACTATAGTAGACAAAGCTGGTGACGTAGTTACATTTACTGTAAACTTCTCTGAAGATTTAGAGCCTGCTACAATTTCTAAACTTAGCTTTGCAGTTGACGGCTTCACAGTATCCAGCATTGGACTTCTTGAAGGTGATAATTCAAAGGTTGTCATTACAGCAACTGCAAATGCTGATAACACAAATGTCCTTGCTTCGAACATTAAGCAAGTTATGGATATAGCTGACCTTAACAAAATCATTGTTAAGTCTGGCGGATCTTGGGCTGTAGCTACTACTGCTGCTGTAACTCAATAAACGAAACGTTACTTTATAAGCTTACTAATGTAAGTGAAAAAAGTGGATTGAGTCCCCTAAAATTGGGGGACTCAATCTAACTGTTATTCTCCAATTGTCGGGTGAAACCCCCGGCCTTGTGAAATAGCCAAACCACAAGAGCCTGATACTCCTGCATCCAATAAGCTCTAACCCGGCCGAAAGGGTGAAGTCAGGTAAAGTCGTACTCACAGAGTGAGGCGGGGCTCCTTAAAAGATGGCTATGGCCAGGCGACGAATCCATGTTGAAGCAGGGAGAGGTAGGAAATAGTAAGAATAGCTAGCGGTTTGCTTTTTCCCCTTTAATCCAAAATGATTAAATAGGCGTTCAGCATAATTGGCTATTAAACTGGACGTTCTCTTACCTGAAAAGTGGAGGCCTAAGGCGCATCAAATAGAGGGATGGAAATAACGGAACGTTTGAAGTTTTTTCGGAAGAGGTTGGGTAGAACCTTAGAGGCCGAAAAAATGGCGGCGCACTTATAGTAGTGTTGATCATCTGCCGTTTGGATTTCCATGGCAACATGGGAAAAGGCTAAAACAGATGGGAGCGAAGAAGTGCAGTCAGTGATACTTCTATTTTACGACTTATTTCCCCAAAATATGTCGTTACTAAAAACAACCAACCAATCACATTTATTTGTGGTTGGTTTTTTTTACTAATTAACAAATATTTTACAGAAATACCTAAAATTATGGAGAAAGAGGCAAAATAATGTGATACACTATTTATGGGGAAATAAGAAATTAATATACATAATAGAAATATATCTCTGACGGAACGCCGTATGCGCTGAAAGGCGCCCGTACGGTGTAGGTCCAGTGTGAACTGGAAATAGCCCTTACAGCCTAACTGTCATGCATACCAATGATACACATGGACATATCGAATATGTACCAAAGAAAGTTACGGCCATTAAACAAGTTAGACAAGCCAATCCAAATGCATTACTTCTGGATGCAGGAGATGTATTCTCTGGGACACTGTATTTTAATGAATATAAAGGCCAGGCAGATCTGGAATTTATGAATTTATTAGAATATGATGCAATGACATTTGGAAACCATGAATTTGATTTGGGAACCAGTGAATTAAAAGGTTTTGTTAGTGCAGCGAAATTTCCTTTTGTAAGCGCTAACGTCAATTTCTCAAATGATGCTACTCTTAAAAATAGCTTTCATGATTCCATTAGTGAAGCTCCCGTAGACGGACAAATTTATAACGGAATCATTAAAGTGGTTAATGGCGAAAAAATTGGGATTTTTGGCCTTACTACTGAAGAAACCCCTTCTATCTCTAGTCCTGGTGATGGTGTACAGTTTGAAGCATATATAGCAGAAGCGACAAAAGCTGTTCAACAGTTTAAGGCATTAGGCGTTAATAAAATCATAGCCTTGTCTCACCTTGGCTATAATAATGGGACCGCAAATGATCTAGCCTTGGCAAAGGCAGTTGAAGGCATTGATATTATTGTAGGTGGGCATACTCACTCTCTACTTGAAAAGCCAATTGTTGACTCGACTGGTAATGAGCCGACGCTTATTGTACAAACCGGTGAATACAGCAATAACCTTGGTGTACTTGATGTCCAGTTTGATTTGTTTGGGAAAGTAATTGGGTATGATGGAAGGTTAATAAATATTGGAGAAAAATCAACACTTCTAGATGATACACAAGCTAAACAGATATTAGATACGAAATACAAGCCAGCCGTAGATGCTAAAAAGGCGGAGGTTGTCGGTAATACCACAGGCGTCCTTGATGGAGAACGTGCAAATGTCAGGACTCGAGAAACCAATTTAGGTAACTTGATTACTGATGGCATGCTAGCAAAAGCCAAGGAAATTGATTCTGAAACAGTGATCGCAGTCCAAAATGGTGGAGGAATCCGTGCCTCTATTGATGCTGGTGATATCACTATGGCCGAAGTTCTTACAGTAATGCCTTTTGGTAATTCATTGGCAATAATGAAGCTTACTGGTTCTGAAATTGAGGCTGCCCTAGAGCATAGTGTTAGTGCGTTCCCTGCACAACTAGGTGGCTTCCTCCATGTTTCTGGCCTAAGATTCCACTACGATCCTTCAAAGCCAGTTGGTGATAGGGTTACTAAAGTGGAAGTTAAAGAAAATGGTACAGATTATGTGCTTATAAACCCTACAAAGGTTTATACAGTTGCCACGAACACATTTACTGCTAAAGGTGGAGATGGCTTTACAATGTTTGCTACAGCATTTGCAGAAGGCCGGGTAAGTGAGCCAGGAAATGTGGATTGGGAAATGTTTGTAGAATACCTTACTGAGAATCCTCAGTTTAATACAGACTTAGAGGGTCGCATTATTGTTTCAGTTTCTGCTGCTTCATTCTCCGGAACAGCTGAAACTCCAAAAGTTCACAACAGCAACGTCTTTGTAGATGTTACTGGAGTAACAAAATTATCCAATGCTGTAGTAAAAGGAAACCTTTATTTATCCGGATCTGTTGAATTGGATAATGTAACGGTTGAAGGAGAAACAGTATTTGGAGATAATTAAGTTCAACAGAGCCTCCCGCAGTTCTTTCTGCGGGAGGCTTTTTGCTCACGCATATTGAGGAGGTAATTATTTAATTTCATAAGTGACAATGGGGAGTTTTCCAAAATAAAGCATTAAGAGGCAGAGGATTTTGTAAAATTGTGGAACTGGAGGTAATTATTAGTTGAAAATTCTTTTTTTTGTCTATAATAGGAGTTGGGGAAATAATAGATAGAATTATTGCTGGCGGAACGCCGTATGCGCTGAAAGGCGCCTGTACGGTGTAGACTCGACTCGAAAACCTATTAAATAGGGATAAGACGAGAATAGCGAATATACAGTCACAACAGAAGCTCAATTATTAAATTTGTTAGCTGATCCAAAGGTTTCAACAATTTATTTGGACGGAAATATTACGCTGTCCAATAAACTTGATGTTAACCGGAAAGTTACCATTGAAGGAAATGGCTATTCATTAAGCAAGGGCATTCAAGTTAGTGCAAGCGATGTTGTTTTGCGTGGCCTAACAATTACTCCATCTGTCTTCTATACAACTGAGGACGGGGATTGGTACTATGGAATCATGGTTGGCGATGTAACAGGAGTAGTAATCGAAAACAGTAAAATTAGTGGCCCGGCTGGCAAAGATGCAATCGGAATTAGTGATACGACAGCTGGAGAAAACACTCAATTCACTGTCCGGAATACAGTTATCAGCGACGTATGGGTTGGAATTATTGTTGATAGCCCAAATACCGCGGCTACTCTAACTGGAAACACGATTTCTGATGCTAAGTATGCTTTTTATGTTACACAGGCCGAGCCTAGCCAGGTTATCACTGGAAATGTCATCAAAGATCCAAAAGCATTTAGCGATGGTTCTAAAGGAATTGGCATCGTTGTACCTGCTGCTACCACTGATGAGACAGTTGCCTCATTGAAATCTTCCAATACATTCGTTAATGTTGAAGAAGACAACAAAGTAGTTAAACTAGCAATAGAATAATTTCCTAAAAAGAACCCATTAGAGATTTTGCTCTAATGGGTCTTTTTTGTTTTAAATAATATTAAATAATGTAATCTTTTGAGCGAATGGCTTGTATTTACAACAAGAACTCTCGAGGGTAGAGTAAACTCTATTTTTCAAACGAATAATGTTGTTAATATAGAAGGAAAAAATAGTATAATAGAAAGAGTCATCCTAAATTTTCCCGTTACTTCCTGGACCTGGCGAAAACAACAAATTGAAGAGGTGATAATTTTTCATATGAGACGTTTTTTTCTTCTAGTAACCATTGCAGCTATCATAATGAATTTATTTCCTGCAAAACAAGCGAATGCAATTGAATATGACTGTACGGGAACAAAAATCGGGCAAAAAATTTATTGGGATGGTGTGGAATTGAAACCTGGCCAAATTGGAAAACTAATGATTTTGGAGGATACGCCACTTTATCGATTTATTGATGGAAAGCTTGTGATTGAGCGGATATTGAAAAAAGGAAGCACATACAGAATATACAATTTCAAAGCGGAATATCTTGGCGTGGGAGGGGGCTATTATGTAAAAAGGGATGAACGTATTGATTATCGGACCCCATCCAAGCAGAAATTGAATGCTGTTAAATGTGCGAATCCAAAACCCGAGCTCCCAACAGAGCCTCCTGGTAATGAAGGAACTCCTCCGCCAGTGGAAACTCCTCCGCCAGTGGTAATTCCGCCTGAGAAGCCCAAATTAGAGCCAGTAAACCTTGGACCACAGGTTTCTAACCTGAGCACTCTTGCCTCAAAAGCGGGGATGGATCAGAATGGGAATGCCTATTTATATATCATTCTTCATGGAACGCCATCATCCCTGGCAGTTGTGGATTTGAATACAAACGAAACACGCGGCAGCTTTTCCCTAGCCAATTCAACAAGCGCTTGGGCAATTGAAGTTGATAATAACGGGACCGTCTGGGTTGGCGGAACAACGAATGGGAATCTTTATAGCTATAACCCTAATACGAATGAATTCAGGGATCATGGCGATATGCTTGTGGGTACATCAGAAACAACAATTCAGGATTTGGCGGTAACCAATCAATATGTATATGGCTCTACAGCTTATGGGGCTGCCGTTTTTGCTTTTAATAAGATGACTGGAGAAAGAGAAATTATCCGTACAGCTTCCTTCGGCAAGCAATTCGCAAAGTCGATAGCTGCAGAAGCGGATGATAGCTATTTGTATGTGAGTACGGGTCCGTTGGCGGATCTTTTTAAGTGGGATATTAGATATGACCTGAAAATTCCTATTGCCATGGACTCCTATAAATCTGAGTCATATGCCGAAAAAATGAAACGAATAGATAATTTACTGGTGGTGAAATTTTATCCATCGAAAAAAGCTAATATATACGACTTTTCTAAAGGAGTTTATTTAAAGGAATTCATGGTTGATTCGCGTGGCTTTTCACCGAAAGAGCCAACGAAAAACGAATTTTATTATACGTACGATGGAAATTTCTATGCGTATAACCTCTTCAGTGGTGAAATTCGCAATACTAATGCGAGGCTTCCAAGGAAAAGGACAGCATTGTCTCTTGATTTTATCCAGTTGAAAAACAATCCGTCTCTAAATATCCTTACAGGATTAATTGATAATGAAGGCACTTATTATCTGTATAATCCTTATACCAATATAGTAATGACAAAAAAAGCAATTTTACCATCACAGCCTGTGAATCTTCATACAATCGTTTCGGATCCTGATAAGAGGCATATCTATATTAACGGATTTATGACAGGCGGCTTGACGAAGTTTGATACAATAGAAAGAAAAGGAGTACAGCTGGGCGGTATAAATCAGCTCGAAAGTGCAATCGTCATGAATGGCAAGCTATACGGTGGTGCCTATCCAAAAGCCAGGCTGATAGAAATTACTCCAAATGAGTTATGGGACCAATCATCGATAAAGGAATTGATTTCCCTCGACAAGTATAGCCAGGAACGGATTACTGCAATGGCCGGCCACAGCAATAACCATCTATTTGCTGGGACATATGCCCAAGATTCATTAAAAGGCGGCCTTTTGCTAGATTATGATGTGACAACTGGGAACTACAGAGTATATGAAGACTATATAACAAACCAGAGTATTATCTCGCTTCTTCAAGATGATGGATATATATATGCTGGTACTTCCATCCATTCAAATTACCAGCGCGCCGAATTCAGTGCAAAGTTTTTTCGCTTTAACCCGGGCAATCCCGAACAAAAGGAATTCTTTTTCCTTCCCGTGAGGACAACAATGGTGATGTCCTTAATAAAGGGGCCGGATGGGGACATCTGGGGAGCCGCTGATGGCACAATTTTTGCCTATAATCCCTATTTGAACTCCTTTAAAAAAGTGAAATTACTTAATGCAATTTCAGGAAGGTTTAGCAATGCCAGGCTCCTTGCCGGGAAGGATGGATTTGTGTACGGAACAATGGAAGGCAGGCTCTTCAAGATTAATCCAGCCGATATGTCCTATACCATCCTACTTGAAAGCGGTGCGTATGAAATTGCCCAAGATGGAGCGGGTAATATCTATTACAGAAACCTCGCGAATCTTTACATGATTCCGGTGGAAAAACTAAGCCAGTAGTTTATTGTGATATATTTGTAGGATATGCACCAGCTATTGTTGGTACTTTTTCCTTATTTTAAGACTTTAAATTAGATAGCAAGAAAAGGAGAATGAAAAAAGTAGCAAGAATCTGCCCTTAAAAAGGTGTTCCTTGCTACTTTTTTGATAAATGGAAAAGGTACAACCTTTAGACTTTCACTAGCTGGACTATGGAAATTACCAATTTGCGGCCATGGTTATAATTTTTACCTTATTATTCTTCATTCAATTCCTTTAGTTTTCCCTTTGAAGGAGTTTGATAAGCAACATAACCTTTCATGTTAGTAACAACCAAACCTGATCCGAGACCGTACTGCCCTCCATTCTTGGATTCATAACTGTATACTCTAAATCTTTCTCCCGGTTTTAATACGCGTACAAACACCAATTTTTTATTCTCCGATTTCCAAAGATTTATAGGCTTAAGAATTGTCACTCTTCCAATCTGGCCTTTTTTAAGAAGATCCCCATCCCAATAAACCTTTTGGATTGTCTTTTCTTTTATTTCACCCAATTGAAAAATAACCGAATTACTGATGTTGCCCGATGAGTCAGAAGAATGAATGGCTAAGTAAGTGCCTGGTTTTACAGAAGAAATATTAACTGAAAATTTACCGTACTCGTCAGCTGTTGTTTTTGCAAGCTCCACCTTTTCTTGGTAAACCGAAATGTTAGAATAAGCTTCTGATTCTCCGGTTATAGTCATTTGATTGCCAGGTACTACATTTATTATAGGCTCTTGGGGTGGCGTGATAACTGAAACAATAATTTTTACGGGTTCACTGTTTTGCCCGTAATTGTCAACAACGGTGATAGCAAGGTTTGTACCAGCTTTTTGTACAGGTATTTCAATACGGAAGTTGCCGTTATTATCAGCTTTTCCCATGCTGATTAGCTCATTTTCAGATTTAATATGGATAGTACTGCTTTTTTCCGCTGTACCAGTAACATATATGTCACTATCTCCAACTTTGTTAACAAATGGTGGTGGAGGAAGTGGGCCTGGTAAAGGTTTTACTATATTTTCTATAATTAAATCTTTAGTTTTTTCAATATTTAAATGTTTGCAAGTTACTTTAATTATGTAAGTGCCAGGATCAACATTTTTTAAGGGAAATACTGATAAATAACTCCCGTTTTTGCTTGTAATTGAAGTACTATCTTTGTTAATTTGAACTCCATCTTTTTCAATTTTAATATCGACGAATGCCCGGACGACTGGTTTTCCATTGATTGTTACGTTTCCTGTAATAAGAACATCCTCTCCACCACGATAGGATTCCTGGTTGGTTTTAACGGTAATTTCTTTTACTATTCCTGTGCCAACAACTTCAAATTCCTTTGTTACCGTTTTATGCTTAGCCGAAAGAATAATAGAGTAAGTGCCAATTTGGGCTCCTTTTAAGATATTGAAGAATGCCAAAAATGAACCAGTACTATCAATCGACGGGTCAAGCTTTTCATTCCGATGAATTATTAATCCCTCGGGGTTTTTTACAATTAGGCTGGCATTAATATCCTTGCCAGGCCTTCCATCCACTACTATCTTACCGAATACAGTAACCCAGTTTCCTGGCTCATACTGCTCACTCCCTGAATTCACTTCCAAATCAATGGTTTCCGCAGAGACAGGTATAACAGCAACAATTAAAAATAATATTATTGTCAACATTGCAGAGACATGTTTTTTCATTATTACCACTCCATTTAAATAGTCGCCTTACATAAATATCAAAATTTATTTATATAAAATTTACCGATTCGGTAAATGTAAATGCAGGTAAAAATAAACTCTACAAATCTATAGTATAAGTAAATAAAGAAGACGGTTATGTATATATTATACATTAAATACATATATTGGTTGATTAAAATAATTACTTATGTAAAATAGGAGTTGTAGTATCCTGTAAAAATTTAGGTGTGGGATACGTAAAATTAACGAGAGGAGACGGATTATGTCGAAAAAAAAGAAATCCATGTCAAGGCTCTTAGTTTTAACTTCTGCTGCATTGGCCACCAGTGTTGTAGCTGTACAAAATCCTCATCAGGCGGAGGCTGCTTCCGTCGCAGCTGATTTGGTTGTAAAAGCTGAAAAGCTTGCGGGGGTATTAAAGTGGGAAATTTCGTATGAATATCGGAAAGATGCCTATCCAGAAAAGAAGTTTGATTACCCGGATATGAAACTATTTAACCAAACAAAGAGGGCGCTTTCTGAAGCTCAAATAGCCTTAAGCACTTACAGCGGGAAAGATAAAGTAGCCTTACAGGCAAGGCTTGACCAAAATGTAAAAATACATGTTGATCGTGCGATTAACTATATCGATGCAGTTACGGCGGGCAAGAAAATTGAGGACAAGAAACAGGTACTAGAGCAGTTTATGTCCGGAGACCAAATTGATGATGCGACGGAAAAAGCTTATCATGAATTATCAAGAGAAATGAAAAAGCGCGCTCCATTTTTATCAAAAGTTTACGGAAAGTCGACGAGGGTCAACCTCTTGAATAATTATCACGCCACAGCGCAAAAAGCGAAGGACTTGGCGATGTATCCTGTATCCATAAAGATAGAAATGGACAGGCTGAACACGGCCATCGAGGCAAAGGACTCCTCGAAAATCACGTATCATGTGGATCGAATCAAAAAGTATTTTGAAGATGGAGTTGCCAAAGGGCTTTTGGTAAAAGAAAGCCCAATTTCGCAAAAGCTTGAAGCAGCATTTAAAATCGCCCAGGAGAAGATTCCGGAAAATAAAATTCCTGAAGCACCACAGCCTCCAGTCATTACACCTCCTACAAGCGGCGGAGGGGACTACATACCTCCGGTGAGAGTGGATTTATCCGGCAAGGCGGTTATGGAAAACTTCAATACCCATAATTCATCGGATTACGCGGGATTAAACGTGGGCTGGAAATTTAACCAGTTGAATTTTTCAGATGTTAAGGAGCTGAAGGTAAGGCTGTATAGCAGGGATGAATTAATCGCTGTAAATAGCGGCAACCTGTCAAAACTAGCCCAGCTTTATGCCCAGGGAACGGAGCAGTTCAGCACGCCGTTTATTGTAACCGAAGGAACTTACCGTAAGGCTGATGACGAATATTGGGAGTTCGGCCAGGCGAAATGGTCTTTGGATAAACCTCCAACAAAAGCCCAGTTAATTTTAGTTGGAAAGGATGGGACCGAGTACAAATTTACAAATGGCAGCCTGGCAGCCGAGGAAGGCAAGGAGTGGGAAAAAATAATTGACACGTTAACCTCTGATGATTTGGAGGATAAGGTGAATATGGAGAACTTTAATACCCACAACGCGGCAGATTATGCAGGTATTAACGTAGGTTGGAACTTTGAAGAATTCGATTTTAAAAAGGTTAGAGACTTAAAAGTAAAACTGTACAGTGGCGATGATGTAATTGCCACAAATACAGGGAATATGGTCGAGTTAGGTGCATTATTCGCGAATGGAACGCGGACTTTCAGCACACCGTTTATTGTTGCTGAGGGAACATACAGGAAAGCGAATGAAGTCTATTGGACTTTCGATTCCCCGAAATGGAGCAAGGACCAAAAGCCTACAAAGGCCGAAGTGGTCATTACCGGCCATGATGGCAAAACTCATACCTTTGCAAATGCAAACCTTGTGGAGCCGGGGGTAGAGTGGGATGATGTCTTTGATGCCGCAACAGCCATCGATCTTACTGGCAAAGCGGAAATGGAGAATTTTAATACACATTATGCCGCGGACTATTCCGGTATTAATGTAGGCTGGAAATTTGAGGACTTTGACTTTAAAAAGATTAAAGAACTTAGCATCCAGCTCTATCATAATGATGAACTCCTTGCAACGAATACGGGAAACCTTATAAATCTCGGAACCCTTTATTCACAGGGAGAAAGGCAATACAGTACACCGTTTATTATTAACGAAGGGACCTATAAAAAGGCTGAAGATGACTATTGGACATTTGGTGAAGGAACTTGGGATAAATCAAAAGCTCCTACAAAAGCGGTTTTAGTTCTTGTGGGGCTTGATGGAAAAACCTATAAGTTTGAAAACACCACACTTGCCGCAGAGCCTTCAAAAGAATGGGAAAATTTATTTAAGCCAGTACCAGTAGATTTATCCGGAAAGGTAGTAATGGAAAACTTCAATACTCATAACTCAACCGACTATGCCGGAGTCAATGTTGGCTGGAAATTCGAACATCTGGATTTTACCAGAGTAAAAGAGGTAAAAGTCCAATTGTGGGGAGAGACCGGGTTAATTGTTGAAAATTCCGGAAATCTCGAAGCATTAGCAGAGTTATATAAGAAGGGGACTGTAAACTTTAGTACTCCTTTCATCGTTACTGAAGGCACCTATAAAAAGGCGGACGATGTTTATTGGGCATTTGGGGAAGTGGATTGGGCAGAATCCGAAAAGCCGATTAGCGCCAAGGTAATTCTAATTGGATTGGATGGCAGAGAATATTCATATGCCTCAACCGATTTATCTGAAGCAACGGCTACTTGGGAAGAGGTTTTAGAAACTTTAAATCCTGTACCAGAAGAATAATCTTATGGGCTAATAATTGGTTAATAATAAAAGGAGCATTTTCCTGTTCATTTGGAAAGTGCTCCTTTTCTGTTCAATATTACCCGGCTGTTCAATGAAGGAACAACCGGGTTCTGCAGCGCAATATCATTATTATCCGTTAAGTTCTTTAAGCTTTGCCTTGGATGGAGTCTGGTATTTCACATAGCCTTTCATGTTGGTCACGTAATAGCCGGAGCCCAGTCCGTATTGTCCGCCATGGGCACTATCATAATTGTAAACTCGGTAGCGTTCACCGGGCTTTAAAACACGGACGAATACTAGCTTATCGCCTTCGCGCTTCCAAAGGTTAATTGGTTTTTCTATTGTAACTCGTCCGATTTGGCCTTTTTTCAGTAAATCCCCATCCCAATAAACTTTAGGGGCAGGGCCTTCAGCTTTTTTACCGACAGTTACTTCCACTGTAGCGGCAGCACTGCTGTTGCCTGCAGCATCCGTTGAAATTACAGATAAAGTAGTTCCGGCTTTTTGGTTTTGGATTGGAATGGAAAACGCTCCGTTTTTATCCGCCATACCTCTGCCAATTTCAATGTCTCCCCGCAGGATAGAAACTCTGGACCCTGGTTCGGCACTTCCGGTAATTTTTTTATCCTGGTCAGTAAGGCTGTTAATCTCTGGTCCGGCTGGCGGGGTTTTGTCTTTGACTGTGACCTTTACGGGTGAACTCTTTTGGCCATTGTTGTCCAAAGCTGTGACTTCCAAAACAGTTCCGGCCTTTTGGGCTGGAATTGCAACTGAAAACTTGCCAGCGCCGTCCGCTTTAGCTGTGCCGATAACCTGCATGCCAGCATTGATTTGAATTGTAAAGCCATTCTCAGTGCTCCCTGTAACCACTGTATCTTGATCTCCTACTTCATTGACAATAGGAGCTGGTACAGCTTTGGGAGGCACTGGGCCTGGTCCCGGTCCAGGTGATGGTCCAGGCCCTGGTCCAGGTCCTGGTTCTGGTTTCGGATCCGGCTTTGGATCCGGGCCAGGCGGTGCTGGTGGAAGCTCAACGGTGAAACTGGTTGATTGTGTAATCTTGTATGCGGAAAAAGTAGCCTTTACCGTATACGTTCCTGTTTCAGCATCAGCCGAAAGCTGATAAGGTGCCACAAAGATGCCATTGGGCCCGGATTTAATCTGCAGTGCGGCCAATGCCGAGCCATCCTTTTCAACCGTTATTGTTATGTCTGTTCCACTAACAGGTGCGCCGTTAGAAGAAACAGCACCTGAGATAATAATTGTATTCCCTCGATTGTATTTTTCTTTATCGGTAGAGACAGTAATAGTGTTCGATACGGAAGCCTTCTCAACCCTAAATTCTTTCGTAACTGACTTCCCTAGTGCAGATACTAGAAGAGAATAACCACCTGTTTCCGCATCATTTGGAATTTTATATGTAGTTGAGAAAGAACCATCATTCCCAATTTCATTTTGATTCCACTGATGTACAGCAACGACTGATCCGGAAGGGTCCTTTACTTGCATGGTAGGGTTTGCCGTCCGAGCAGCCTGTCCATCTAAATGAACGGTGCCGCTAACAGTTACAATACTTCCAATTGGATAGCGGTCCTGATCCAAATTCACAGTAAGTGTTGCCTCCGCCGCATATGCTGGCGAGATGGTTCCCACCAAAAGGAGCAGGATTGCCACTAGTATGGAGAGTTGTTTTTTCACTGAATTTCACCCCTTCACTTTCTTTGGAGAATAACGAGGATGGAAACCCTCTTTAATGAGTGGAGGAGGCATCCGCGATTGATGGGAGCCTCCGCCAGCTCCGACAATTATTCTACAATGAATACTGCGCTGTCTTTCTTTGCTTCTGCCAATGATGAAGGGTTAGTCCAGCTATCCCATACATAAACTTCAACAGAATAGGAACCTTTTTTGTAGTTCTTTAGTGACAGTTCCACGCCAAAGCCGTTACGCGCGCCATTTGCCAACTCATCGACAGTAAGGAAGTGAACGCTGACTACAACGCCTTCCTGATCCTTAACCTGGATGATAACTAATGGGCTCTCCGAATTTGGTCCAAGGTTCCTGACATTTGCTTTGATTTTCACCTTTTCATTCTGCTTAAAGGTTGTAGCCAGGTTACCCTGTCCGTCCATCAATTCAACAGTCTGCACTTGCAATGGATAATTGTACACTGTAAAGGTAACTTCCTTTTCTTCGGCAACATTGCCGTTAACTGAAGCGATAGCGGTTACTTTATATTCGCCGTTGATTGTCAGTTCATCCGGTACAAATGTCCCTTCAAAGGTTTTGCCGCTAGCGGCAGGAAGAGTGATTGTCTGTCCGGAAGGATTTGTAATTGTAACATCCCAATCAACTTCTACGTTAGCCTCTGCTGTAATAAGAGCCGGACGGTTTTTGCTGACTTCCAATCCAGGCTGTACAGTTAGGCTCGTAATATGGCCGACCGGCGCTTCAACGCCTTTGTAAATGGTGAATACCTTTGTTGTAACAGTGCCCGCGATGTCTTCTGCCTCAAGAACAAATTCATTCTTGCCATGCTCAAGTACCAGGTTTAACGGAACTTCAGCATTAAGGGCCCTCATAATATAAGGTTGGGCAAAGCTATGTGTATATTCTTCGCTGCCGTTCAGAAGGAGGCGCATCTCATCGAAATTATCGCCTATTTTTGCTGTAACAGTCAGTTCGTTCACTTCTTCAGAAACATAACCGTTAGCAGGTAGCCCAACTAATTCAATTGTAGGAGCTTCGGTATCAATGAAAACTTGGCGCCTGAACTCAATGTTATTGCCTGCGCTATCAGTCCCTGCTACATAAATATCGTGGGCCCCATCTTCAGTGAAACGGATTTGGGTGCTGAAATCATACCTTTTCTCTTTTGCATTCCAGATCAGTGGAATCCTTACCGGCGACCCTTCAACTTTATCTCCAGTCAAGGTCAGGTGATCCATATCGGAAGAATCGTTCACATATCCGGAGACTGGTACAACGTTCGTGCTATACACGCCCAGTGCCTCAGGGGATGTAGCAGTAATATAAGGGATTGTATTATCGCCCGCACCCTCAATGCTGCTGTATCCATAGTTTCCTGCATAATCGAAAGCTACAATGTCAATATTTGCTCCAACAGGAACCATTTTTTTGAAGCTATATACGACTGATGCAGCTTCAGGAGCAATATAACTTTCCAACTTACCGTCAACAACAATTGCAACATAGGCAACACCGCTTCCCTTTAGATCATTGGCTTTAAAGGTTAGCTTGTTTAAATCTGAATCAAATTTTGCATCCAATACCTCTGGAGATTCTGTGTCAAGGATAACAGGGAATTGGTATACCTGTGCTTCCTTGCCAGGATAATCGATTGTAGCCTTAACTTGGTAGAAATACGTACCGTCCGCAGCCGGTTTGTTACTAACCAGGCCGTCCCAGGCGGTAAGCGAAGGTTTGAGTGTGTACCACAGAGCTCTGCCACTGTCATAATAGTTCTTTCTTTGATTACTGTCAGTCCGAAGCTTTCTCAATTGCTTTCCAGTTGAGTCTACTATACTATATTCAACAGTTTTGCTGTTTCTTAAGAATGTTAATTTTGGGGCAAGCTTATCGTTTATACCATCGCCATTTGGAGAGAAGGAGACAGTATTAGCATCAAACTCTCCTGTGTAAGGATTCTTTCCTAAATAGGCATTTTTTTCATTGACCAATCCGGAATCACCAAAGTAGGAATCAGGATTGTAAACCATATCATCAAGGATAGGAGGAGCGTTCCAGTCTCCCTTGAATCCTATGAAAGGAACAGACAGATTGGAAATCGTATCGTCTTCAGAAATGTTTAGCAGTTGGACAAATCCTTCAACAAAATATCCATTTTCCATGAGTCTTTCCAGTTCAGCTTTTGCGTTAGACAAGTCAATAGTAATAATAAAATCCTTGGACCCGCCTGCAGGGACTGTGATTTCAGGGACATGGAAAGCAGCATCTTTAATCACTCGTGAAGTGAGAAGGTTGTACCCCTCAGTTACGAAGTCGGTTAATACAGTTGTATCCACCATATACTTGGCTGGTTTGTTTCCAAAGTTGGTAGCCGTTAGAGTGAAAGTGAATTCATCACTCTTAATTTCTTTGAGGACAACTTTTGCCTCTCCAGTAGTCTTTTCTGTCACATAAACAGGTGTGGTTACAGCGGAAGGCAACTGCATAATACCCGCTCCCTGGCGGCGAGGAGAATAAAGATCCGCTTCCGGCTCCTTGACTGGAACGGAGGTATTCATCAAGATGTTTTTGGCCATTTTGACCTTTGCAGAACCTGTAAGATTCGGGAATGCCTCGCTTACACGCTGCAATACAAGTGCTGATCCACCAGCAACATGTGGAGCAGCCATTGAAGTACCGCTCATTAGACCATATTGGTTATCGTTCAAAGTAGAATAAATTTGTCCGCCTGGAGCTGTGATTTCAGGTTTGAAATCAAGGTTCGGAGTAGTTCCCCAGGAAGTGAAGGCAGACATTTTGCCTTGGGACGCATTTACTACTGCTTTTGTTTTTCCTGTAAATGTGACTTTTCCAGCATTTTCAGCAGCTTTGAACTTGTCCTCCAATGTATTTCCGTCGGCTAGGCTTAGCGTAACCATCGGAATAATCGGGCTGTTCAGGGCCATGCTGACATAGTCGCCATGGCTTTCATGCCCTCTGACGATTACCCCCACAGCTCCTGCTGCTTCCGCCTGCTTCTGAATCATGCCATAGTTGAACCCGCCTGTCCTGACAACGAAAACAAGTTTTCCAGTTACATTCTTGCCTTCATATTTATCTGGCTGGCCATCGGCAACATAAACAACATCCTTTTGATTCTTGCCGAATACGTCTAAAGGCATAGGAGTAGACTGGCGTTTATAAGCAATATGAAGAATTTCTTCCCCGACTGCAATATCCATTTCATCCAATTGGATATGGGAGTTTTCAATTGATGCAACCTGGAGTGAATCGGAAGTAAGGCCAGGCGCACCCACAACTCCTATATCAGGGTTTGAAGCATATGGATAATAATAACCTTCTCCAAAACGGGCTGAGTTTCCAGCGGAGATGGCCATTAGGACGCCATTATCTACAGCCCGTTTAACTGCCTGCTGTTCGGGGCTGTCAGCACTTACGAACGAAGCGGTTGACCCAAGGCTCATGTTCATGACGTCGGCGCCAAGCTTGATCGCGTCATCGATTGCTTTAATATAGATATCTCCAAATGTCGATGCCATTTCGGAGTCATTTCCAAACACCTTCATGGCCAAAAGCTGGGCTTCCGGAGCTACTCCTTGAAGTCCTCCATTTTGCTCATCGCCATTGGCGCCTACTGTACCGGCAACATGCATTCCGTGCATGGATGCATCAGAGCCAAGGTCAAGAATATTCGAATTTTTATCAGCGTAGTTGTATCCGTATGGAACTTTAGCCGTAAAATACTTTCCAGGAAGGTTGTGTGCGGTTGCGGCTTCCTTAACCTTGGCTTCAGTCAATTTCGGTGCAGTCTCTTTTGATAGAACCATATCCTTGTGGCTAGGGTCGATTCCTGTATCGATAATAGCAACGACCGTGCCATTTCCATTATAGCCAAGATCCCAAGTTTGCTTTGCTCCTACTTGGTCCTTGCTTGTAACCATTTGTGGTTTTTCCTCTGGCCTTTCATACCGGTTGGCAATATGTACCGAGGATACTGCTGGAATCTTTTTTAATTCTTCGATATCACCAAATTTCATGATTCCGCTAACTCCGTTTGCGACGGTAGTAAACGTATTCTCAATTTGCAAATCGATAGATTTTGAGTTTAGATCTGTTAGAAAGTCAGTCTGCTCTACTTTAATTTCTGTTTGCAGCTGCTCTTTTTGAGAAAGGGAAAGATCTTTATAACGGAGGCCCTTTTTCGTAGCAAATAAAATTGCCGGGTCCCCCTCTAGTTCCACAATAACCCTTACTTCTTCATTTTCATCATAGTGCTCTGTTGGTTGCGCAGCTTCGCCAGAAGACTTTCTGAATTTTTCATAATCCTGGGAAGTAGCCGATTCTGCCCTTGCAGAAACCGCGCCAAATATTCCACTTGAGAATGCAAGCATGAATACAAGAGAAATAATTAGCGCCCTTTTAAATTTTCTCAATTTCCCCACCGGTTTTCCTCCTAAAATAGTTTTTAAAAGTAATATTAGAGAAAAATGATAAATTCTGTCCCCCTTTCTCGAAAAAACCAGGAAAATGCCGTCGTAATATGTAAAATTACCCTGGTATTTTAAAATTTACCATAAAGGAAAATAATAGTAAATACAGAAAATTCACTATATTCAATAATGGTATTCTTTTGAAAATATAATATATGAAAATAATTACTGTAGAAAGAAATGCAAAAAACCACCTAAAATAGGTGGTTAAGAGATTTAAAAATTAAATTGATATTATCCGAAACATTATTTATTTTTCCCCGCGGCCCTTACAGTCCCGATATCAAATATTCTACCGATATAATCATTTTCCAATAGAAGAGTTGAAATCCGAATATCCTTGTAAATAGCATCATAGCCTTCACGGCAAAGCTGGACATCTGTTTTCTTTCGGGTACGGTTATCTGTGCAGGTACCTTTTTCAAATACGCCCTCATGGGAGGCGAGGTAATCATAATCGTCCGAAAAGAAGGAATAGCGGGTTGTTTCAAATGCGAAACCGGTAATCCTTTTATGGTTCGCATCAAGGGTCGTGCCAAGCTGGACAAGCTGGTCGTCAATCCCTAACAGGGCAGTAAGGGTAGGGTAGATATCCATTTGGCTGCCGGTTCCTTTATTCACCACCGGTTCTGTCTGTCCTGGATGATGGATAATCAATGGGATGTTGAATCTAGCTTTTTGATTAAAGTTAATGCCAAGCAGTTTGCGGATTTCTTCTTGATTAGTCGGAAGCGGTCCATAGTGGTCCCCGTAAATGACGAAAATCGAATCGTCCCAAATATTGTCCTCTTTCAACTCGGTAATGAATTCACCAAGTGCTTCATCAAAATAGCGGATACTTTGCAGATAATTGCCTGTTGAAGTTCCTTCCAGTTTGGACGGAAGGGTAAGATATTGGTATTTCTCATCAAGAATGAATGGCCGGTGGCTAGTCAGAGAAACGATGAAATTAAAGAATGGCTTATTTTCCTCTTTATATATCGCGGCCATTTGATGGAAAATGCTTTTATCCGAAATGCCGAGCCCGATAATTTCATCATCCTTTAATGCGGGGTGGCCTCGATAGTAAAACTCGCCATATCCCTGGCTTTTATAGGCTGTTTGCCTGTTCCAGAATTCAGGAGTGTTGCCATGGGTGACACTTGTTGAATAGCCATGCTGGTTTAGGACTTCGGGAAGGGACAGATACTCGTTCGTCGGATATCCCTTATAGGCGCCGATATATCCGATCGGATAAAGGGAGTTGTTGGCGACGAACTCCGCATCGGATGTATTTCCCCTTCCAATCTGAAGGTACGTATTCGGGTAATAGTGGCTTTCACTGATTAGCTTGTTCAAGTTGGGGGTTATTTCCTCTCCTCCAACCTGCAGTCCAATTGGAAACGTGTTCAATGATTCGGCCTGTACCATAATGATATTTTTCCCTTTGAACTTACCGAAATAAGGGGATGACTTTTGGATTTCCTGCCTTTTTTTGAACGTCTCCCGGATTTCTTCAATGCTTTTCTTTTGCAGGAGGGCCTGTTTAAAATAGGCCTTTTTATACACGTTCCAGCCAATGTCATACAGATGGGCCGGGATAATCCCGCCGCGTGAAATCTTGTACTGGTCGGAGTACGTAAATTTAAAGGCGGATAACGAGATTGTAAGAATGACAGCCAAGCCGGCGGTCAGGAAGGCAAGCCCTTGCTTTTTCCACTGAACAGGACTGATTTTTTTTACTAAAAGGAAAAAGGCAATCGCCGCCAAAGGGACATCAATCCAGTATAGGAAGTCCCACCAATTGATCAATGAAATGATCGAGGACCTGATATCCTTTAACTGTCCGGCCTGGGCCAAAAGCTCAATGCGGATAATCGCATTGTAGTAACGCTGATACATGACATCAGCGTAAAGCAATAGGCTGGCAGAAAAGTATAAAATAATGGCTGAGGTGATTGCGCTAATCTTGTGCTTTATCACTAAAAGGCACGCAACGATGGCCGCGAAGCCGAGAGATGATAGATAAATAAGCGCATAGCTTGGCTCGAGCTGGGTTTCCCGAACAAATAAAAGTGTTTTTGTAGTCCAGGGAAGCGCCAAAAGAAAGCAGAATATATATAAAAAATACCTTTTAAAGTTGATTAACAACTGTTACACTCCTTCAGGAAATTAGTGCTATTCCTAACTTATTAAGCAATTATAACAGAAAATTTACAAGAAATTTACAGGATTTTGATTAAAGAACCAAAAAAAGAAAAAAGACGATAAAGCCAGGTAAATTTGAAACTATTTTCAGTAAGGTGGAGTCTATATAAATAGTAAACTATGGAAGTGGAGAGATTTTTTATCAGCACGTGGGACCTGTTCGATGGATTCCCAGTCTCCATTTCTTTTTATTTCTAGTGAAAAAAGACAAGAAAGTGGGGGTCCTATGAAAAACTGGTTTAGGAAATCCGGCCTTGTGGCGGTGGGTACGACCCTTGTTGCGGCAAGCCTGCTTACTGGCCCGGTCCATGCGGCAACAGTGAAGTACAATGATTTTGCATCTAGCCCGACCGGCTATGTCAGCGAGGCGCAAATGAAGATGCAACAAGATGGTGAGAAGGCGCTAAGTGACGATACACTCATCATAAAATTCAAAAAACCATTGGGCATGGCTGAACATCGGTATGCAGGCGGGACGCCGGTTAAGCAACTTGAAGGCTTGGACTATGCGGTTGTAAAGGTAAGAAATAAAAAAGATTTAGACAAGGTAATCACCAGGTACAGGGCAAACACAAAAGTGGCTGCGGTAATGCCGAGCGCATTGTATAGGCCGCTAGGGATTGAAGACCCAAAGGCGGCGAGCCAGTATCATGTGGGCATGCTTAATCTTGCAAAGGCACAGTCTATTGCGGGGAAATACCAGGTAACGGTTGCGGTCATCGACCAGGGGATTGACCCGAATCATCCCGATCTGAAAGGGAAATTGCTTCCGAGCTACAACACAGTGACGCCGATGAACCAAGGCTCCCCGGATTTCCATGGCACACATGTGGCGGGGATTATCGCGGCTGCTAAAGATAATGGAATAGGCGGATACGGCGTGAATCCAAATGCGAAAATCCTTCCAATCGATGTCTTTGACAGGGCTTGGGGGGCGTCCGATTTTGCAATCGCCGAGGGCATTCTTTATGCGATAAATAAAGGAGCGAAGGTTATTAATATGAGCCTAGGCGGTTCGATGCCTTCCCCATTGATTGAGGATGCGATCAAAAAAGCCCTTGATAAAAACATTGTCGTTATCGCAGCGGCAGGAAATACAGGAAATGATATGCTGAGCTATCCGGCGGCATATGAAGGTGTTATATCTGTAGGAAACATCAACAGCCAGAAAAAGCTATCAGCATCATCGTCCTATGGCCCATCAGTTGATGTTGTCGCTCCAGGAGAGGACATTTACAGCACGATTTATGAATATGAACGGAAATCGAGCTACCGAAAACTGACTGGCACTTCGATGGCGGCGCCAATGGTTGCGGGCGTTGCTTCGCTTCTTCTGTCAAAGTATCCGCTGCTAACCCCCCACCAGGTCGAGTATATTCTTGAGCATACTGCCGAGGACCTTGGCGAAAAGGGTTTTGACGTTAAATATGGAAATGGGCTCATTAATCCAGTTGCAGCGTTGCAATTTGATATGAAGAAACTTCCTGATATTATAAAGAAAACGTATACCGAAAAGGAATTGCTGGAGGAAGCACAGGCTGTTTCACTAGGCAAAGAGGTGAAACTTTCCGGCAACATTACCGCCGCCTACGAGGAGAAATGGTATAAGGCAGAGGTGGAGAAAGGCGATAATCTCCAGTTCGTTCTTGATGGCGGGTCCCAGTTTGATTATAAATTGATGATCCAGATGTATTCAGCTTCTGAAAAAATGATGATCGATGTCAATAAAGTCCGGGAAGGGGTAAAGGAAGGAAAATTCTTCGAAGCGCCGTTCAGTGGCACCGTCCTTTTCGGAGTAAAAGAAGTGAATGGAAGCTATGACAATTCCGCCAGGGGCGGTTCGAAATTCAACCTTACTGTACAGAAGGCCGGCGAATTGCCGGAGGATGAATCTTCGGTCGATAAACCGATCCAAATCGAATTACCATACGATAGCGGCAGCACCCCATTGCACCTGCTAGGCAAGGACGGCGATGACGACTATTACAAGTTTTCTGTCAAGGAACCCCAGGCTGTAAGAATTGAGCTATCAGGAGTTCCTGGCACCGATACGACCCTCAGCCTTTATACAGCTGATATGTTCTTCCCGCCTGACTTTGATAAACTTCCGGCAGATGAACAGAAAATGATTCTTGACGGACTCACATCCGGTGAAATGAAAATCGACCCAATGCTATACAGCAATAGGGGTGGGCATGGATCAGGGGAAAGTATCAATTTTACAGCTAACCCGGAAATGGGATATATTATCAAAGTTTCGAACAAAATTGATCCTAACTATTTTATGATGTACGATTTCTTTTTCAACCCGGGGCTGATGGCCAAAGATCAGGTTGCCGAGCCCTCGCTCGTCCCTTACAAGCTCAAAGTGAATGGGAAAGTTTTCCCTGAAGATGAAGACATGTTTCCATTCATGGGCGGAGGAAAAGGAGAAAAAGGCGAAGGACTTGAGGAACAGAAAAAGGAAATGGAACCCGGCGATTCCAATGACGGTGAGGATGAATTCCTGAGGATGATCCAGGAGAGTTCCCAGCCTTATATGGTTGGTAACCAGGCTGGCGGCTATCTGCAAATGATGGAAGATGAAGACTGGTTCCAGACAACTCCTTCCGAAACAGGCATATACCAGTTTGCTTTTTCGGAAAAAGGCTTTACAGTACCGTTAATCAGTATCTTTAAAATTATCGAGGATAAAGATTACAACGGCAAGCCAATGAAATACCTTGCTCAGATTGGTTCCAATATGACATGGGACTGGGCGGGAATCAGGATGGATTCGTCCCTTTATACCGGACTCCGCAAAGGAGAAACGTACTATATTAAAGTGAACTCGAATTATTATACTGGTGAAATGTCCTTTGATCCATACCAGTTTACATCAAAACTATTGTTTGATAACCCGCAGGACCAATACGAAGACAATGACAAGCCGGAAAATGTACGCAACCTGCCGGCGGGGACGGTGGAAGGAAATTTTGCGATGCCGTTCGACCAAGATTATTTCTATTTCGAATCGAAAGCTGAAGCAATATACGGCGTTACATTCGGGAGAAAAGCGGTTGATCCAGCGGCTTACAGCAAGTATCCGAAAGAGCTGACCAACCCAATTTTTGGGATGGTGGTTGTTGTGGAAGACATCAACAAAAACCGGAAGCTTGATGAAGAAGAAGCCAGGAACGTCCAGTATATTGACCGGGGAGCGTTTTCCGGAAATACGTATGGCTCATTCAAAGCAGGCAAGAACAAAAACTATATCCTGCTTGTAAATGGTTATGTGGATGGGCCTGTACCACTTTCCGTTCTTCCATATCAATTGAAAGTAGCTCCTGTGAACACAGCGGATGAAGACAAGGGTTCTGTCGTAAAGAACAACATTCCTTCAAAGCCCATCAAGCTTGCTGCGAATGGAAAGACTGGGTTAAAGGCTACAGGTTACCTGAATGCGGGTGTACCTTATGGGGACGAAGATTGGTATGAGCTGAAGCTGGCTAAAGATTCAAAAGGAAAAATTGAATTTACGGCCGGAATCGAAGTTGACAGTATCATCTCCCTATATAAGGATGGGAAACTGGTCGCACAGGCCGATTATTATCCGGAAGGCGACGCGGAAGTCCTGAACTTCTCTTTGAAAAAAGGGACGTATCATATTAAGGTTAGGGACGTATTCGGAAATTCGACATTAAACCCATATACCCTGAAAGTTACATTCAAATAAGGCCGATGCCAGGGCTTCCCGATTGGGGGCTCTGGTATTCTTTTGTGAAAATACTGTCCTTATGGAAATATAAGGGTTATTTACCACCAGATTTTTCGCGAAGTTTCACCAAAAATTCAAAAAAAGCAGGCCCATTTACCCAAAAAATGACTAAAGTCCCTCTATACGGAAGATAGGCAACCTACTAAAATGAGGTGGTACAAAAAAGAAAAAAGGGGAATGGGAATGAACGTTTTTAGAAAGTTGCTTAAGGTGGCTGCATCCACTTTCATGCTCAGCACCGCCTTTATTTATTTTACGCCGGCCGAAAAGGGGAAGGCCGCCGAATTGTGCACAGGAATTTCAGCTAGCACTGTCGTTCAATGGGATGGCGATGAGCTAAAGCTTGGCCAGATTGGCAGGCTGACAGTCCTAAACGACACCCCGCTTTTTAAATTAATTGGCGACAGCAGGGAGTTTGCCAGAATGCTGAAAGCAGGCGAGACTTATAGGATTTACGCCTTTAAGCCGGGTATGCTGAGTGTTGGTGGCGGCTACTATGTTGAACGTGATGCAAGGGTGAAATACGAAACACCATCAAAAACAAAGCTTGGCCAGCTGGATTGCAAAAAGGCAGCGGTTGCGGAAAGCAAGACGCCAGTCGAACTCACGGATACAAGGATCACCATTGTTGATAAACTTGGAACAGAAAAGCGCATTAGTGTAAATGAATATGGAACTTCCTGGTACACCTATCATAAAGGGTACCGGAATTACTATATGATCAGCTATGTAAATGGAAAAATTGGCGCGCTCTACACAATGGACAGCGCATTTCAATTCGGGAATATAAAAGTGGGAATGGGCCGCGATACAGTAAAAGCCGAGCTCGGAACCCCTGTGGAAGGAATTTTGAAGGGAAGTATAAGCTACTCCGCGCGAAATGATAGTGAACAGGAAACCTTCTATAGGGATGGTTATTATATAACCGTATTTTATGATATTCATAACTACGGAAAAGCTACCGCTTTACAGATAGTTTCTAAAGATGTGGAGAACAGGAAGGCCGGTTTCTTCGCACAACCTTCCGCTTCATTGCAGCAGGCCTTCGAGCTTCAGTTATTTGACCTAGTGAATGCTGACCGTGTGGGGCATGGCATTCCTGCTTTAGCCTGGAGTGAGAAAGCAAGGGTCTCCTCTAGGAGACACTCGCTTGATATGGCTACAAATCATTTCTTCAGCCACACGAACACGTACGGACAGGATCCATTTGACCGGATGAAGGCAACCGGAATTGTCTACCAGGCTGCCGGTGAAAACATCGCAATGGGTTATACGAGCAGCATTTTTGCCCATGAAGCACTAATGAATTCACTAGGCCACCGGAAGAATATTCTTAGTGGAAAATATTCACATTTGGGGGCCGGGGTTCAATTCCAGGCAGAAACGATGCGCCCTTATTTCACTCAAAATTTTTATAAACCATATTAAATTTGCTTACCTGTACAACGTAAAATGATTCGAATACCCGGATTGGCTTCCTTTCCGGGTACTTTTTTAGGCTTAGGGCTACTTGCTTTATTTAAGGGGTATTCTGCCAAATTCCTAATCCATATGACCTATAAAAACAATGATTGGCATTTTTAACTGGTACTATTTTTCCAATTTTGTAGAAATGAAGGCGTTAGTGGAAAGATTTGTCGTATACTAGTATAGTAAGGTTTGAGAGATGAAGGGAGAGACAGATGAGAAATAAGGTTTTGATTTGTATCGTGTTATTGTTGTCAATTGTTACAGCTCCATTTTCCGCCGAAAGCGGACAAGCCGCGACCACCACTCCATATGTCAGCTGGGACGGGGCGCAGCTTGTAAAAGGGCAGATTGGCAGGGTGGATATCCTTAAGCCTATCAACTTATGGAAAAAAGAAAATAATAAACTTACATTCGTCCGAATCCTAAAGCCTGGTGAAAGGTATCGCGTCTATCAGTTCAGTTCGGAATTCGGCGGCCAGTACGGGGTTGGCGGCTCGCATTTTGTTACAAAAATGGCGGGATACGTAGAGTACAAAACTCCGTCACGCCACAAACTGAAGCTGGTAAATCCTGAGCTCTATGGAACAAAGCTTTCCATTGGGACGGTGACGGATGAGCAGTCGAAAGTTCTTGCACCGGGTGTAACCCAGTCGAAGCTTTCGGTAGACAGCTCCCGTGGAAAACAGCAAATCTATGTTCTCGGAGTCGATCAGCAGGCTTCGCAAATCAAGTTCGAAACAACGCTGGCAAAGGACCAAATGATTGGCTTTGAAACAGTAAGCTCGATGGCAGCCCGAAACCAGGCTGACGAGCATTTTATCATCGGTGGCGTGAATGGTGATTACTTCGATTCAAATGGCTCACCGACTGATTTGACAGTCCATAATGGAGAGATTGTTACGACTAACAAAACTCCTGAAAATGAACGGACAATTTTTGGGGTATCCCCTGATGGAAAAGCGATGATTGGAAATCCTGATATTACGCTTAGCATGACTGTGAATGGACAGAATCCCTATTTGATTGATTCAGTCAATAAGCGCCGTTTTGCGGATCATCTTGTTCTCTACACCCCCTATTTCGCTTCAACGACGATGACGAATGAACTGGGTACCGAAGTCGTCTTGACCAATATTGAGGGCAAGCTGAACGGAAATGGTATGGTCAAGGCAGTTGTAAAAGAGGTTATCGTCGGTAAGGGCAGCGCACCGCTGGTTCCAGGTGAGTTGATTCTATCGGGTCATGCAAAAGGAAGCGAGTACCTGAAAGGCCTTGTTGCCGGCGATGTAGTCGAGATTAATCTCGCCTATAACAATCCGGCCTGGGACAAGGTTGAACAGGCAATCGGCGGCAGGTATTACCTTGTTAAAAACGGCGTCGCGCAAACGATTAGTGTAACAGGTGCGGCACCGAGAACGGCTATTGGCATTAAGAAGGACGGATCCGTTTTCGTTATTGTCATAGACGGAAGGCAAACCGTAAGTGCGGGTGTCACACTGACCGAAACCGCCAAAGTGATGAAAGATCTTGGTGCGGTTGAAGCGATGACATTTGACGGTGGCGGTTCATCTACGATGGTTGCCCGTGAACCGGGAAATGCGGATGCGACCGTTGTCAACTCTCCATCAGATGGGAAAGAGCGCTATGTCGCCAATTCCCTGCTCATTGTCGGTTTGTGGAAAGCAGGACCGCTTCATACACTGCTTCTATCCGCAAACGATCTAAAGCTTTTTGCGGGTGCAAATTATAAAAACCTAAACATTTCTGTTCGAGGGCTGGATATGAACAATAACCCGATTACTGTAACGGATCCACTGGCCTGGACTTCGACACTTGGAACGTTCAACAGCGATGGATCATTTACAGCCGGGAAGACAGCTGGAAAAGGCACGATTACCGCTTCTACCGGAACAATCAAAGCAAGTGTGAACGCGGAAATCGTAAATACACTTGATAGCATCAAGATTGCAAATCCAACAGTTATTGTTGATAAAAACGGATCATTCTCCATTCCTGCATCCGGATATCTTGCGGGCAAAAAAATTGTCGACGATCCCGCTGTATTCCAATACACGCTCTCTTCACCAATCGGAACGGTGGAAAATGGAATCTTTAAGGCTGGGAATGTAGATGGTTCCGCAACGGTGACCGTCTCATACGGAACAGTATCCGCCAAGTTCAATGTCATTGTCGGCAACCCAGGTTCCATCGTTGTCGAAAACTTTGAAGGCAGCCTTTCAGGATGGAAAGCAAGCGGTGCACGCTTTAACTCTGTGTCCATTGCTCCCGAAAAAGTGTATGTCAAAACCGGAAGCCAGTCTCTGAAGGTAGCATATGACTTTATTGGTACAACGGGAACCTCCGGGGTTTATGCAACTCCGCCTGCATTGATTGAAATTCCGGGAGTGCCGGTAAAAATCGGTATGTGGGTGTACGGGGACGCAAAAGGCCACTGGCTGCGTTCGCAATTGAGAGATGCGGCAGGTACCGAAATCCAGCTCGATTTTACAAACAATCTTGACTGGATTGGCTGGAAATACGTTGAAGCCGATATTCCGGCAGGATTGAGGGCTCCTTACAGGATTGAAATGCCTGTCCGCTATATGGAGACAAATGACCTGAACAAAAATAAAGGCCAAATCTTTGTTGATGATATTACCGCGGTTTATTAATACGAAAGAATAACAATCAAATGCCTCTGCAAGATTTGCAGAGGCATTTGGTTTGATATCACTGCTAAACTATTTACCTATAATTTAACTTGTACCCGTATATCCCCTTGATTATTCTGAGTAAAAGGGATTAGAAACGGATGTTTGCAGTTTACATGCGATTATGTTAATAATAAGATGATATGTTTACAATTTTGTTAATATTGATTATGCTAAAAAAGCATATTTACTATAAAATCTCTAATTAATGTATCCACTATTTTTGGGAGCTGGAGGGAGTATATTAAGCAATGGAACACTTAGACGGGCAAAATGAGCTTTTGGAACAATTGAAGGAAAACCCTCCGAAAATTATTGGAGGATATAAAAAGCAGGGATGGGCGGTTAAAGCGCTCGACAAAATTAGTAATGATGCGATTGAAATAGAGGAAGATGGAACCGTTACAGCCAAAGCTGTACTGGAATCCAGTGACCTATCGTACTATCCGGCATTCCTGAATTTGGACCTGAAACCAAAGGGACAAATTTTGGGCGTATACTTTATTGCGGAAAACAAAGACCAATATGATTTGATTCCGTTTGAACTGGCAAAGGAATTTATTGATAAACCAGAGGGGGAACTGCTCCCCTTTAAATACCGTACAATTGAAAAAATCGAAGGCGATGAATTCCAGAAAAACTGGCCGGAATTCAGCTGAACAAACGGCGGGCTCGTTTAGCGGGCTTGCCTTTTTATTTTTACCTAACGTACCCATTTCCCCGATTTCGACACAATTTAAACCTTCTGTAACCAAAATGTAACATAAAAGCGAGATTTGTAAAACTAGTGAAATAGACTCTTGCAACCTCCTATACTAAAATAAACATATGTTGTAAGAAATTACATAATTTTCACAAAATCGACATAGAGAGATTTTTCGGGGGTTGCTGATGAAGAAGGTTAGAAGATTGCCATTCGTATTGGTGCTTATCATAGCTTTGTTAACCGCAGGCCAAGAAAAGGCCGGTGCTTCAGAAATTGTGGATTTGACGGATTTTGCGCAAAAATTTTTAGGTGTACCATATAAATGGGGGGGCACAACACCATCAGGGTTCGATTGTTCAGGCTATGTCTCCTATGTATATAGTGAATTTGGAGTTGACCTTCCACGGACAAGCGCGGACCAATTTGCCCAGGGGGAAAAAATCGATCCGGCTGACAGGGTTCCCGGCGACCTGCTGTTCTTCACTACATATAAAGCTGGACCATCCCATTCCGGAATTTATCTCGGAGACAATAAATTCATTCATGCATCACCAAAGGGAATAGCAATCTCCAGTTTGAATGAAAGCTATTACAAGAAAAGGTACCTTGGCGCGAGAAGATACATACAGCCTGCTCCTATGAAGGATGGACAAATCGGAAAAGTCTACATAAAGAAGAAAGTCAACCTTTGGCAGCGTGACGAAAACGGTAAGTTAAAGGAAGTAAGAGTCCTCAATCCTGGTGAAACATACCGTGTATATGGAAGCGACTCACTTTACGGCGGGCAATTCAACCTTGGCTCACAGCTTTATATAACGAATATTGCAACCCATATTGAATTTAAGCCGGCGGGCAATTAAATAGAGCGGAACCTTCTATCAAATAATGAATAGGAGGTTTTTTGTTTTGGCGATTAATTAGGAATAATAAAAAACAGCCCCTCTGATAAAGGGGGCTGCTAAGTATTATTGCTTTTGTGTAGGCATGAAAACCTTCCAACTGGACCAATCAGGGTTTTCTTTTAAGATAAGGTCCTTAGAGAATACAAATGTCCATGGGCGGGTTGAGTTCGGACGTACTTTAAAATCTTCTAGCTTAAAGACGCCTCTTGCCACAATTTCACCACCCGCATCCTGGACTGCAAGAGGAAGCTGTTGGAATTGAAGTTCTTTATCGCTCCCATTTCGGATTAGGACTGTGATTCCGAGATGGCCTTCTTCGGAATATTCCGCCTTGAATCCCATAATATTTATGTCAGTGGGCCCGAGCTTAGGAAGGCTTTCGATAATTTTTTTTAGCTGTTCTTTATGTGTTTCAGGAAGCTGTTGTTCCCAACTTGGAGCTAGGTCAAGCCTGTGGGGCGCATCCAACGGAGATTGAATTATTTCAAAAGCAATACTCCATCCTTCCTCCGGTAGTGTTTCACCAAGCTTATCTTCTTCTTCGTACAGGAATCTCCAAGGGACACAGGAATGCGCAGGAAGTTCTCCTAGTGTATCAAGTTCGAACTTCCTTCTAGCAACGGGATTTCTTTCCCCATCCAAGAGAATAAGATTGATTGCTTGAAAGCTGATTGGTTTGTCCAGTGTATTCCGTAAGAAGGCTACTATAACAAAGCCATTGTTATAATTTAAAAGCTTTATGCCGTCTATCGAAATCTGATTTGGCTTCAGTGGAGGAAGCTGCTGGTGTTGATACATATATATATAGCGTTCAGAATTCGTTATCTCCCAGTCGGGATGAAAAATGAGGCTAGTTTGTACAAACTTCTCCTCTTCGGATTCACTAGCCACTTCTTCTAAAACTGTTTCATTAGTATTCTCGGTTTCTTCTTCTTTTTTCTCAAATAAAGCCATCGGTCTGTTTCCCCCTAGCGTCATTCCGGCTGGAATTTGTTTTGGCTCTTAATGTATTCTATAAATCGGATGGTCACACCGGATTCAATTTGGAACAAGAGCTCGTTAAATTCCCGGAGTGCGTCAAATTCAAACAGGCGGTACGGGTCTTCCTGGCTGTAGCCTCGCAGGCCTACCGCATCTTTGTATTGAGTCATCAGTACCAGATGCTGGATCCAGTTCATATCAATCATTTGCAATAGGAAGATTTTCAGCTGTTTGCCAAGATCTTCGTCTTCCTGCAACGAAAGAATTTCTCTTTCAAGGACTGCGTATTCCTCCATCATCCTCGCGAGTATTTCATCACGCGAAATATCTTCAATGTCCTCTATCTTTATATCAAAGTGAATGAATACAAAGCGGAGTTCATCAATAAGGGCTTTCAAATTCCAGCCGGCTGAAGTTTCGTCATTGTTCACACAGTACTTGTCCACGACAGAGGTAATATAGTTCTTTATATACCCAGTTAATTCAGGGAAAATGTCTTTTGGGTCAGCCTTAAGGACGCGGTCCCTCATCGAATAAATTACCTTGCTCTGGCTATCCAGGACATTGTCGAGTTTTAAAATATGCTTCCTAGAAGAGTGGTGGGCGTATTCGACTGTCTGCTGGACCTTGAGAACAAATTTGTGCGGATCAGGTGACAGGACAAGTCCGGTTTCATCCGTTTTCACCTTTTTGAGGTATCGTTCCATCTCTTCCTCATCGTAATAGATGAAAAGATCATCCTCGAGGGAAATAATGAAAATGGATGAGCCTGGGTCCCCTTGGCGCCCTGAACGCCCCCTTAGCTGCATGTCAATACGGAAGCTTTCGTGCCGCTCGGTTCCGATGATATGGAGCCCTCCCAGTTCCTTGACGCCCGGGCCAAGGACAATATCGGTTCCACGGCCTGCCATATTTGTTGCAATCATAATCTGGCCCTTCTGTCCGGCTGTCTGGATAATCGCGGCCTCATCTTCCTCGGTTTTCGCATTTAGGATTTGGTGCTTTATCCGTTTTGATTTCAGTTGTTTTGACAGTAATTCCGATTGTTCAATCGAAGTTGTCCCGATCAGGATCGGCCTTCCGGTTGCATGGACTGTTTGGACTTCTTCAATAATCCGGCGGATCTTCGATTTTTTATCCCTGTAAATAAGGTCGTCCAAGTCGACCCTTTGGACTAGCCGGTTCGGCGGCACTGAGACAACGTGCAGGTCGTATGTTTCAAGGAACTCTTCCTTGGAAGGGGTTGCGCTCCCCGTCATTCCGCAAAGCTTGTTATACATTCGGAAATAGTTCTGAATGGTGATGGTCGCCTGTGATTCGTTTTCGTCCGAAATTTCAAGGCCTTCCTTTGCTTCGAGCGCCTGGTGGAGACCCTCGCTGAAAGTCCTGCCCTCCATAATCCGGCCGGTAAATTTGTCGATCAGCGCAATTTTCCCATCCTTGACGATATAATCGACATCCTTCTTCATAATGAACGCTGCTTTTAGTGACTGGACAACATTATGCAAAAGGTCTTGGTGCTCGGCGTCATAAAGGTTCGCGATGCCAAACGCCTTTTCGACTTTAGTTGCGCCATTGTCCTTCAAATAGATTTGCTTTGTTTCCGAGAAGAGTTCATAGTCGGAATCGGCTTCAAAGGTTTTCATCAATTCTGCTGTAATGTAAAACAAATCGGCACCATGGCTTGATTTGTTGGCAATGATAAGCGGAGTGCGAGCCTCATCAATCAGGATGCTGTCAATTTCATCGACAATCGCATAATGGTGCGGACGTTGTACCTTGTCATTCATCTTGAACACCATGTTGTCGCGCAGATAATCAAAACCAAACTCAGTTCCCGTCCCATACGTAATATGGGCAGCATAGGCATCGCGCTTGACATCGGGCGGCAGTTCGGAAATATTCAAACCAACCTTTAATCCAAGGAATTCGTGGACCTTGCCCATTTGTTGAAAGTCCCGCTTAGCCAAATATTCATTCGCTGTAATGATATGAACGCCTTTGTTTTCAAGTCCGTGAAGATAACTTGGCAACGTTGCGACCAGCGTTTTTCCTTCGCCTGTCTGCATTTCGGCAATACTTCCTTCATGAAGGACGAGCCCGCCAATCAGCTGGACATCAAAATGCCGAAGATTTAGGACGCGCTTGGATGCTTCCCGGACAACTGCAAAAGCCTCAACTTTTATATCATCAAGTGTTTTTCCTTTTTTCAATTCTTCCATAAAAAATTGGGTTTTGTTTTTTAATTCTTCATCACTGAGTTTTTCGAAGTGTTTTTCAAGTGCGTTAATTTTATCGACGATTTTCGATAAACGTTTAATTTCCCGGTTGCTGTCGCTGAACAGCATTTTAACCTTGGCTAGCATACTTTTTCTCTCCTGTGTAGGTATAGAATGGTCTAGACGCATTATACCATACATAGGAAGGAAATGGTCGAAAACGGGTAGGGGGATAATTTACCAGGGGATAAGAATGGGCTTCCGGTTCCTGGTGAAACTTTTCACGTGAGAATAACGTCGTAATAAGGAGAAGGGGGCACAGTTTTGGATTGGGAAGGGCGGGTAATATAAGGGAGCAGGCAGACTATTCTTAATTAGTTTGCCGAGTGAGTTCCATAATGATACATCCCAATTAAAAAATCATTGCTTAACCGGTGAGATGTGATACGATAGGATTGGTTGAGGAAGACTAAAACAAACCTACAAAAGGTGATGATGAATGTACACACAAGCTATCCTGGCTTTTTTTGCTGCATTGATAACTGTCCTGGTACTCACGCCACTAGTCATTAAATTCGCCGTTTGGTTTGGAGCAATCGACAAGCCGAACGAAAGAAAAGTCCATCAGACAATTATGCCCCGCCTAGGCGGGCTTGCCATATTCCTTGGAGTAATTGCCGGCTATCTAGTTGGCGGCCTTTATGAACAAAAAGTTAATACAATCAGCGTAGGAGCAATCCTAATCATTCTAATTGGGATTCTTGACGATAAATTTGAACTTTCCGCAAAAACAAAATTTGCCGGCCAGCTCATCGTTGCTTCGCTTATTCTTGCAAGCGGGCTGAAAATTGATCTCGTTACGATTCCGTATATTGGCAGCTTCGAATTGGGGCTTTGGAGTTATCCTGTGACTATTTTCTGGATTGTTGCCATTACAAATGCCATCAATTTGATTGACGGGCTTGACGGACTTTCGGCAGGGGTTTCCGCAATCGGGATTGCCACAATTGCCATTTTGGCCGCTCTGGCGGGAAAGGCGCTCATTTTCACGCTTTCACTTATCCTGTTGGGAAGCATCATTGGATTCCTGTTTTATAATTTCCATCCGGCAAAAATATTTATGGGAGACACCGGAGCCTTGTTCCTCGGCTACTCCATATCGATTTTGTCGCTGCTCGGGCTTTATAAAAGTGTTACGCTGTTCAGCTTCCTTGTCCCGATTATTATACTCGGGGTTCCGGTATTTGATACCACGTTTGCCATTATCCGCCGGATTGTAAATAGAAAACCCATTTCGGCGCCTGATAAATCGCACCTTCACCACAGGCTGCTTGAGTTGGGGCTGTCACATCGCAATACAGTGCTTGCCATTTATGCATTTGGCATTTTGTTCAGCGCGGCCGCGGTTCTTCTATCCGAATCGACGCTTTGGGGTTCGATCTTCATCATTTTCGGCCTTCTCGTGATTACGGAAGTGATTGCCGAACTAATTGGCATTGTGCATGTGAAGTACAAGCCCATTCTTGGCCTTTTCAAAAAGCTGACCCAAAAAAGGCCGGTTGGCGGAAGGCGCTACTAACTTTTTTCTTATGATTGCCTGCAATACCAGCTTTTATGCAATCCATAAAGCTGAAGGCTATGTTCATGAATATTAAAGCGATTAAATTAAATACCAAGGCTTCCAGAAACTTGCAAGCCTGTCCGGGCCCGGCGGCAGCCGGGCCTTTTATGTGCAATGAAGCAGTGAACGCATTCCTTGCGAAAAGGATAGAATGAAGCGTGGATGCATCAAGCTTCATTTGTTCAAACGCTGAATTTTTAGCCCGATTTTTAGGTTGCGGCGTGTTGCCGCTCTCCAGTTAATTTTCTAGTAAGAAATTATTTCCCTTTTACGTTGTTTTATGCAAAAATAAGTGTGTTTCCGATTATTTTTTCCAGGTTATGGACCCTATCGAAAAAGTTATGCTTTTTTTGTCAAAGTATGGCGGTTTTTAATACGGAAAATATGTTAAACTAAGACATGTTTTTATAAAAAAACATGCCGATTTTACACTATTGGAGGTTTACCTATGAAAGTGCCTATGCTCGATCTTAGTGAACAATATCAGGGCCTTCGTTCTGAAATTCTGGACGTGCTGGATCAAGTGATGAGCTCCTCGCAGTTCATTCTGGGCAGCAACGTGAAGAAACTTGAACAAGATGTTGCCGAATTCAGTAATGTCGCCCATGCGGTAGGATGCGCGAACGGCAGTGATGCCATACATATAGCCCTGCAGGCATTGGGGGTGGGTCCCGGGGATGAAGTCATTACAACCCCATTCACTTTCTTTGCGACCGGCGGAGCGATTGTCCGTGCCGGAGCGACGCCTGTATACGTTGATATCGACCCGGTAACCTTCAATATCGATCCGGTAAAAGTCGAGGAAGCGATTACAGATAAAACAAAAGCCATCATTCCTGTCCACCTGTACGGCCAAATGGCAGATATGGAGAAATTGGCGGAAATCGCGAAGAAGCACAATCTATTTATTGTGGAAGACGCTGCTCAGGCAATCGGGGCCAAGCAAAACGGGCATTCGGTTGGTGAGCTTGGCGATGCTGCGACCTACAGCTTTTTCCCTACCAAAAACCTTGGCGCGTACGGAGATGCTGGCATGGTCGTTACAAACAATGATGATACGGCTGAAAAAATGCGTGTCATCCGCGTCCATGGAAGCAAGCCGAAATATTATCACCATGTCCTGGGCTACAACAGCAGGCTCGATGAAATGCAGGCGGCAATCCTGAACGTGAAATTCCCGCACCTTCCTAAATGGGGCGAACTTCGCCGTGAAAAAGCCGCTGAATACACACGGCTTTTACAGGAAAAGGTTGGCGGCCATGTGCAGGTTCCAGTTGAGGTGGAAGGGAACTACCATGTGTTCCATCAGTACACCATCCGTGCCGAAAACCGCGATGAGCTTCAGGCTTATCTTAAAGAGCAAGGTGTGGCAACAATGATTTATTACCCGCTGCCGCTTCATGTACAGCCTGTCTTTAAAAACCTGGGCTATAAGGAAGGGGATATGCCGCTCGCTGAAAAGGCGGCAAATGAAGCGCTTTCGCTTCCAATGTTCCCGGAATTGAAGCAGGAACAGCAGGAGTATGTCGTTTCGAAAATTGCTGAATTTTACAATAAATAATGACTGGAAAACGTCGCCTAACTCGGGGGCGTTTTCTTTGCTTGCCTTTGCGCCAAAACGCAATGGCAACTTTCCAAGAACGTTGTAGAGGATGGTGCCGAATTGGCGGAAGAAAAGAAATACGTTTTATATGAATACCTGGTGTATTTTTGGAAAAGAAAATGGCTCTTTGTGATTATCCCGCTTGTGACAGCAGTCTTAATAGCGGCGGCGGTCTATATTTTGAAAGCCGATAGCCGTGGCTATATAGCTGAAGGGACGGTCTTTACAGGCAATGTTAATCAAAAGGAACTTACAGACCCTGAGATTATTGAGGCTAAGTATCAGGATGTAAAAGGGCTAGCAATTAACGTTCCTGAAAGAGACAAGGTGAAGTTTACGGTCAAAGCAAAGTCCAACACTGAGGCGGAGAAAGTACTTGATCAGGTGAGGAACCAGTATTTCACCGATCTGAAAAAAAACGCCCAACTTAGGATAGAACTTACGAAAAAGCAGCATACATCGCTAGAAAAAAGGGTAGAGACGCTGGACTCTAATTTGGCTCTTTATGAAAAAAGGTTGGCCGCTTCTGATGATACGTACGATCAGGAAGGATACAGGGAGTTGATCGGAAAATCCATGGATGAACGATATAGGGCAGCTGAACGGGCCGATAAAAAGGAAGGCGACGTCGCCCTCTTCTCCCACCCAGAAATCCTACCGGCCGAGGTCTACAAGGCAAAATCCTATATACCGGAAAGCCTGGCGATCGGAATCATCCTCGGATTGATCCTGACTGTGGCACTCTTAACCTTGATGAAATACCTATCAGATGCACGAAAGTTTTATAAGGAGAAAGGCTCATTTCTCGATTAATTGAATAGGAAGGTAATGATAAAATAAGCTTCCAAAAGTGGGATTCTACTGCGGGATAAATGTAATGAGCCGGAAACCAAAAAGGTGATGGTTTGAATTCCACAATGATTAAATGATAAACTAACAAAAAATTGCGCCTGAGCATGACGAGGCGATTGCCGGGTAAGAAATTCAAAACCGGCTTCAATTTTCAAAGAAACAGCCAGTCCAGTGATTCGCAAAGTAAAGGAGAAGAAATCAATGGGTTCATATGAAAATCTAATTAAAAAGATTGAAAATAAGGAAGCAGTTATCGGAGTTGTCGGTCTTGGCTATGTTGGCTTGCCGCTAGCGGTTGAAAAGGCAAAGGCAGGCTATAAGGTCATCGGTTTCGATGTCCAGGCCGCTCGTGTTGAACAGGTCAATATGGGCATCAATTATATTGGTGACGTTGTTGATGCTGAATTGAAAGAAATGATCGACAACGGCCTTCTTCAAGCAACTACTGATTATGGTCGTATCACGGAAGTGGATGCCGTGGCTATCTGTGTTCCAACGCCGCTTGACATTTATCAGCAGCCTGATACTTCCTACGTGAAAAGCTCCGCAACTGAAATTGCGAAATACGCCCATGAAGGAATGCTCGTTGTCCTTGAATCGACAACTTACCCGGGCACAACCGAAGAAATTGTTAAGCCTGCCCTTGAATCCAAAGGCCTTGTTACAGGCGAAACAGTATTCATCGCCTACTCGCCTGAACGTGTTGATCCGGGCAATAAGCAGTTCAAAACGAAGAATACACCAAAAGTTGTCGGCGGCATCACGCCAAACTGTACAAAAGTTGCTGCTGCCCTTTACCGGAACGTTCTTGAAGGAGATGTCCACGAGGTTTCTTCGCCGGCAATCGCCGAAATGGAGAAAATTTTCGAAAATACCTTCCGCCATATCAACATCGCGCTTGCCAATGAAATGGCCATCCTTTGCGACAAGATGGGCATTGATGTGTGGGAAGTGATTGATGCGGCTAAAACAAAGCCATATGGCTTCATGGCATTCTATCCAGGCCCAGGGCTTGGCGGCCACTGTATTCCAATCGACCCCTTCTATTTGACATGGAAGGCTCGTGAATACAACTACCATACTCGTTTAATCGAGCTTGCAGGCGAAATCAACAATGCGATGCCGGAATACGTCATCAACCGGATGATGCAAATCCTCAATGATGAAGGAAAAGCGCTCCGCAACGCGAAGGTCGCCGTACTTGGAGTCGCGTATAAGAAGGACATTGATGATGTCCGCGAATCGCCGGTCTTGAAGATTATCGAGCTTCTGAACCACCATGGCGCGGACTTCAAAGTCGTTGACCCGTATGTATCAAGCTTCCGTTCTTGCAACATGAAGATGGAAACAGTCGGTTTGACGAAGGAATTGCTTCAGGAATCCGATTTAGTCCTGATCGCTACCGACCACTCCGACTTTGACTACGATATGATTGCAAAAGAAAGCAAGGTTATTTTCGATACCCGCAACGCGTTGAAGGATGTTGAAAAACCGAACAGATACGTAAAGCTGTAAAAATGAACAAGTGTGTAAAGCTGTAATAGTACCGCAACAGGTGCGATAAGCCTGATATAGAAAGCCGCAGGGGCCGGGGAAAAGCCGGCCCTTGCCTACATAACATTCAAAAGGGAGATTCTTTCATGAATTATATCGATCCTTCTGCATTCCTAGGCTCTGATGTTTCAGTCGGTCACTTTACTGTTATTGAAAAAGATGTCCGTATCGGTTCCGGCGCGGTGATTGGCAACCGAGTGACAATTCACGAAGGGACCATTATCGGGGAAAATACAACCGTCGCTGATGGAGCTGTGCTCGGCAAACCGCCAAAGCCGGGGAAAACAAGCACAGTCAAGCTTACCGGAACATTGCCGCCACTTGAACTTGCGGATGATGTAACGATTGGCGCTAATTGTGTTGTGTATAGGGGAGCGAAAATCGGCCCTGGCACATTGATAGCGGACCTTGCAAGCGTCAGGGAAAATGTTGAAATTGGCGAAGCTGTCATTGTTGGCCGCGGTGTTACCGTTGAAAATTACGTTAAAATCGGCACCCGGACGAAGATCCAGTCCAACTCATATATCACTGCTTATACAACGCTTGAGGACCATGTTTTTATTGCCCCTTGTGTTACGACAACAAACGATAATTTCATGGGTCGGACAGAAGAGCGTTTTGATAAAATCAAAGGCGCTTATGTTAAAAAGGGTGCAAGGGTCGGTGGGGCATCGATCATTCTGCCTGGGATTACAATCGAGGAAGAAACATTTGTGGCTGCCGGCGCCCTTGTGACGAAGGATACCGAGCCGAAAGCTCTTATAAAGGGTGTTCCGGCCAAGTTTGTCCGTTCCGTGGATGAACGGGAGCTGTTATAGGGTGCTGGCCCAATTTAAGCGTTTAGGAGCGGATTCGCTCCTTTACGCATTTATGAATGTAGGAACAAAGCTAATCGCGTTCATCATGCTGCCAATTTACACGAATTTCCTGTCCACAACCAAGTACGGTTACCTTGAAATTATTGATAAATGGACAGCGATGCTGACGTTCCTGATCATTTTCGGAACCGACTCGGCGTTGTCGTATTATTACTTCGACACAAAGGACAAGGAAAAAAGGCTCCAGCATGTCAGGAATGTCATGTACTTCCGCCTTGCAATTGTCGGTCTACTCGCGCTCGCGGTGATTACTGCCGGGCCTCAAATTTCCGCGATGCTCTTTAAAGGGGATAGTTCCCACGTTGACCTACTGTACATTTCAATCGCCACGCTGCTTGTCGATACAGTGACAATTGTCGTCCTTATGGTTATGCGCTTTGATTTCAAGACCAAAAAAGTAGTGATTTATACAGTCGCAAAAATGTTATTGATGGCTGTTTTTTCCTACCTTTTCCTAAAATATATGATGCAGTCAGCCGCGGGTATCCTTTGGGGCAGGTTTGCGGGTTTTGGGCTTATCTTCCTGCTTATGCTCTCTACGAGCTGGAAATACTTGAAGCCGAAAATCGACATGCATATGATGAAGGAAATGCTTAAATACGCGGCGCCGCTCGTACCTGCTTCACTCGCATTTTGGGTGATTGCGAACCTGAGTGTATTTATCCTCCAGGCGTTCCAGTCAATGGCGGAGGTTGGAATCTACGGTGCGGCGACAAGGCTCGCCATGATCATAACCTTGCTGACAAGCGGCGTCCAGATGGCATGGCGCCCTTATTCAATGAACATAAAGGACAAGCCGTCAAGCCCGCTCTTGTTCTCTAAAATTTATATGGCACTGTTGCTGCTTGGGATCTTTGGCATTATGGCGATTGCTACTGCGATGCCTTGGGTCATCCGGATTCTCGGCGAGGGGTATTATGAGGCATATAAATATGTCGGCCTAGTGTCGGCGGCTGTGTTCCTGAATTTTTATTACTTGATCATTTCATCAGGGCTGTTTTTCACCAAAAAGACATCTTTTATTTCCCTTGCATTCGGCATCATTGCAGTGGTGAATGTAGTGCTTAACGTTGCCTTGATTCCAACATTTTCAATTTGGGGAGCGGTGGCATCCTACGTTATCTCCTATATGCTGGCGGTTATTTTCATTTTCCGGAAAAGCCAGAAGGAGTATTACGTGCCTGTATCGTTCGGAAAAATGTCGTTTTTGTTCACCGTAATGCTTGCTGCGGTTATCGGCATTATCTATGTCCAGGAAAACGGCCTTAGCTGGGCATACCAGGGGCTAGCATGGCTGATTGTTGTGGCCGCAATTGTCATTAGCCGTGTCGACAAGGACTTAAGGAAAAAGGCGGCAGAGGCCCCAGCCCGCTAAAGGTAAAAAGTAATAAAACCGATAATAATAAAAGTAAAATAACACCTGTTTAAGGAGGCAAATCCGTGAAGATTATTACAGTACTTGGCGCCCGCCCGCAATTCATTAAAGCTGCTCCTGTATCACGTGTACTGCGTGAAAAGCATACAGAGATTATCGTCCATACCGGACAGCATTACGACCCGAACATGTCCGATATTTTCTTTGAAGAATTGAACATCCCGAAGCCTGATTACCACCTGGCAGTCGGATCCGGCAGCCACGGCAAGCAGACAGGCGAAATGCTTCAGAAACTTGAAGAAATCGTCCTAGATGAAAAGCCGGACTATCTGCTCGTTTACGGAGATACCAACTCAACACTGGCAGGCGCGCTTGTTGCCGCAAAACTCCATATCCCAGTCATCCACATCGAGGCCGGACTGCGCAGCTTCAATAAGAAAATGCCCGAAGAAATCAACCGGATTATGACAGACCATGTTTCAGAATTCCTTTTCTGCCCGACCGATACAGCCGTCGAAAACCTTAAGAACGAAAATATTACACGGAACGTCTTCAATATCGGCGATGTCATGTATGATGCGGTCTTGTACAACCGCGCGATTGCCGAAGAAAAGTCGACAATCCTTGAGGATAATGGACTTGAGAAGAAGGGGTATCATCTCATAACCATCCACCGCGCGGAAAATACGGATGACGTACAAAATATGCAAAACATCCTTGAGGCCTTCTCGAAAATCGATACAGTCAAAGTGTGGCCGCTCCACCCAAGGACTAAAAACAAGCTCGCCTCCTATGGTATTGATGTGAACGCGATTCCAAACCTGAAGCTGATCGATCCAGTCGGGTATCTCGACATGCTTACACTCGTTTCAAACGCGAAGAAAATCATTACCGATTCAGGCGGCGTCCAGAAGGAAGCCTACTTTATGAAGGTTCCGTGCATTACAGTCCGCGAACAGACGGAGTGGGTCGAGACGCTTGAAGAGGATGCGAATATCATCGCCGGGACTTCCGTCGATAAAATTCTTGAGGCTGTCCAAAAGAATGTGGAGCCATCATATAAGGATGTATTTGGGGACGGGATGGCGTCCGAAAAAATCGTTGAAATCATTGAAACCCAATCGTAAGGTGGACAGGCTATGCTCTTTCTCCTAATCTGGCTTGTTGTCCTTTCAGGCTCCATCTATTTCTTTACGAGGGCAAGCGGGAGCCTGAGCCTTTTAAAGCCGAATATGAATTCAATCATTTTTTACTATTCGTTTTTCATTTCCAGCTATATCGGGGCACTTCTGATTGCGATGGGCGTCGACGATTATTACATGATCAATAGGATGGTGTTTGATTACAACCGGTACGTCGGCTTTTTTGCGATTTCGTTTGTGATGATTGTGTTTCCGCTTGTCATGTATTTGGTCGGAAGGCTCGCCGGGTTTGATGCGAAAAAGGAATATAACGCCTATCTGGAAAAGGAGGTTGAACTTCCTTTCGCTGGAAGGAAGGATTTTTTTCTGATCTTCCTTGGCCTATCGCTCGTCTCGCTGGCAGCGATTGCCTATACGATGCTGAAAACAACGCATATCCCGATTCTCGATCTTGTCCTGAACCGGTCGGGACTCTCGCCGGGGGAATTGCGGATTAGCGCCCAGCGGAACTTTGGGGGCAATGTGCTGATCAGGAATATTTTCGCGATCGCGCTTACGCCAATGCTTTCCCTTGTGGCGTATGTGTACGCCGCGAGAACAAAGGATCCGAAATGGCAGGTGCTCTTTGCGGTATTGTTTTGCGGAGCCGTCCTGATCAATGTCTACGACCTTGCAAAATCACCTATTTTCTTTTACATCATCATGTTCATGCTGCTGATGCTTTATATCGGCAAGCTGCGCTTTACGTGGGGCAGGCTTCTCGCTTGGGGCTCTCTCGGTGCTGTTCTGTTAGTCGGCATGTACATCGTAATTCAGGGCGTGACCAATATCGATGCGTATTTGTCCTATAATTCAGGACCGATCGGCAGGATGATTTTCGCGCAGATTGCGCCGACCTTCCTGCACTTCGATACATTCAATGAAGCAAGGCCTTTCCTTGAAGGAAGAAGCCTTCCATCCTCACTGATCGGGCTGTTCGATATCGATCAGGTCCGTTCCGCAAGGCTTGTCATGGAAAGGGTCTTCCCGGAAAAGGTAGAACAAGGTACGGCTGGTGTGTTGAATACTCTATTCATCGCTGAAGCATACGCCAATTTTGGCATGCTTGGTGTAATAGCAGGGACAGTGTATATTGCCACCCTCGTACAGGCATTGTATATTGTATTTTTAAGGCTGCCGAAAAATCCTGTGTTCTTGTGCCTGTTCATTTATTTTACCGTCAACATCCCGCGGACCCTTGTCGGCGGCTTCGCCGATTTTCTATTTAATCCAATCTGGATCATGATTACGGTCCTGTTTGTTGGAATTATGGTATTTATTCGCTTGCGAATCGATTTGTTTGCCTTCCTCCGGCATAGAAGATCGAGAGTAGGGCGATAGGAGGAAACAATGAAAACTGTACTGCTTTACTATCCCTTCCAGCTTGCCAAAAATGCAAACAGCGGTTCGAAGCTCCGGCCGCGGAAAATGCACGAAGCTTTCCTCGAATGGGGGAGGGAGCACGGAATTGATATCCTGCTTCTATCCGGCCAGTCTAAGGAACGATCCGCACAGTTTGAGCAATGGAAGTCTGAAGGGCGGCTCGACAATCTTCTGTTCTGCTATATGGAAAACCAGACGATTCCTTTTTGGCTGACTGATTCGGGCCATATTCCGAAGCAGCCATTTGTCGATTCGAATGTGATGTCTTTTTTACAGAAAAAAAATGTCCCTGTCGGGGTTTTTTACAGGGATGTGTACTGGAAGTTTGATGAACTCTATCCATTGAAGGGGGCCAAAAAGGCGCTCATGCAATTTGTGTACAGGATGGAAGAGCGTTTTTACGAAAAATATTGCAAGATTGTCTTCCTGCCAAGCGATGCGATGGGTCGCTTTGTCGATATTAACCTTCCGAAAATTTCCCTGCCGCCTGGGGGAACGGACCGGATACCTGCATCTTCCAAGGGCAGCGCTCCGGATGTTCCGTCCAAAGGGATTTACGTAGGCGGAATCAACAACGAAGATTACGGGCTCTTCCTGTTGCTTGACGCGCTTGAAAAAGTGAATGCCGATAGGAAGGTATGCGACTTGACCGTTGTGTGCCGCGAGGATGAGTTCGCAAATCTTCCTGCGGAAAAGAAGGAACGGCTTGAAAGACAGGAAGTGGCGGTACGCCATGTGAGCGGAGAAGACCTGAATGAGCTGTACATGGAAATAGACTTCGCGTTCATCCCGCGCTACAAAAGCACTTACAACGACTTCTCCGTCCCGGTAAAGCTCGTCGAGTACCTCTCGAATGGTCTTCCTGTCCTCGCGACCAATTGCAGCGCTCAGGAGGAAATCATCGAGGGCGGCGGCTATGGCCTTATCTGTGAGGACAATTCCGCTTCAATGGCGGCCGCGATAAGCCAGATGAGCGGGGAAACTGGTAAGTACCGTGAACAAATTAAAGAAACGTTCATCCGAAACCATTCCTGGAAAGCCAGGGTGGAGAAAGTTCATGAAAGCCTGACGGGAGGTGGCAAACTGTGAAAATCCTTCTGCTTGCGCCAGGAAGGTCGATCCATACCCATAAATGGGCGCTTTTTTATAAAAATAACGGCATTGATGTGAAAGTTGTCACGTTTGCCGACCACTATTCGGAGGAAAATGCAAAGGAAGTGGAGACAATCCAGCTTCCAAAGCTGCTTCCGGGAAAACTATCGTACTTTTCGGGTGTGTTCAGCCTGAGGAAGATTTTGAAGGAACTCAAGCCGGACATCCTCCACGCACATTATGTATCGAGCTATGGCTTCATTGGCGCGCTTGCCGGCTATAAACCTTACTATGTTTCCGTCTGGGGGCGCGATATATTCCAGTTCCCGCAGCAGGGCTCCGTGAACAGGAAAATCGTTGAATACACGCTTGGCAAGGCGGATACAATCTGTTCGACAAGCCATGTCATGGCAGTGGAAACTAATAAATATACAAATAAGCATATTTACGTGACGCCTTTTGGGGTCGATTTGGAAAAATTCAAGCCCTTGGAGCGTCCTGCAGATGAGCAGGGCGAGGATAGCATCATAATTGGGACAGTAAAAGCCCTGTCCGATAAATACGGCATTGCAGACCTTATAAGGGCGTTTGCAATCGTTTATGAGGCCTATCCTTCCTCTAAGCTTCTCATCGTCGGAGACGGGCCGCAGCGCGCTGAATATGAACAGCTTGCCCGTGACCTTGGAATAAGTGAGGCCACGAAATTTACTGGGCGCGTTCCGAACACTGAAGTTCCCGCTTATATCAATCAAATGAATATTTTCGCCGTGCCGTCAACGGAAGACAGCGAAAGCTTTGGAGTGGCGGCGGTCGAGGCGATGGCTTGCGGCGTCCCGCCGGTCGTATCGAACGTGGGCGGCCTGCCGGAAGTCGTCATTGAAGGAAAGACCGGCTATGTCGTGCCAAAAGAAAACCCGAAACAGCTATCGGAAGCCTTCCTGAAGCTCATCAGAGAGCCGGAAACAAGGCAGGAAATGTCTGTTAATGGAATCCGGCATGTCCGGGAAAACTACGACTGGACGCAAAATGCGGCCGATATGGTTAAGCTATACAGGAAGACGTTAAAGATGGAGTAGACCGACTAATTTATTTAGCTCCTTTCTTTCAAACAATCTACATGCTTTGATGTAAAAGTTACCGGCTTGTGATGTAACACAGTGCTGCCGTCATTTATTAAGGCAGCTGTTTTATCCCAACATATTGGAGTTTTTAACATGAAAGTTATCTATCTATGCCAGCACTTTCCGCCAGAAACAGGAGCGCCGCAAATCCGGGTGTATGAGGTAAGCAAGGAATTGATCCGGCGCGGCCACCAGGCGGAAGTCCTGACCGCGTTCCCGCACCATCCAAAGGGAGTCATCCCCGACGAGTACAAGGGAATGTTTTATAAATTTGAAAATTGGGATGGCATCCCGGTCCATCGCTCATGGATTTATCCATCGCCAAAGGGCAGCTTTTGGAAACGGCTCGCATCGTATTTTTCGTTTACGTTCAGCGCGTTTTATTCGATTTTCAAAGCGAGGCCGACCGATGTCATCATTTGCAACTCCCCGCCATTATTCCTCGGAATAACCGGGTATTTAGGCGCGAAAATCAAACGGGCGAAATTTGTTTTCAACGTTGCCGACATATGGCCGGAGTCTGCCGTAGAGCTCGGGATTTTGAAAAACAAGAACTTCATCCGGATGGCGGAGTGGCTCGAGATGTTCCTGTACCGGAAGTCGTGGAAAATTGCGACCGCGACAGAAGGCATCCGCCAGTATATGATTGACAAAGGGAAGAAGCCAGAGGACGTATTCCTGCTTCCAAACGGCGTCAATACCGATACATTCAAGCCGATGCCAAAGGATTTAGGCATTCTAAAGGAAATTGGCGCTGAAGGGAAAAAAGTGTTCATGTATGCCGGAACATTCGGTTATGCCCAGGGGCTTGATTCTGTCCTCGAAGCGGCTGCGCTGTTGAAGGAAACCGATCCGGATGCTCATTTCCTCTTTGTCGGTGACGGCCAGGAGCGGGATAAGCTCCATAAAATGAAGGATGACCTAAAGCTTGATAATGTTACTTTCTATGGATCCGTTCCGGTCTCCGAAATGCCCCGCCTGTTTTCCGCGGCGGATTATAGCATCGTTTCCTTAAGGAACATTGATTTGTTCAAGGGGGCACGCCCGTCGAAAATCTTCCCTGCGATATCCTGCGGCGTTCCGGTCCTGTATTGCGGCGTCGGTGAGAGTGCCGCCATTCTTGAGGAATACAATTGCGGTAAAATCGCTCCGCCGGAAAACCCCGAAGGAATCGCAGCTGCAATTCGCGAACTAATGAGAGTTGACGAAGCAAAATACACCAAGATGAGCGAAAACGGCAGGAATCTTGCCGTAGAGCAGTATTCCTGGAGCAGTATTGTAGATGACATTTTAGAAAATATTAAAGGTGCAGCGAAGAAATAGGGTTGTACAGTGCGGGGCAAAGTTGCCCCGCACTTTCTTTTGATGTGGGAGAATAGGCGGGGAGTCGGGAATTTAGAGCTAGCAGATTGCTATCGCATCCTAGCTTTTATGAACCAGAATCATAACTTTATGAACCGGAACTGCTTTTTTATGAACCGTAAGTAGAATTTATGAACCGAAAAACTGATTTTATGAACCGAAATCCAAATTTATGAACTGGGACTATCCCGTTGAGTACATGAGCGCATTCATAAGGATAGTACTTTTAAAAAGGGGGTTCTGTAGCTTATTGCTCGCTTCAAATTTAGATACTTCAGAAATTAGTTAATCTTGTCCCGGCTTTTATGAACCGAAATCGTGTATTTATGAACCGGAACTGCTAATTTATGAACCGAAATTTTGATTTTATGAACCGAAAACGGAATTTATGAACCGTAAACCTGATTTTATGAACCGATATCCATATTTATGCCCCTCCAACCCCTTAGGACTTATAAACCTCATCCCAACTAAGCTAAAAGAGAACATCGTTGAAAAAGAAAAAACCCATCGATTCAAAACAGCACTCTTTCACCCAAAAAATGAAACCCTCACTAAAAATTAATCAACGCGAACCAACTACTCAGAAATAAAAAAATTCCGCACCAACTACTAAATGGTGCGGAATTCTTATTTAGCCTAACATATTACTTCGATACAGTCGTTCCCTTGAAGTAGTGGGTGACGATTTGTTCTGCTGTGTAGCCTTTTTCAGCGAATCCTCTGGCTCCGTATTGGCTCATGCCGATGCGGTGGCCCCAGCCTTTTCCGGTCACGATGACTTCGGATATGCCGGCTCCTTGGCTTGAAACAACGCCGCTGGAGGTTTGGATTGAGACTCCGGAACCATCCAGTGTGACGGTGCCCTGAGGTGTCTGGACTGTGTAGCCTTTGAGTGTTTCAATCGCTGTGGTGGCTGTCGATGTTTGGACTGACATAGCAGCGGTTTCCCTTTTAACCGAGATATCAAACCAGTTTGAATAAAGCATATTGTAGGCTTTCGGTTCAGGGATTGGGAATAACTTCCTAATTTCAGATTCATTGCCGGTTTTGGTCATTGTTCCAGCGGATGTTTCAATCGTAACACCTCTTACTTCGCCATTTGCCCCTGTTTTTGAAAGGGTGATGTTGTAAAGGGTGGCCGTTTCCGGGTAACCGAATGATTTTAAGATCGTGGAAGCGGGAAAGATTTTCGTCCACGAAGTATACTGTGATGATTCATGTGGGTCATCGACGGAAACGAGATACGGATAGTAGGATTGGTTTGATCGCCAGACATCGCCTACGTTCGCTGTTTTTCCTCCGCTTGTGGAAAAGAAGAACGTTTCCGCCACTTTACCGTCGTATCTTACTAGTAGGCCTTCAGTTTCCTTGATGGCAGCGTTCGACCTTGAATTCTCGGCTGTATATCCGCCGTATACCTGGCTTGCAGCAGTGTTGGTCAGGGCGCGGATGCGGGTCGCGTACGTCCGCGCGACAATTGCCTGCGCCTTTAGGGCTTCCATGTGCCAGGAGGCCGGCATTTCGCTCGGAACAACCCCTTTTAGATAATCCTCCATGCCAAGTGTGTTCATGACTTCAACCTTGTTTCCGTTAGGCTTCAGGAAAAAGCTGCCCCGGTACGTCGTTTTGTTATTGATTGTCGTAAGAGACTCGGATGGAGCGTCAATCAGGTTTATATACGTAAACGGCACCCAGCCTGTCTTTCCGGCCGCGGATACCCTGTACCATACCTGGCCCTGGGAGTTTGTAATCTCCTCAAGGAAATCGGCTGTGTCGTTTGCCTTGAAGGTATGGATGACATCATAGCTAGTCGATGCGCCGCGCCTCATGTCGGTTTCATAGGTGAAAAAAGCAATTTTTTTCGTTGAAGAAACTTCCTGGAGATCGAATCCCTTCGCGGAAGTTCCGCTGAATCCGGTGTACGTAACGGTTACGCCCGCTGTATCCTTTTTTACCGAAATGGTCGTTCCTGGGGGAATAACCTGGGCTTTTCCAGTATCTTTGTTAACAAGCTGGTACGTCCCATTCAAGACCATTGGAAAGCTCGACGCAAGTAAGATCGAGACATCCACTTTATTTTGGTACTGGACAGGCTCGGCCGCTTTTCCCGTTTGCGGAAAGGCGGTTAATAAAAGCAGAAGGCAAAGGAACGGATAAAGTTTTCTCAACTTACTTCACCTCGCCAAGGGTGCTGATCATCCAGCCCCGGACTCCGGCGGAGGTTTCTACGTTGTACCAAGTTTCCCCGTTTGAGTTGGTGAACGTGCTCAAGTATTTCAAATTTGTTCCCGCTTTAACGGTTGCTACAATCGTATAGACGGTTGAAGCACCCCTGCGGATATTTGCTTCCGATTTAACTGTAACAGTTGTTGGAGCGGTCACAGCCGGCTTTGTTGTCGAAACATCCCCAGAGAACACCCATCCTAGTATGCTAGGTGTTACTTCAATCCTGTACCAAAGACCTGTGGCAACGGTGACTGAGCCGATTACTTTCAAGGAGCTCCCAGCTGGTTTTGAGGCAAGGATTTTATATTTCGTCGATGCACCAGAACGGATGTCGACAGAGCTCTTGGCATACACAACTGACGGCAGCTGTCCTTCTGGTGGCGGTGGCGGTGATGTCGGTGTCTGGTTGCCGATTTGGGCTTTCAGGCTTTCAATCTCCTGCTGCTGTTTTGCGATTTTTGCTTCAAGATCCGCCGTTTTTGTTTGAAGCCCGGTTATTTTCGTATTTAAAGGATTAAGCTGGGATGTTACCCAATCTACGCTTGCAAGGACAACGTTCCCAGAAGCGTTCATGCCGATTGGTGTAACAATGACGGCCCCTGCGCCAATTCCAAGTGCGATTGCCCCTGCCGCGATTAGTTTTTTCGCTCGTTTCATTTGTTAAAAACCCCCTGTATACATGTTTAAGAGAAAATGATAGGGGTAAAAGTAAAGTGTTGTCCCTATCACTTTCTCTGAAAGATTAGTATTCTATGAAAACCGCAAAATTGGCGATGGATTTTTGTCTCTAATCTTTTTCGGTACTTAGCCTAAAGTTTGCTGAAATACACTTCAAGTCCTTTACGGATTCCGATTGCTGAGTTCCTCTTGAATGTATCGGAACGCATTAGGGATTCTTCAGTCCTGTTCGAAATGAAGGCAAGCTCGACAAGAATGCTAGGCAGTTCGTTCATGCGGTTTACATAAAATGTCTGTTCCTTGATGCCCCTGCTTGGCGTTCCAATCGAAGAAACGAGATGCCTTTGAATATCGCTTGCCATTGTGGAGCTCTTTACACCATTGAAGTTGACCGTCGTATTGTAATACGTTTCCGTTCCTCTAGGGGTCCGGGAATCATTCGCATTCGCATGCAGGCTTATAAATGCATCGTAATCAGATGCATTCGCGATCGCCGTCCTTTGTTTAAGTTCCAGGAATACGTCTGTTGAACGGGTCATGTATACAATTGCCCCTTGGCTTTCCAATTCCCTTTTTAGCAGAAGGCCTGTTGAAAGGACAACATCTTTTTCCCGTAATCCCGTAGGGCCGATTGCTCCTGGATCCTTTCCGCCATGGCCGGGGTCAATAAGGATTTTTTTGCCGAATAGTCCTGTTTGCATAACTTTGATTGATACTTCGGTCTTGCTGTTGCGGATAGTGAACGTATGCCCAGGCTGAAAGGTCAGAACCGCAATCTTATCCCCAGCTCCGGAGTTTTGAACGGTAACCGATTCAATTCCAGGTATATAATCCATTGGCGTTTCAACATCCGTCAGCCCGCCGGAAAGTTTCAGCTGGTTTCCGGATATTGAATACTTGAATTTGTAGTTGGATGACTTTTTCCAGACGAGATATTGGTCTCCATTCCTTACTTCCAAGGTTGGCGCTGAAAGCTTTTTGATTGTAAGCGATGTAGGTGAGGTAAGCGATTTGTCCACCCACCCGCGAATGCCGGCAGATGTTTCGACATTCAGCCAGCCGTTCAGCTCATTTAGGACATTCACAGCCTCGTTTTCTTTCAAATACACATAAACGGAGTAATTTGTTGAAGCTCCTCGCCTGACCGGGGCTTTGTTCAACCCATATACATAGGTGATTTCACTTTTTGATGAAACAAGTTCATTTTTAGGCACCCAGCCAGTGACCCCTGTTGGCGTTTTGACATTCAGCCACGTTTGCCCTAGGGAGTTCGTGAACTCTTGTAAAAATGTAACAGTGCTTAAATACCCTAATTTTTGCTTAATTTTATATTCGAAGGTGGCTCCGGAATACAGGGATGTGTTTCGTGTGGCAACATATCTTGTCGGAGAAACATAGACAGGCTCCTGTGAAACGACTGACTCGTGTACCCAGTAGTTTTGGTTTGAGGGGGTCAGCACTTTGTACCATACATCGCCGTCTGCATCCGCCTGCTGCTCCAGGGCACTGAGTTTTGTACCTTTCGGATAGGATTCCATCACATCATGGGCCATTGAAGGGCCGCTACGCACATTAGCCGAATCAACGCTTACATACAAAGGCATGTCCAATGCCTGGACGGTGCCGATCTGTGAGGCGGGAATCCAGCCAGCGACTGTCGGCGTTGCCTGAACTCTTAGCCATAGCTCGCCTGATTGAGATGTGAAGGTTGCCAGGACAGGCACTTTCGCATTAAAGGAAAGATACGCATTGACTGAGTAGGAGAGCGAGGCGCCACGCCTTACTTCCGCGTTGTTGAAATATGAATAAACATCTGCGCCAATCTCCGGTGCTCCGCTTGGAAGCTCTGCAGCCGGTGGTGCGGGCGGTTCTGTTTCGGTTAATGTTTTGAATTTGGTGGCAGGTGCCCACCCTTTAACTGTTCCGAGGTCAACCCTATACCATAATTGGCCAAGGGAATTTGTAAATTGATCAATGACTGTAACTTTTTGGCCTGAGGATATAAAAGTAACGACCGGGTAATTTAAGGTAGCTCCTTTATGGATTTCAATTCTCTCGGCTGTGGTTAACTTAGTTGGTAAACGCAACTCTTCTGCACCAGCGAGGGCAGGAAACAGAACCGTTGTTGCAAGGACAGAAGAGGCTAAAAACTTTTTCACGTTATCGTTATCCCTCCATGGACATTCAGATTCATTACCTATTTTAGCGGAATATGTCAAACATTCCAATGCGAATATAGTTCTATTCTGGCAGTTTGGGAGATTATTGGTCAAATTGGAAAGAATAAAATTCTGGCAGAACCTGCGGTACGACGGGATTTTTAACGAAAAAAGAACTGGATTTGCAGGAATAAATTACCGTTTGTTTAAAAGCAAAAAAAAGCTCCCGCCCGGATGGCGGAAGCCTGTATCTAAAAATATTTTTATGTGGAAATGGACAATCGTAGGATCCTATTCATTCCCGTTTTGCCCGTCACCATCATAGCCTGATGCCGCGGCGGAATTGGCCGAACTTGAGCCAGCCAGTGAAGAAGAGCTTTCCGAACCTTCACCGCGCGCTTGAGTAAGCAGTGTGGTGAGCTCGGCAAGTGAATCTTCGTCCGGGATGAAATAGGAGCCATTGTTGATCGTCTGGTCGGTACCCTCAATCTTGAGGTTCTCAATTGGCGCGTTTTTAAGCTTGGAATAAAGTTTCACAAAGCTTGCAAACTTGGATGGAGGGATGTTTGTTTTCACGTTTTCCCCCATATCGTCTATCAAATTATCAATCTTAGTAATTGAGGTGAACGAAGTGCCTTTGTCAATAATCGCCTTAATGACCTGCTGCTGGCGCTGATTCCGGCCATGGTCGCCGTTCGGGTCGGTTTTCCTCATCCGGACGTAAGCAAGAGCTTCGTTTCCGTTTAGCTGCATCTCGCCCTTATAGTATGTCTTCCACTTTAAGCTGCCGGTCAACTGCGCTTTGAATGTGAAAGGAACATCGACTTTTACACCATTCAGCGTATCGACAACATCCTCGAATCCATCAAAATTGGTAGAAATATAGTAATCGATTGGGACGTCCAGAAGGCTCTGGACTGCCTTGATGGTCGTTTCGATTCCGCCATTCCCGTACGAATGCGTAATTTTCGTCTTATAGCCTACCTCATCGATATACAGCCTCGTATCCCTCGGGATGCTTAGCATGTAAATTTTTTCGGTTCTCGGATTGACGGTCGCCAGCATAAGGACATCCGACCGCTCCCCGCCACCTTGGGTTTCGAGCCCAACAAGCAGGACAGTGAATGGATCCTTTGTAACTTGGACATCAGGGGTTGTTTTATCAGCCTCAAGCTGATGGTATATTTTCTTGGAAGCTTTTTGGGTACTATAAAAAATCTCATATGCAAAAAAGGAGACGGTTCCAATCACAAGAAATGCCATCAGTAGAGCAATCATCCGGAAAACCCGCATTTTCCGTTTCTTCTTCCTTTTTATTCGTGTATTCTCAATCATGGAAATATCCTCACTTAAGTCGAAATATGAAACATAAATAGCTTACGGCAATACTTTATTTTATAGTAATTTCCAACTAGAGTAAATAGGATTATTTTTCAATCCAGTCTTTTTCCAAATAGCTTAGGCTGCCTTTTGTTATGGAAGCCTGGCCGTTTGTCAGCTCAGTCATCCAGGCAGTAAACTCCCCGGTTTCATTTTCCTTCACAAAAACGTCAAAAATGGCTTTTTCCGCATAGTCGACACCGTTCAGGATGTATGGCGAGCTCCTCAATTCGTTTTCAAGTTTCCCAATCCAAGTATAGTCGACCGAAACCTTCATGCTTTGCATAAGGGTCCTTTCTACAATCCCTGTTGCGTTGAGCCCTTCTGAAGCTGATTTGCCATAGGCGCGAATCAATCCGCCAGCGCCAAGCTTGATGCCTCCAAAGTACCTTGTAACAACAACGACCGTATCCTTCAATTTCTTCTTTTTTAAAACCTCGAGAATCGGGACCCCAGCTGTCCCGCTCGGTTCCCCGTCATCATTCGCTTTTTGGATTTGGTCGTTTTCGCCTATCAGGTAGGCGGAGCAATTATGGGTCGCGTCCCGGTGAAGCCGCTTGATTTCCGCGATGAAATCCTGTGCTTCGGCTTCCGATTCGGCACGGGCACAATGCGCGATGAACCGTGATTTTTCGATGACGATCTCATGTGTGCCTGTTTGTTTCACAGTACGATAAACAGCAAGCATTCCAGGGCTCCTCTCTTCCCTTCTTGTTAACTACCCGTTATTTAATATTTCCCAACCTCTACTATAGTCCTTTTTAGCCAAAAAAACGAAAATATTCAACATTGAAAAATCTTAACATGCTATAATAATTACTGTTTGTATAGTGTAATTTAGTAGTTCAGGGAACCAAAATTTTGCGTTTAGTTAAAAAATCCTAGTACAATAATGTTTAGCCACCCATCCTATAGGCTAAAGGATTTAGATAGAGAAATCAATCGTGAATCGAATTGCCGATTTTTGGCGAAAACTTAAATTTATGCCAAATTTAGATAGTTTCATTTAATCATTCACGATAAACTAGGGAAAAAGGACTTAATCTGCCAAACGGCAGCCGGGTCCGTTACGGAGTTTAGGTGGGGCGGAGAATGGCAATGGGTATAAAGGATTTTGACACGAAAACATTAGATATCATTCTTGAAAGAATGATTGAATCCGTCGGCAAGAGCAAGGATGAAATTTTTAGGATCGGTGAGCAATCGAGAACCGACCATGAAATGCTCACATCCGAACTGGCAGAGGTTGAGGAACTGACCGCCAGGGTGATATGCGAGGGAGACAGGCTCGAGGGACAGGTGCGAAAAGCCCGGGATGTGCTTTCCGAAGTGAGCATGCACTTTAAGGACTATACCGAGGACGAGGTGCGTGAAGCCTACGAGAAGGCGCACCAGCTGCAAATGGAACTGACCCTGAACAGGCAGATGGAACGGCAGCTCGGTGAACGGAAAAAAGATTTGCAACGAAGGATGTGTAGCATCCGGGAAACGATTGAGCGGGCAGACCACCTCGTTTCGCAAATTTCCGTCGTCATGAATTATTTGATGAGCGATTTGAAGGAAATGGGCGAAATCCTTGAGGATGCAAAGCTTAAGCAGGAATTCGGCATAAAAATCATCGAGGCGCAGGAAGAAGAGCGGAAGAGGCTGTCCCGGGAAATCCATGACGGGCCCGCGCAAATGCTTGCAAATGTCATGATGCGATCCGATTTGATTGAGCGTGTTTACCGTGAAGACGGAATAGAGGCCGCTATTGCCGAAATAAAAAGCTTTAAGCAAATGGTCAGGACCTCTCTCTATGAAGTACGCCGGATCATTTACGATTTACGCCCGATGGCGCTCGATGATCTCGGCCTTGTTCCGACCCTCAAAAAATACTTGAGGACAATAGAAGATTATTACAAAACAGTGAAAATTACATTTTTCAACTTGAAAGAAGAGCGGCGCCTTCCCGCCAATTACGAGGTAGCGCTGTTCAGGCTTATCCAGGAATCGGTCCAAAACGCGCTTAAACATGCTGAAGCGACTGAAATCCAGGTAAAGCTCGAAATATCGGAGAATGCTGTTACTGTCGTTGTAAAAGATGATGGTAAGGGATTCGATCCGAAAAAACGGAAATACAATTCGTTTGGCATAATGGGAATGAAGGAAAGAGTCGACCTTTTGGGGGGCCAATTTGCCATCTCCTCCAAGCCAGGAAAGGGAGCCGCGGTTATTATCCAGGTTCCATTTCCGGATGGGAAGTAAGTGGCAGGCAGTAGTTACAAGGAGGCGATAGGATTGAAAACGAGAATAGTAATTATTGATGATCATCAGCTTTTTCGTGAAGGTGTAAAAAGAATCCTTGAGTTTGAAAAGTCTTTTCAGGTTGTTGCCGAAGGAGATGACGGGACTGCTGCCCTCGATTTGATCCGGGAATATGACCCGGATGTTGTCATCATGGACATCAATATGCCTACCCTGAACGGGGTCGAGGCAACGGGGCGCGTCATGGAACGGTATCCGGATGCTAAGGTTATCATCCTTTCGATTCATGATGATGAGAATTATGTGATGCATGCGCTTCAGACAGGTGCCCGCGGCTACCTTTTGAAGGAAATGGATGCCGACGCGCTGATCGAGGCTGTCAAGGTCGTTGCCGCCGGGGGCTCCTATCTCCATCCGAAGGTAACGCATAACCTTGTAAATGAATATCGCCGCCTGGTCGGATCCGGTGAGGAAAGCGCGGCCGCAACACTTCAGCAGCCTGAAGTACGCCGTCCGCTCCACCTGCTGACGCGGAGGGAATGCGAAGTGCTTCAAATGCTCGCTGATGGGAAAAGCAACCGCGGCATCGGTGAAGCCCTTTACATTAGCGAAAAGACAGTCAAGAACCATGTAAGCAACATCCTGCAAAAGATGAATGTGAACGACCGTACCCAGGCAGTCGTTGTGGCCATCAAAAACGGCTGGGTGGAAGTTAAATAGGTTTTGAGGGGCCGGAATCTGGCGCTATTTCGATGAAAAAGTGGAACGGCCTGTTCGGGCGTAACAACCATTTTTGAAAGAAGAATGCCCTGATTGGTGTGGGCTGTCACAACATACATAGGTTCATCATGGTACATTGGCAAAGAACACGGGAGGATTCCCGTGTTCTTTTTTTACAAAAAAAGGGTTAAAACATTCGGAGAAATCCAATGGAAAATTGTCAAATGGATGGGGTTTTTGGGAAATTTACCGATAGGAATCTAAGAAACTTCATTTTTCACGAATAAATTCTCTTATTTGTGTAAAAATAGTTCGGAATTTAGCGGAATTTCACGCTTTTTTAATGTTTACATACCTTTCTGTGGGTGGCTAGAATTATAGCGGTGCTTGGCACTAAATCGGTGGATAGGAAGTGAGTGAAGTGAAGGGGTCTTTGAAGAGGATTGGAAAATCAGTCACAGCAGCGGCACTAGCATTATCCGTTTTTTCATTGTCTTTTGTCTCGGAACGAGCAATTGCAAAAAAGCCGGAGCAGGCCGGCAAATTTGTCGTTGATTTAAGGATTATGGGTACAACGGATATTCATACACACCTGTACAACTACGATTACTACAAAGATGCTCCGACGGATGAGTTCGGGTTTGCTAAAACGGCTACTTTGATTAGGAAGGCCAAGGCAGAGAAGAAGAATACACTGTTGTTTGATAATGGAGATTTGATTCAGGGGAACCCTCTTGGAGATTACAAAGCGACGGTCAATGTACTAAAGGATGGCGAGGTGCACCCTGTATTTAAGGCGCTAGGCCTCCTGGGATATGACGCGGCAACAGTTGGGAACCATGAGTTCAACTATGGCCTGCCTTTCCTTAATGAAGTGCTGGATGATGCGCCAATGCCGTATGTGAATGCAAACGTGTATAAATATGATGGCGATAAGAACCCTGCAAATGATGTAAATTATTTTAAGCCATACACAATTATTAATAAGAAAGTAACGGATAAGACTGGGAAAACCCAGATGATCAAGGTTGGGGTCATCGGCGCGGTTACTCCGCAAATCACTCTTTGGGATAAAGCAAACCTTGATGGAAAGGTCATCACAAAGGACATTGTGAAATCAGTTGAAGCAAACATTCCTAAAATGAAGGCTGCTGGCGCCGATTTAATTATCGTACTTGCTCATTCGGGCATGGGCGATCCCGCATATCGTGAAATGGAAGAGGATGCCGCCTATGACCTGACCAAAGTAAAAGGCGTGGATGCCATCGTTTCCGGGCATAACCATATGCTGTTCCCGGGTGATTTTAAGAACCTTCCCGGCGTAAACCAAGCGAAAGGGACCGTAAACGGCGTGCCTTTTGTCATGGCTGGCAACTGGGGCAACAACCTTGGGGTCATGGATATTGTGATTGAGAAAATAAAAGGCAAATGGACCGTAACCGATTCGAAATCAGTGCTGCGGCCAATTTATGATTCTGTTACGAAAAAGAGCCTCGCCGATGCCGATCCGGCAGTCCTGAAGGCTGTGAAGGCGGACCATGAAGGAACAGTCAATTACGTGCGCCAGCCAGTTGGTAAAACAACAGCCGATATCCACAGCTACTTTGCGCTTGTCCAGGATGATCCTTCGATTCAGATTGTCACAAATGCGCAAAGATGGTATATCGAAAAGCAGCTTGCGGGAACGAAGGATGCGGGCCTGCCAGTCCTGTCTGCCGGTGCTCCATTTAAGGCGGGACGGAACGGAGCCAGCTACTACACCTACGTACCGGCTGGAACAATTGCAATCAAAAACGTCGCGGACCTCTATCTGTATCCAAATACGGTTGCAACAGTTAAAATTACTGGCGCGGATGTAAAGGAATGGCTGGAAATGTCAGCCGGGCAGTTCAATCAAATTGATGTGAACAACGCTGGTGAGCAGCCGTTAATCAACAATGCATTCCCGTCGTATAATTATGATGTCATTGACGGCGTTACATATGAAATCGATGTAACCCAGCCGGCAAAATACGATCCAAGCGGCAATGTCCTAAACGCATCGTCAAACCGGATTAAAAACCTGAAATACAATGGGCAGCCAATCAATCCAGCACAGCAATTCATTGTCGTAACGAACAACTACCGTGCAAGCGGAACTTTCCCTGGCGTACGCAGCAAATCAGAAGTAAATCTGTATCCGGATGAGAACCGCCAGGCAATCATCGATTACATTCGGGAAATCGGCACCATCAACCCTTCTGCCGACCAGAACTGGAACTTCGCCGCTATCTCAAAGAATGTAAATGTCACATTCGAATCGACACCTGATGCCAAAACAGTAATTGGCCAAAACAGCCCAATTTCCTATATCGGTAATGCACCGAACAACTTTGCGAAATACGGCTTGAAGATCCCGGTAGCGGCTGGGAATTAAGTTATACGGAGTGTAACCATGCAGAGCCTTAGTTGAATATTGGGAATTTTTTAGAACCGCATTCGGATAGAGGATGCGGTTCTAATTTTTCTGAGTTCGAAGATTCAGTTGCTGCTCTTTCGCTTCAATGGTGCAATACGGCCGTGGATTCGATACAATGGAAGCAACGATGATTGGATAAGGATGGTAAACAATGAAAACGGCAGTCGTAACAGATAGCACAGCTTACATACCACGTGAAATACAGGAAAAGTTGAATATATACATGGTTCCGTTGAATGTCATTTTCGGTGAAGAAGCGTATCAGGAAGAGGTCGAATTGGGAGCGGCCGAATTTTACGAGGAGGTCAAAACAAAGGAATTGCCAACGACTTCCCAGCCGCCGATAGGACAGTTTGTCGAGCTGTATGAACAGCTTGCCCGTGAATATGATGCGATTATCAGCATTCATTTGTCGAGCGGGATTAGCGGTACGTACCAGGGAGCCGTTACAGCCGGCGGTATGGTCGAAGGGGTGAAGCTTTACCCGTTCGATTCGGAAATCAGCTGCATGGTGCAAGGATTCTATGTCCTGGAGGCGGCTGAAATGGCACAGCGCGGCGAAGAACCGGATGCCATACTCGCCCGGCTCGGGGAGATGAAGCAATCCGTACGCGCCTACTTTATGGTCGATGACCTGTCCCATCTCCAGCGCGGCGGCCGCTTATCCAGTGCCCAGGCGTTCATCGGGGGCCTGCTCCAGGTCAAACCGCTGCTCCATTTTGAGGACAAAAAAATCGTTCCTGTTGAAAAAATCCGAACCCGAAAACGGGCAATGAACCGAATCGTCGAATTGCTCGGCGAAACCGTCGCTGAAGGCGGCCAATACCGAGCCGTCATCATCCACGCCAACCGCGAGGCAGAAGCCCTCGAATGGAAAGCCGAACTTGAAACGGCCTTCCCCCACGTCGAATTCATGATTAGCTATTTCGGCGCCGTTATTGGAACACACCTTGGAGAAGGTGCGATGGGGATGGGTTGGTATAGGAAGTAGGGATTTTATTTTATTGTTTTGTGGCCACCCTGGGTGAAGCAGGGTGGCTTGTTCATTATGCTGAGTCATTTGGAAAATAACAGGTGTAGGTTCATAAATCGGGAGTTCGGTTCATAAAAACGCCCGATTGGTTCATAAAATCCGAAACCGGTTCATAAAACGTTCAACGCGGTTCATAAACTAAAAATTTGGTTCATAAAAGCTAGAGGCCGCTATCATATTGAAACTGAAATTAGGGAGCGCGGCTTTTTATCCAGCCGCCAGCCTCCCTGGCGGAGCAGGGTGGCTTGTTCTTTTTAAAGATTCTTTTTGAGATTATCTGTTGTCTGTTCATAAATTTGGAATTCGGTTCATAAAACAGCTCGATTGGTTGATTAAATCTGAATCCGGTTCATAAAACGTTCAACGCGGTTCATAAACTAAAAATTTGGTTCAGAAAAGCTAGAGGCCGCTATCATATTGAAACTGAAATTAGGGAGCGCGGCTTTTTATCCAGCCGCCAGCCTCCCTGGCGGAGCAGGGTGGCTTGTTCATTTTCAAGAGTCTTTGTGAGATTAACGGGTCTCGGTTCATAAATTAGGAATTCGGTTCATAAAACAGCTCGATTGGTTCATAAAATCTGAATCCGGTTCATAAAACGTTCAACGCGGTTCATAAACTAAAAATTCGGTTCATAAAAGCTAGAGGCCGCTATCATATTGAAACTGAAATTAGGGAGCGCGGCTTTTTATCCAGCCGCCAGCCTCCCTGGCGGAGCAGGGTGGCTTGTTCATTTTCAAGAGTCTTTGTGAGATTAACGGGTCTCGGTTCATAAATTAGGAATTCGGTTCATAAAACAGCTCGATTGGTTCATAAAATCTGAATCCGGTTCATAAAACGTTCAACGCGGTTCATAAACTAAAAATTCGGTTCATAAAAGCTAGAGGCCGCTATCATATTGAAACTGAAATTAGGGAGCGCGGCTTTTTATCCAGCCGCCAGCCTCCCTGGCGGAGCAGGGTGGCTTGTTCATTTTCAAGAGTCTTTGTGAGATTAACAGGTCTCGGTTCATAAATTGGGAAATCGGTTCATAAAACAGCTCGATTGGTTCATAAAATCCGAAACCGGTTCATAAAACGTTCAACGCGGTTCAAAAACAAAAAAATCGGTTCATAAAAGCTAGAGCCAGCTAGCAAGTTGCTAGATACGCTTAGCATGATCAACATCTTCCATTTATGTTCAAAGAATGTTCAAAAATTCCACTACATTCAGGAAGGGAAAGCGACCATTCATAGAGAAATCACAAAATTACAACTAAAAAGGAGTGGAATTTTTTGAAAGTGAAAGAAAGAACAATCCCCCTTCGTATCCTCAAGGATGAAGCCCTCTTAAGGAACCTCTCTCCACAATGCCCAGCCTATCCCGTAATTGAAAACGACTATTATCGGCGAAAAGCAGGTTACTGGGGAGAAACCCAGATTGATTACTACCTCCGTTTGCTTCCCCATCAAAACAAATACTACATTCTGAATGACCTCCGAATCCCTTTCCAAGGAAGTTTTTTTCAAATTGATTCCCTTATTTTAACAACAAGGTATTGCCTCGTAATTGAATCGAAAAATATTAAAGGAATCTTATTTTTTGATGGTGTATTTGACCAACTGATCCGGATTAACGGCGATACGGAAGAGGCCTTTGAGGATCCCATCACCCAAGCTCAGAATATTCTCCTGCAGCTCCAAGCGATTTTATTAAAGTTAATCCCCAATTTGCCTTTCGATTATATAGTTTCTGTTGCCAGCAATAAAACGATTTTAAAATCAGACGTAAAAACGATAAAGCGAGTTTGCCATGCTTCCAGCCTCGTCCAGAAAATCATTAAGCTGGATGACTATTATACTGATGATGTTATCCAAACCTTTGAAATCGAAGAAGTTTGCAATTTTCTTCTTAAACTTCATAGCCCCGAACAACAGAATATACTAGAAATTTATCGGTTAAAGGAGAGGGATATTTTAAAAGGGGTCCTTTGCCAAAAATGCAGGGGGAAAATGGAGCTTGTTAATGTTAGGTGGATTTGCTGCCACTGTGGCAATTGTTCACAAGATGCACATTTACAGAAATTAATGGATTACTTTCTCATCTTTCGTCCATCAATTACAAATAAGCAGCTGCGCACTTTTCTTGAGATTACGTCGAGGCGAGTGGCATATCGCATTTTAACAAGTAGCCAACTGACATGGAGTGGGGAAGGAAAAGCGAGAGTTTATTTTGCTCCTACTTCATTGGTACCTGCCAATATGACCTTTGGAGAGGGAGAGCAGTATGAGATATGAAATTTTACAAGACAAAATTGTCCCTATTTACCCAAAAAAAGAACAGCCGCATTTTCCTCCCGACACTCACCGGATCTCCCAATTACAAACCATTCCGCATCCACCGCTCAACCTCGGTTTTACCCCGAACCCAAAACTCCAGGAACTCCTTGCCGGAAAACAGCTACTCCTCGAAGATATCGACCTGCCGCTTGAAGAAATCCAGACCCACTATGAAAATGGCTTCCTAACTTATTTAAAAGGAATCGAATTCATTAGAAAAAAACCTCACTGCTCCCGGTGCGGGAACAAGGACCCCCAGCTGTTCGCCTCATTTGCATGTGCAAGATGCGGGGAAGTTTGCCGGTATTGCAGGAAATGCATCATGATGGGACGGATTAGTGATTGCACCCCGCTCATTGGCTGGTCAGGACCGCAGCCTGCTTTTGAAAATACCAGGAAAATTCTCGAATGGGATGGGACTCTTTCCGATGGCCAATTCGTTGCTGCTACCCGGGCGGTTGAAGCTGTGTGCGAGAATAAGAGTTTGTTGGTCTGGGCTGTTTGCGGAGCTGGGAAAACCGAGGTACTGTTCCCGGCGATTGAAGCAGCGATTGCAAGCGGTAAAAGGGCCTGTATTGCCACTCCAAGGACTGATGTCGTCCTCGAACTTACTCCCCGCCTTAAGGAGGCCTTTCCTTCTATAAAAATCGCTTTCTTGTACGGTGGAACTGAGGAGCGCCACACTAGTTCCCAGCTGACTATTGCGACGACCCACCAGCTGCTCCGGTTCCGGCATGCGTTTGACACGATGATTCTTGATGAAGTCGATGCATTCCCGTACACGATGGATGAATCGCTCCAATATGCCGCTGAAAGGGCAAGAAAGTCGGTTTCTTCCATCATTTACCTAACCGCCACCCCGAGCAAGAAATGGCAGGCGGAATGCAGGTCAGGGAAACGACCTTACGTGACAATACCAGCGAGGTTCCATCGTCATCCTCTTCCCGTCCCGGAATTTTCCTGGTGCGGCAACTGGCGGAAACAGCTTCATAAAAATCAGCTGCCAAAAGAATGTACAAGATGGACCAACGAAAGAATCAATGTAGGCAAGCAGGCGCTCATCTTTTTCCCGAATATCGAATTGATGCAGGCAGCTTTGCCGATTTTACAAAAGCTTCATAAAGGTATTGAATCTGTTCACGCAGAGGACCCTGACCGGAAAGACAAGGTTAAGAGGATGCGGAACGGCGAAACGCCCATCCTCCTGACTACCACCATCCTTGAGCGCGGCGTCACACTCTCAAACATTGACGTCGCAGTCATTGGCGCCGAGGACCGCATTTTTACCGAAAGCGCCCTTGTCCAAATCGCCGGCCGGGCGGGAAGGAGCGCAAGGCACCCAACCGGTGTCGTAACATTTTTTCATTATGGTAAAACAAATACGATGGTTGATGCCCGAAAGCAAATTCTCGCAATGAACAGGGAGGGGAAAGCCAAGGGTCTGCTTGATTAATCAGCCTGCAGGTATCCTTACGTAATAATCCCGGCCGGAGGGATTAGCTGGTTGGCAAATCTGAAAATGGAACCTGAATATTCTTAGAGGAGGATCAGGAATGCTTTTTACAACAAACCGCTGCCTGCTGTGCGGGAATGAAACCGATGAAGAGGAATCATGGACTAACCTGTTTGCGCAGGTGAAGGAATACATAGTCTGTGAGCCGTGTACGAAACGCCTCCAAAGGGTGGAAGGGAGCCAATGCGGCATTTGCGGGCGCCCGTTTTCCGCATACGACGAGAGGTTTCGGGTCGGGGAGCTTTGCGGTGACTGCCACCGCTGGGAACAGGATGACGAGTGGGCGGGGCTGCTGACCCGCAACCGTTCGCTTTACGTATACAATGATTTTCTGAAGGAAGTGATTGCACGGTTCAAGTACCGGGGTGATTACATCTTGGCAAGGGCGTTCAGCGAATTGGCCGCTAAGGAAATTCGAAAGTGGAAGCCGGATATTGTTGTGCCAATTCCGTTAAGCCAGGAAAGACAGTATGAGCGCGGCTTTAACCAGGCGGAAGCCATCGTAAGGGAAGCAGGCCTCCCGTACGAGCTTTTGCTTGCAAGAATCCACGGTGAAAAACAATCGAAGAAATCCCGGGAAGCGCGGATCCATATCCCGCAGGTTTTCCGCCTCGCGGGAACCCCAATACTCAACGCGAAAAAAATCCTTCTCATCGATGATATTTATACAACCGGTTCGACTCTCCGCCATGCGGCTAAACTCCTGAAGGAAGCGGGGGCTTGGGAAATTTCCTCACTTACGATTGCCAGGGGCTGACACGAATCTCCATTTCCCGACAAGCTCCAAAAACGACTAGTAAAGCAAAATACCGTCTATTTTTTGATGAAAAAAGGTTGTCACTACACCTTTAGTGCAATTGTAAAATTTTCGACAAACTTTTTGTTCTGTTTTAGCAGGATTCTCATAGGGTAAGAGAGAAGTATATTTACATAGTCTTAACAAAAGGAGGAGTTTCATTATGAATTACAACATTCGTGGTGAAAACATTGAAGTAACTCCAGCAATTCGCGAGTATGTGGAAAAAAAGATTTCCAAACTGGAAAGGTACTTTACTGAAACACCGGACTCCAATGTAAACGTGAATTTAAAAGTTTTCCAAGACAAAACATCCAAAGTGGAAGTCACCATTCCGATGCCGCATCTCGTCCTCCGCGCAGAGGAAAGCCATGCAGATATGTATGCCGCGGTCGACCTGATTACTGATAAATTGGAACGCCAAATCCGCAAGCATAAAACAAAAGTAAACCGTAAATTCCGCGAAAAGGGCGATTTCGCCGCACTGTTCGCAACAGTACAGGGTTCTGATTCATCCGAGTTCGAGGATGAAGAACTTGAGGTAGTCCGTACAAAGCGATTTGAATTAAAGCCAATGGACAGTGAAGAGGCCATCCTTCAGATGAACATGCTTGGCCATAACTTCTACGTCTTCACGAACGCTGAAACGAACCAAACCAACGTAGTTTACAAACGCCACGACGGTCGCTACGGTTTGATTGAAGCTCACTAAAAAATGCAATCCGGTTCCCGTTTCGGGAGCCGGATTTTTTAACTAAAACCGTATACGGTAGCTCTTTTTAAAAATGTGAAGGATTTTCATTTAGAGTATCGAAATGTAGGGTAGTAGATGTACAATACATACGAAGGGGGACGTTTACATGACCTTTTCCATTGTCGGGTTCGATCCAGTTGAAAAAGAATGGGGGATTGCCGTCCAATCAAAATTCCTCGGAGTGGGCGCGGTAGTGCCTTGGGCGAAAGCCGGTATCGGCGCGGTTGCAACCCAGTCGTACGCCAACACAACGTATGGCCCCAAGGCACTCGAGCTTATGGCTGCTGGGAAAACAGCGGAAGAAACGCTGCAAATCATCATTGAGGAAGACAGGGAACGGGAAATGCGCCAAGTCGGCCTTATTGATGCCCAAGGCAATGCCGCGACTTTTACAGGCTCTCAGTGCTACAAGTGGGCAGGGGGCGTAACAGGGCCCCATTTTGCCGCCCAGGGGAACATACTCGTCGGTGAAACAACCGTTTCACAAATGGCCGCGACATTCATGGAGACGAAGGGAACGCTTGCCGAACGCCTTTTGGCGGCGCTTGATGCGGGCCAGGCGGCAGGAGGGGATTCCAGAGGCCAACAGTCCGCCGCTCTCTACGTCGTCAAGGAGCGGGGCGGTTACGGCTCTTTTAATGACCGCTACATCGATCTCCGAGTCGACGATCATCCAGAACCAATTAAGGAATTGATCCGTATTTATGGCCTCCAGCAGCTTTATTTCGCACCATCCAAGCCGGAACGGATCGTACCGATTACAGGTGACGTTGAAACCGAGCTTGTCCAGCATCTTGGGCGCCTTGGTTATTTTAAAACAAACATTGCCGGAAAACAGGAAACACTTAAAGCGTTGACAGCCTATTTGCATACTGAAAACTTTGAAATGCGGGAACAGGAGGAAGGCTACATCGACCTCGATGTTCTTGAATACATGAAAACACAGGAACCGTCTACACAACAGAAATGAGATGAACGTTGAATGAAACAAGCTGATTTATTCATGGCCTTTTTCCGGGTTGGCATGCTCGGATACGGCGGGGGGCCCTCATCCATTCCCCTTGTCCAAAAAGAAGTCGTGGGCCGCTACAAATGGATGGACAGCGAGGAGTTTGGCGATGTCCTCGCCCTCGCAAACGCGCTCCCGGGGCCAATCGCAACAAAGCTCGCAGGATATATCGGTTACCGGGTTGCGGGATATACAGGGATGCTGAATGCTGTCCTGGCAACCATCGTCCCAACCATCATTTTAATGATTCTGCTCCTTACCGGGCTGAATGCTTTTAAAGATCAGCCATGGGTCCAGGGGGCGGCAAGCGCGGTCGTACCAGTCGTCGCCATCATGCTATTGACGATGACATGGGATTTTATTAAAAAATCACTTGGATCAAGCCTTGGAACCGTGTGGACGATTATCTTGCTGGTGGGAAGCTTTGTCCTTCTTGAAGCACTCGGTGTCCATCCGGCCATCATCATTTTTGCCCTGCTTCTCGGAGCCTTGCTGAAAAGGGACAAGAAGGAGGGAGGCACACCATGATTTATCTGCAAATATTTTGGGCATTTTTCCTTCCCGGAATTCTTGGATACGGCGGAGGCCCGTCGACAATTCCGTTGATTGAAGCGGAGGTTGTTGACCGTTATGGCTGGATGACAACCAGCGAGTTTTCAGAAGTGCTTGCCATGGGGAACGCGCTTCCGGGACCGATTGCGACAAAAATGGCCGGTTACATAGGCTATGAGATGGGCGGTACACTCGGTGCGGCAATAGGCGTTTTTGCCAGCGTCGCACCATCGCTCGTGCTTATGATCGGGCTTCTCGGCTTGCTCATGAAACACAAGGAATCACCAAAGGTAAAACGGATGACCATGATTGTCCGGCCGGTAATCGCCGCGTTGCTCGCCGTCATGGCATATGACTTTTTTATTGAATCCTACCAGGGGCCGGGTCTTTTGCACACGGTATTTCTTGCAGCGGCTAGCCTTGTCCTGATGGAAAAAATGAATGTCCATCCGGCTTATGTTATTGCAGGGAGCCTTTTATATGGCGCGATATTTCTTGGATAGCTTGAAAACCGAAAGGGAGGAGCCCTTTCGGTTTTTTGGTGAGAAAAATAACAATGAATTATTTATTGGATTCAAGCTGCCCTCTTATCAAAATGAGATGATATTAGACGTAAAAATCAACTTTTATTCCCGAGAACAATCATTCAATTAATATGAAATACAATTTGGTTCTGCTTTTAATGCTTTTATAGAAAAAGTTGAGGTAACGGTTATAAAAGGAAGGTAAAAAAATAATACCTCTGAATAGAATCAAAGGTATTACTGGTTGGGCTTATTGCGTTTTGGTGCATGTATCGCTTCCATAAAGGAGTTTGATGAGCCGCCATGACAACTTGAGCAAACGCTATTTACATCAATATGAGCCGGAGACAGTTCAGGGGTAGGAGCTTTTACAGTAATTCCATATAGGATAGTTGAACCGTTATGGCACGCTAAGCAAAATTCACGTTCTAAGCTTTCTGACCATTCTCCGTCGGACTTATTAAAAGCTGTTGGGTTTTCATGTCCTATCGATTTTTTTAATTGTTTTATATTATCAGACCCGTGGGTATCATGACAATCAGCACACGGGATATGGCCTGCGAGAGGACTTCCATCCTCCGCTTTGATAATATGTCCTGAAAACGATTTTTCTTCAAGGGTAATTTCTCGCTGATTATAAGCGGTCTTTTCAGTTTTTTCATATTGCATTTTGATATTTTCGGTAAGATTATTATAAAATTGAGCAATATCCGGCATGTTTTCATACTTTTCTTTGAAATTTTGATTATGGCATCGCAGGCATAATTGATAGTCCTCATAAATTCCAAGTGCAGTGTTCCATTTGTTGTATTTGAATATCCTGTAATTTGTACGAGGATCTATTTTTCTCGCCAAACTATCCGTTTCATGACAAGACTCACAAAGCTGTTCTTTACTGCTCGACGGAATTTGTTTGTCATTGGGATGATCATAAGTAAAATGATCTTGCAAAAGATTAGGATTCTCTTCTGACCATTCCAAATGTGGATTATGGCAGCTTGCACATGAGTTACTTGTGGGCATTCCATCGATACTTACTCCATAATCATGTGCATGGCTCTTCATCGAATTTTCAGGCAACGGAGCCCCAACTGTTCCATCATGACAAGCGTTACAGTAATTGGAAATATTTTGACCGTCAACACCTATAGCTTGTGATAAAAGCTTTGGGTTTTCAGCGGTATGTGTACTATGGCAGTTGCTGCATGTATTTACATTTTCCTGGTAGGTGCCATGTGGATTTTCGCCAAATGGATTTTCCTCTAATAGAGCTGGATCAGAAATAGTCGTAAAGGACCAGGAACGTGGGCGGGCATAGTTTCCTGCAGTATCTGAAATTCCTTGATTTATATTGACAATATATTTTTTTCCAGGTTCTAAATCCGCCGTTGGCTTAAACGTAATGGTTTTTGTCTCAGAGTCATAGTTCGGATTTGCTTCAATTAATACTTTAGTCCCATTTTGAGAAAGAGTGATTGCTTGATCTTTAACTGAGGATTTAGCAATAGGTGATTCATCAAACAATTGTATTTTTATTTCTGTATTAAGCGGGACATGTGTCATATCGTTTTTGGGATAAACGTTTGGCAATATAATGGGTCTGCTTTTATCAAACGTATATGTGATCTCCGAAACTGTACTTTCGTTTCCAGCCGGATCACTGGCTTTAACGTAAGCAGTTTGCAATCCTTCGGTTTGGTCTGGTATTTCGATTATCCAGAAACCAGTCTCATTTGCTACAGCGGTTTTCCAGTTTCCAAGTATTTCGTTGTCTTCATTTTTGGTACACCTTATACAGAGATGAACAGTATAGTTCGGGTTGGTAAAACCGCTAAAACTTGACCTATTAATATAACCATTGCTGGCTGGCTCTATAACAGTTACTGGATTAATTTCCGTATTTACACTTATATTAACTGGATCTGATATGGCTGAATTGCCAAGTGTGTCCAGAGCTTTCGCTGTAATTGTGTGAGTGCCGTTTCGTAAGCTAACCGAATAGGACCACTTACCATCACTTTCCGGCGCAGCTGTACCAAGTACTCTGCTTTCTTCAAATAGTTCAATAGTAACATTATTAAGCGAGTTGAAATTGGAAACGGTTCCTGTGAAGATAAAGGGATTAGAGGTCACTGTATCTCCATTCTTAGGTGATGTAATAAAAATTGTTGGATTTGATGATTCCGCAGCTTTTGCCGGGTGATAATTAATGGTGGATAGAAAGTTGAAATTAATATAAACAGCAAGAGCTACAGATAGCATGATTCTTATGTGAGTTGCAAGCCCTATCTGTTTCACAGGTAAAACCCTCTTTCATTCTCAATCTTATGCAGCTCGGTCTCTTATCTTCATTTTAATGTCAGTAACACACTTTAACTAGTGATTCAGGGTGAAATTCAATAAAAATACATATATCAAAAGTAGAAATGTCACAAATATATTCAATTTTACTTAGAATTAATTACATATTTACGGAATAAGAAAAACAGGTGCTATGCCGAAGCATAGCACCTTGTTATTAATTTTTCATAAATAACAAATAGTGGGGCTATTTGTTATTTTATTACCGTTGAATTGACTTAATAGTACCGCCAAAGTTAACATCTGTCATAGGCATTCCGTTTGGATGACCCTCAGGACGGTTTGTGTTCTTAATGGTTGTAGCTTTAGAGCTATTATGGCAAGCCCAGCATACTGTCATGTTAGTGAACTTCTTAAGTGCTGATGAATTGTTCTTATCTTTCATATAAGCCAAAGCCGCATTTTTATCACCTACAAACTTGCCACCAGTAGCGGTTAGTTGTGCAACTGTTTTACCATCTGCATCCATCATGATTTCAGCGTCAGTTCCGTGAGCGAAGTGACAGCGTACACAAGAGTAGCTTGCACTGGTTGTAGTGTGGCGGAAAGATTTTGAATATGAACCAGATTTCACTCCAGTAGAACTACTTGATTTGGCAAGATAGTCGGTATGACAAGCAGCACAGAATTCAGACATTTTAACTCCTTGACCAACGAAGTCTTTAGTTGTCCCAGTATTGTTAAGAGTCTTTTCTGTCCAGTAAGCTGATTGGTTGTTTTTGTAAATTTTCAATCCGTCAATGTTTTGTACTACTTGAAGGTCCATATCAACAGTGTACGCTAGAGATACTTGACCTACAACGGCACCGTAGTTGTCAGTATCAAGACCATTTAGGATATCATTTCCTTTTACAGTTAAAGCTTTAAAATATCCGTGTTCATTGCTGAAATATACATCAGGATCTCCGTACTCGATACGTGAAGTTGAATCTACCCATGATTTTACTTCTTTTAAGTCAGCTTTGACGCCTGTAAATGTGTCACCATTATCTAACTTAAATGTTCCTGCTGGCTTTTCCCAAACTACAGTTTGATCAGCAATTGTTTCCCATTTAAGCCCTTTGGTTGTATCATTTACTTGAACTAAAGAACCCTTCCAACCAGTTGGAGAGTTATCCTCAGTAACTGCTTTCGTTTTGTAAGCTAGATGTGTGAAGTGTGGAGTACCATGAGAACCATACCCGTATAACATAGGAACTTCTTGTTTTGTAGCTCCTTTGTATAGATAAAGTACCTTTGCTTTTACACCTGAAGCTACTTCATCTTCAACAGCGGAAGATTCAGATATTACTAATTTATAATCGCTACCTGAAGTTGGAACAGTAGCGGTGGGAACTAGGTTATCAATACGATTTCCACCTAAGTTATCTCCGTTAACGACGTTACGTGGTGTGGTAGCCATTCCGTTAGGATTATAATGCAATAAACGATCTGAGTAAGATCCGTGTGGGGCATGGCAGCTTGCACAGCTGAATGAAGCACCCCATTGAGCCTGACCAGTAGTGGAAGTACCATTCTTATTACCACCTGGCGCAGCTTTAATTAGAATAGCATCATTAGATTGGTGAATACTCATATTATTAACATGGCTTCCGCCGAAAGTTCCACCACCGTTTAGGTCGGCATTAGCTCCGGTTTCAAAAACGTTATAGAATCCTAGTGTACCATCATGGCAGGCTGCACATGTTTGGTAAGTTGTATCAGCAAACAATAGCTGCTTGCCTTTCGAAGTATGCGTCTGGTGGCAGCTTGCACAGGAGTTTGTATTGTTTTGGTATTCTCCGTGTGTTTTGTGGCCATCTACGTTTTTAATTACTTCGTCGAAATTTCCATCAGGTTTAACAACGTCTACGCCGGAACCTGTATTATTTGCGTTTTCATTCAAAACTCCTGCTTGCGGAGCAGTTTGCTCCTCATTGTGGTTTTTACCTGCATCATTGTTTGCGGGATCTTGAGCAGACGCTGCGGCTGCAAAAATACCAAGCAGCATGATCGCGAACAGCAAACTAAAACTGAACTTTTTCACTTAAAAAACCTCCCGTTAAGCTTTTCTCTTTTTACTCTTTTTTACAATGCTCTTTGTCTCCAGCCATCACCTCCTTAAAAGATTTATAAATAATTCAAGATGCTTCCATTGCTCTTAATTAAACATTGCAACCCTTAAATTAAGCGTATCTGTTATGAACACATTGTCTTCACCGTCAATATATAGTCCATTTGGAAGGTTAAACTGCCCGTTGCCTTCACCCATAGAACCAAATTGGAAGGCTTGCTCCCCATCTTTGTTAAATCCATAAATGATATGTGTCAAGTTACTGACTACATAGATAAGTCCTCGGCTATCAATTCCAATTCCTCTTGGGTTTACAAAGATAGAATCTCCTTTCCCATCCTGGGAACCGTTTATAATTCGAACAAATTTTCCTTCTTTATCAAAGACCTGTACTCGTTGATTTCCTGTATCGACAACATATATATTTCCATCTTGATCAGCTGTTATGGAATTTGGGGCTATAAATTCCCCATCATCTTTTCCAGGTTTTCCTATTTCCCTAATCAATTTTCCGTTGATGTCGAAGATAAAGACTTTGTTTTGTTGTATATCTGTAACGTAAACCTTTTCATCTATTATTCTTAATCCACCGGGTGAAGTTATTTTTTTCTCTTTTGTATATTCTTTTGCGAAGTAATCTATGAATTTGCCTTTCTCATCTAATATGGATATATTTCCGTTATAAAGGTCTGCTACATAGACCCTACCTTTCGAGTCGGTTGAAATTCCATATGGAAACTTGAACTGTCCAGGTTTATCGCCTTCCTCACCAAAGTTATAAAGTGGAGAACCGGCTAAGTCGAAAACTGAAACTCGCTTATTATTAGTATCTGAGACAAAGATGAACGAATCTGATACAGCTATATCCATTGGTTTATCTAACGCCGAATCAAAACTCCCTGTCAGCTGCTGCTTGAATTCGGGTGCCCCTGTAGGATTTATTAATCCCTGTAACCCTGTAGGTACATCTTTTCCTTGGATGAAAAGGAAGGAAAAAACGGCTGCTGTTGTGAGAGAAACTACTAACATTAATATATAGGTAGTACGCCTCTTCATTGTCATTCACCTTCTGTCTTTGTTTCGTTGTGTACTCGATCAAGGGCCTTTGAAGCATCTTCATATAAAGGATCGAATTGAAGGGCTTCCTTATAGATGTCCACGGCTGCTTTATAATCGCCTTTTGCCTCAGCTACCAACCCTATTTGGTAAATGATGTCGGCATTAGCCGGGTTTAATTTATTTGCCTCCTCAAGAGCCTCCATAGCTTCTTTATACATCTTGAGGTTACGGTAGGTAATTCCTAGCTGGACATGTCCTTTATAATCTTTTGGAGCAATGCTTACAGTTTTATTAAAGACTAGTAACGCATCGTTATAGTATTCTTCGTCAAGATAAACTAGGCCAAGATTATAATAAGCATCGTAATATTTATCATCTTGATCTAATACATACTGGAATTCTTTAATCGCTTTTTCATTTTGTCCTTTTAAAAAATACGTGTAACCCAGGATAACGCGATTTTCTAAATTTGCGGGATCGACTCTTACTTTTTCTTTGTAGTACTCTAACTGCTCATTAACCCTCTTCATGTCAATGTCATTCCAGAAATAGAAGTGGCCTAGAGCATAACCAGTACCTGAGGTTAGGGCGAAGGATAAAACAATTAAAAGAAGACTTTGTAAGAGAGTAAATCTCTTTGGCTTTTTTTTAGGCTGCTTTTCCTCTTCCCTTTGAGTTGTCTTTTCTTCTTCCATGGATAATACCCCTCTCGGAAAGTTGTCATTTTTGTCGTCTATTTGGAGTTAAACTATGACATTTATTACATAAAGGCTCTGAATGGCATTGGAGGCAGGTTCCGCTTATTTTTTGATTTTCAGCGATTTTAATAGGATGCCTATCTTTCCAAGTGTTGCCGTGTGAGCTAGGGTGGCAGGTAGCACATGCGACTTGTGTAACAGGTTCATCTCCAACTATCCTGTTGTCGTGGCATGTATAGCAATTTTTCTTATCGTTTGCCAGTTTTCCGTGATTCATATGGAATAGTGACTGCTTATGGCTTTTCGGCTGCTGGCCATGACAGTTTTTGCAAAAAGTATTAGCTTTTGCATATTGGGAAACAGTCGTTTGGATATTAACACCTGTTTGTTCATTATTTAAATATTTTTTGTAATTCAGTTCTTCTTTGAAAAAGTCATAACTCTGGCTTGACATATAGGAATGGCATTTATCACAGGTTTGAAGGTCAGAGGGTTTAATTTTCCCATGCCCTCCAAGTTTAAATTCAGAAGTTTTATGGTTTTCTGGAACCATGGATGACTGATGGCATGCTGTGCATTCTAAAGGCGCTTTTCTTGCTTTATGGCATTCCATACACGTATCCATTTGAGGTTTGGTATATTTCGTATCAGACATGATGCTTTTGCCTTGGTGTTCATTCCACTTTAGATAATCAGTTTTATACGTAATTTTTCTGTCAGCTATTTTCGCATGTGCAACCCCGCTATGGCACTGAATGCATTCAATTCCTTCATTTTTATGCTTATCATGTGGAATGATGAGATCACCGGATGGAGTGACGTCACGTTTATACACATTGTGACAACGTTCACATGACTTGTCTGGTATGTCCTTGGGCATTCGAATCGGTGCGGTGTACGTTTGTGTCTGTTTTTTGTAAAGCTCGACGAGTCCGTTGCCTTTCGCTTTTGCTAAATTCTCGACCCCTGGTTCGATATGGCAGTTTACGCAATCCACTTCACCGTGGGAGGAGGCCTTCCAGGTGTAGTACTCCGGCTTCATTTCATGGCAGGATGAGCAGAATTCGGAGCTTGATGATGTTTCGAGCCCTACAAATCCGATGGTGAAAAAAAGGACCAAAAACAGCAGGGTTAACGTTGCGATTTTGAAAAACGTATTGCGAAAACGGGGAGGGGCCGGGAGTTCCTGGTCAATCTTTTCTTCTTCCATAAGACTGTCCCTCCAGTTTCAGTATTACGGTTATTTGAGCGGCCCCGTAATTCCAGGGCCGCACATGATTTAATGACTATACACCTTTTTCACTCTTGAAGCCGGTTCTGTGGCAGTACTGGCAGTATACGTCCGTTGGCGCGGTTGACTTTGTTCCTTCCGCAGGCTTTTCTTTGTCGTGGCACACATAGCAGCGGGCTTTTGCCTCTTTGGTTTCTGCTTTCGGTGCGTGTGCTGTGAGCCATTGATCGCTGTCTAGGTGGCCCGGCGGGCGGTTTCCGTGGCAGGCGGAGCAGAAGGCGCTGGCACGGGATTTGTCTTTCACGACTGTGATATTCGGTTCGTATTTTTCCTTAACGCCGTCATCCTTGATTAAAGTTAGAATGTCCTGCTTGGCAATGTCGCGGATCCATTTAGAATCCTGGTGGCAGTTGATGCATTCATTAAGCTCTTTAAATGCGGTGCCGCCATGGCTTTCGTTCCATTTTACTTTTTCGTGGCTCTTTGGTATGGCGACTTCCTTGTGGCATGTAAAACAATCCATTGAAATCTTAACGCCATCTTTTTGTTTTCCAATTGCCTGAAGGATGATATCCTGTGTTTTCTTGGTTACTTCATGGCTGCCCTGTACTCCAATTACATCCGCTTCGTGGGGCTCGGCGGTTGCAGTTTCAGAGCCATGGCCTTTCTCTTTTTCAGCGCCGTGCGTATTGACCGGCAGGCTGTAGGCGATGTCCTTCCAAGGCTCTTCGCCTTTGTTCACCTTGTCGTGGCAATCAATGCACGTTCCCATGTTCGGGTTTGTGTATTCTTTCGTCATCAGTTTTTTAATATTTTTCTCTGTCCAGTGGTCGTACGTTTCGGAACCGTTAATTCCCCGGTCGACCACTTTCGCGTGCGCAACTCCCGCGTGGCAAGTAATACAAGGAATGTCTTTTTTAATGTGCTTTTTATGGTTCACCTTCAGGTCGCCGGTTGCGGTGACTAGGCGGTTATCCGAGTGGCATTGTCCGCAGTTTACCTTCATGACCGGTTTGGTCTGTACGATTGGGTCTGGCGGACCGACAACATGGTAGTAAACTTCCTTCAAAGATTCGATCTTATGAAGGACCATATTCTTCGCGCCAGGCTCGATGTGGCACTGCGTACATTTGATCTCGCTGTGGGCGCTCGCTTTGAATGTTTGGTATTCCGGCGCCATTTCGTGGCAGCTGGAGCAGAAAGATGGATTTGATGTGAAGGCAATTGCTCCGTATGCTGTTCCGCTCATGGCGATAAGCCCGAAAAGGAGAGCGAAGCCTAGCTTCCAGCGGTTAACCGGATTCTTCCAATCTATATTTCTGAATTTGCGCCATAATCTGCGTATAAGGCCGACTTTTTTATTCCCTTCCCTTGTCTCTGTCTCAGGGCTAGTCTCTGTCTGTTTGGATTTTCTCCAAAAGGCCACGCTGTTTCACCCTTTCCGTTTTTCTGTTTGATTTTCTATCTACTTTTATTTCCATATTAACCTCTCTAAAGGTAGTATCTAACACCCCAAAGTGATTTTCCAATGTACAATTTGTGAATAAAGTTGCGAAGTCTGTCATCGCTTTTTTTGAATAAAAATTCCCTGTGGAAACTTGATGTGCCATAGCTTTCATTAACAATACGTGTGTAGTGTAAACTAGAAAGATATTAAATTTTTATACTGTAAAATGAATAAAAATCAGCTAATTCTAGCGGTTTTGAGTTGGTTTTATGCATAATGAAAATATTGAGGTGAAATTGAAGGCCAGTATTTATCAATGAGCCGAGTTGTGATTTTATTATGTGGAAGTTGTGAAGAACTTGTGAAGATTTTTTCTTTTTAAAAATTGGCCCACAAACCAAGTGGGGGAATGCAGTTTTACAAAAAGCAGTTTCTGGGAAAAGGAAACACTTGAGAGGAATGTGGCAGCCTAAACCTTTGCACCTCATTTCGAAATTGAAAACCAACTCTTCAATCCAGCCTGGAAATAAAAACGAAAAAAAGCAGGCAGTATTAAAAATGAAGGAAATATCATTTTAGACATTTTCGAATCCCCCAATGGGTCCTTTTGCATAGCGGAAAGAATTTGTGGAAAATTTTCAAAAAGACCCTTTGGTTGACAGGTCCTATGCCTTTATCAAGGTGGGCATTTGTTGTCACTGCATAGCGGAAGTGGTAAGATGGTAACAGAAATTGGCGAATTATTTTTAGAGGAATTTTGCGCTGTAAAGAGAATCCTTTCTCCTTATGGGATTCGAATGCTGAATGAAGAAGGAGAGTCAAGATGGGAATTTTAAATAAATTGTTTGATATGAATAAACGCGAAGTCAAGAGGCTGACCAGGATGGCCAGCCAGATTGAGGCTCTGGCGGATGAAACCGAAAAGCTGACAGATGACCAGCTTCGCGAAAAAACCGAAGAATTCAAGCAGCGTTACCAAAATGGCGAGTCGCTTGATGACCTGCTTGTCGAAGCGTTTGCGGTGGTCCGTGAAGGCGCGCGCCGTGTTTTGGGGCTGTATCCATATCCGGTCCAGCTGATGGGTGGTATTTCCCTTCATGAAGGAAATATTTCTGAAATGAAAACAGGGGAAGGAAAAACACTGACAGCTACGATGCCCGTATACCTGAATGCTTTGTCCGGCAAAGGCGTCCATGTTGTTACCGTCAACGAATACCTTGCCAGCCGCGATGCCACTGAAATGGGCCAGCTGTACAATTTCCTTGGCCTCACTGTTGGATTGAACCTGAACAGTATGTCGAAGGAAGAAAAGCAGGAAGCATACGCGGCGGATATCACGTATGGAACGAACAATGAATACGGCTTTGATTATCTCCGCGACAACATGGTGTTATATAAGGAACAAAAAGTTCAGCGCCCACTTTATTACGCAGTCATTGACGAGGTTGACTCCATCCTGATCGACGAAGCGAGGACGCCGCTGATCATTTCCGGTACCGCCCAGAAATCGACGTCCCTCTACATGCAGGCGAATGCATTCGTTCGGACACTGACAAGGGATCAAGATTATACCTATGATGAAAAGACGAAAGGCGTCATGCTGACCGAGCAGGGAATTTCGAAGGCTGAGCGCGCATTCGGCATCGAAAACCTTTTTGACATCAACCATGTAACGTTGAACCATCACATTAACCAGGCGTTGAAGGCAAATGTATCAATGCACTTGGATATTGACTACGTTGTCCAGGACGGCGAAATCGTCATCGTTGACCAGTTCACAGGACGCCTTATGAAAGGCCGCCGCTATTCAGAAGGCCTTCACCAGGCAATCGAGGCGAAGGAAGGCCTTGAAGTCCAGAATGAGAGCATGACACTTGCGACGATTACATTCCAGAACTATTTCCGTATGTACGAGAAGCTCGCTGGTATGACCGGTACCGCGAAAACCGAGGAAGAAGAATTCCGCAACATATATAATATGAACGTTATCGTCATCCCGACCAACCGTCCGATCATCCGCGACGACCGCGCTGATTTGATCTATGCATCTATGGACGGGAAATTCCGGGCAGTCGTAGAGGACATTGCCGATCGACATAAAAAAGGCCAGCCAGTCCTTGTTGGTACAGTCGCAATTGAGACTTCCGAACTCATTTCGAAGTATCTACAGAAAAAAGGCATTCCCCACAACGTGCTGAATGCGAAAAACCATGGCCGTGAAGCGGAAATTATTGAAGATGCGGGCCAAAAAGGTGCCGTGACGATCGCGACGAACATGGCCGGGCGCGGTACGGATATCAAGCTTGGTGAAGGCGTTGTCGATCTTGGTGGGCTTGCCGTTATCGGTACGGAACGCCATGAATCACGCCGGATAGACAATCAGCTACGTGGACGTTCCGGACGCCAGGGAGATCCGGGGGTAACCCAGTTCTACCTTTCCATGGAAGATGAACTGATGCGCCGCTTCGGTTCCGATAATATGAAGAACATGATGGCCCGCCTTGGTATGGATGACTCCCAGCCAATCCAGAGCAAAATGGTATCGCGTGCCGTCGAGTCTGCCCAGAAGCGCGTTGAAGGCAATAACTTTGATGCCCGTAAGCAGCTCCTCCAGTATGATGACGTTCTGCGCCAGCAGCGTGAAATCATTTATGGCCAGCGAAACGAAGTGCTTGACGCGGAAAACCTTCGCGAAATTGTAGAGAATATGATTAAAGCAACCATCGACCGCGCAATCCCGGCTTATGCTCCTGGCAGCGGGGATGAAGACGAATGGAATATTCAGGGCATTGTCGACTTCACGACAAACAACCTACTCCATGAAGGCGACATCACAGTTGCTGATTTGAAGGACAAAGATCCGGACGAAATGGCCGATGTTATTTTTGCGAAAGTAAAGGAACGCTACGACGAGAAGGAAGAAATCCTGTCTCCTGAGCAAATGCGTGAATTCGAGAAGGTTATCGTCTTACGCGCCGTCGACTCCAAGTGGATTGACCACATCGATGCGATGGACCAGCTCCGCCAGGGTATCCACCTTCGCGCGTACGCCCAAACGGATCCTCTGCGTGAGTACCAGCATGAAGGCTTCGCGATGTTTGAGACTATGGTCGTCTCCATCGAGGAAGAGGTTGCCCGTTACATCATGAAGGCGGAAATCCGCAGCAACCTTCAGCGCCAGGAAGTTGCAAAGGGCCATGCCGTCAACCCGAAGGAAGACGGAGAAAAGATTAAAAAGAAGCCTGTCATTAAAAAGACGAACATTGGGCGCAATGACCCATGCCATTGCGGCAGCGGCAAAAAGTTCAAAAACTGCCACGGGGCGGTTTAATAGTGTTACTGATGGGGGCCGGCGGTTGCCGGCTTCCTTTGTTCTGGGCCCCAGTAGCCATAGCATGTGCATGTTTGTAGCCAGCGCCACATTTTTAGTTGATATAAGTTCAAAAGAAAGCTTCTCGATTGTTTGGACACGGAACTGAATTTCCGGGAAGTAGGAGTCCAAAGATACCCATTGTTTGGACACAAAACCACATTTCCGGGAGGTAAGAGTCCAGAGGTGCCTGTTCTTTGGACACGGAACTTCATTCCCGGGATGTATGTGTCCAAAGATGCCCAATGTTTGGACACAAAACTGCATTTCCGGGATGTAGGAGTCCAAAGCTACGCTTATGTTCGGACCTTACCCTATGCTTTATAGGAAATTTTATCGAACGTTTCCCTGTTTTTTGCCTTCGTAGCTGGGCTTCGGCGGCTTTTAATTTTTCCTAGAGCTTTGGCATTCGAGGCTTGAGGGTATATACTAGATAATGACTATTCTAATGGAAAGATGTTTGAGGTGATTGATATGGAGTTTTCAGATATCAGAAACGAGTTGGAGAAAACAGCTAAGCGATTAGCGGGCTTCAGGGGGTCTCTTTGACCTAGAGGAAAAGGAGGCACGGATAGCGCAGCTTGATAATGAGATGCTGCATCCGGATTTCTGGAATGACCAGAATGCCGCGCAGACAGTGATTAACGAGGCAAATGCTCTAAAGGACCAGGTGCATGCGTTCCTGGAGATGAATGAGAAGTATGAGGATTTAGAAGTGACATTCGAGCTTCTTAAGGAGGAGCCGGATGCTGAATTGCAGGAAGAACTTGAAGAGGAGCTTACAGCATTGACAGCACGTCTTGACGAGTATGAGCTTGAGATGCTGTTGAGCGAGCCTTATGATAAAAACAATGCGATTTTGGAGCTGCATCCCGGTGCTGGCGGTACGGAGTCCCAGGATTGGGGCTCGATGCTTTTGCGGATGTACACCCGCTGGGCGGAGAAGCGCGGCTATAAGGTCGAGACGCTTGATTACCTTCCTGGTGATGAAGCCGGAATCAAGAGTGTTACCCTGGCAATTAAAGGGCATAATGCGTACGGCTATTTAAAGGCGGAGAAGGGTGTCCACCGGCTTGTACGGATCTCGCCATTCGATTCGTCGGGCCGCCGCCATACATCGTTCGTTTCATGCGAGGTTATGCCGGAATTCAATGACGAGATTGAAATCGACATTAGGACCGAAGATTTAAAGATTGATACGTACCGATCGAGCGGTGCGGGCGGTCAGCATGTCAATACAACTGATTCTGCGGTGAGGATTACGCATATTCCGACTGGTGTGGTTGTGACGTGCCAGACGGAGCGATCGCAGATTAAAAACCGTGAACGGGCGATGAATTTACTGAAGGCAAAGCTGTACCAGCGCGAGATTGAGGAAAAGGAAAAGCAGCTTGCGGAAATCCGCGGCGAACAGAAGGAGATCGGCTGGGGAAGCCAAATCCGTTCGTACGTGTTCCACCCGTATTCAATGGTGAAGGACCATAGGACGGGTACGGAATCCGGAAATGTGCAGGCTGTGATGGATGGGGAGCTTGATCCGTTCATTGATTCGTATTTGCGGTCGAAGCTCTCGTAAGATTTACATTTTGAAAAATTAAAGCCTTTGCCGGAAATACCGCCGGCAAAGGCTTGTTTTATTTTTTGGATTTCATTTGCCGACGTGGAATAGTCGGAGAGGCTAAAGCTGCATGCGTTTTTTAATTGTGGAGATCTCGGTTTCGTGGATGCCGGATTTGGCACTTAGGTGTGCAATATCAAACTTTATTCCTGTAATTTCGTCAGCAATGACGTTGAAAACTTTCTCGTGACCGTCCAGTTTGGTGTGGATTTGCTTAAAATGGCTCCTAAACTCAGTTGCGTGGTTGTTGATTGTTTCCAGTCGTCCATCCACTCGGTCCAGCCTTGCGTCAATGCCATCAAGCCGCTGATCAATCCCATCGAATCTCTTGCCCATCAGTTCAAACTGATTATCGATTTTTCCCATAAAATCTTTTAATAGCTCTTCCACTTTTTCACCTCCTTTTTGCGAGTATACCATAAATTTTCACCTTAAAAGCCTAGGAATAAATGTGGAAATTCATTGATTTATCAACAAAAAACAGTGGATAACCAACTTATCCACAAGATTTCCGCCCTGCTTTTTATAGTTATTCACAGTTGGCCCGGTTAGAGAGCAGAACTACGGGTTATCAACAGGCTATTTCCTGAAAACGCCCGAACATATCCACAGGATTTATAAAAAAATTTTATGTTTTTTACGTTAATTTGCGCGGCCTGACGGTGAATGCTATACTCTTGCTTTGGTATGGGTATATTTTTCATAAGATGAATCTTTCATCAGTGAACTATGTTTCCCCGGGTGCTATCTATTAAATGGAGTCAGAGAGAAGGAGTGCGTCCTCTTGAGAAAGCGCAGAAAGAAGGCTTTAATTGTTAAAACGCGTGCTCAGAAAGTGCTTGAATATATTTATATACTGACTGGGTCTGCTGTTGTGGCGCTATCGTTTAATTTATTCCTTCTGCCAAACAGGATTGCCTCAGGCGGGGTAAGCGGGATTTCAACAATCCTCGATGCGGTCATGGGCTGGGCGCCGGCATATGTGCAGTGGTCGCTGAATATACCATTATTTATAGCAGGGGTCGTTTTACTTGGCAGGAATTTTGGCATCAAAACGCTTGTCGGGACCATTTTTCTCCCATTTGTTGTCCTTTCTTCCGCACATCTTCAGCCATGGACGAATGACCCGCTCCTGGGAGCGCTGTTTGGTGGAGTGGGGGTCGGCCTGGGCCTCGGAATTGTTTTTCGCGGAAGGGCATCGACCGGCGGCACAGACCTGGCTGCGCAAATCATTACCAAATATACGGGGCTTACGCTTGGCCGCAGCGTGGCGTTGATTGATGGCTTGATTGTACTGTCCGCGGCGATTGTCTTTGATATTGAACGGGGACTTTATGCACTTATTGCCTTGTATATTACGAGCAAGACAATCGATCTTGTCCAGGTCGGTTTCGGCCGTTCAAAGATGGCGATGATCATTACCAATAAACAAATGGAAGTTCAGGAAGGAATCCTGAATAAGATTGACCGCGGTGTCACAAGATTATCAGCCTACGGCGGTTTTACTGATTCCGAGAAGCCCGTCCTAATGTGCGTAGTTGACCAAACAGAGTTCACAAAGTTGAAACAATTGGTCAAAACCATTGACCCGACTGCATTTGTCATTGTTATGGATGCGGCGGAAGTCCTTGGGGAGGGTTTCAAACGGGAATAGTATTGGTATAATTATGTAGGGTTTAATAACTTTGCTAAAGGGGTTATATAAATGAAGAAAAAACTACTTGCCTTGCTCGTGGGCGCATCAATGGTATTGGCTGCTTGCGGAGGCGGCGGAGACAAGGATACCGCTTCCGATGTAAATCCTGAAAAGCTGTATAACCAAAAATGCTCAGGATGCCATGGCGGTGACCTTAAGGGCGGAGCAGGTCCGGATTTGACTAAGGTCGGGTCTGCGCTTTCAAAAGATGAAATTCAGAAAATCATTGAAGATGGAAAAGGCGGCGGGATGCCTGGTGGCCTTTATAAAGGTGAAGAAGCATCCAAGGTTGCCGAGTGGCTTGCAGAGAAAAAATAATGTCAAAAAGCGTCCTGTCGAATGGCAGGACGCTTTATATATGGAAATAATAATTCAGTTGGATTTTAAGCCACCATGAAATTTTTTATTTTGATAGAAAATTCTAACAATAAACCAACCCCTTCCTCGTTAGGAAAAATTTTTGAAATGAATTTGTAATAAAGACTCACCTTTGAAAAGATATTGAAGAAAAATGTTTTCTCCTCAAAATACTCCTCGCTGTTACTCCCCCACTAAATAGCGGTTTTATTTTACTATTTTCAAAGAGGGAAAATAATGATATATTCGCCAATATAGGATATTATTGGCATATTTCGACTTACTTGAAAAGAAACTGTAATATTTGAACCCCTTTTTTTACAGGTTTTCAGTGTTATAATGGGTTTGTGCTATTAAACACATAGGTTTTTTGTCAAAAATGCGAGAATAATGTCCACCAAGATCAATCAACACGCAGGTTGTTGTCGACAAAACAAATTAGGTGATTGTTTCCATGATAGAAATGCAAAATGTTTATAAAAAGTATCCGAATGGCGTTACGGCTGTTAGCGGCATCGATGTCCGGATCAACCAGGGTGAGTTCGTTTACGTGGTTGGGCCGAGCGGGGCTGGGAAGTCGACGTTCATTAAAATGATGTATCGGGAAGAAGTACCTACATCAGGGACTATCCTTATAAATGGTGTAAATATTGCAAAGCTGAAATCGAAAAGGGTGCCAATTTTCCGCCGTAATCTAGGCGTAGTCTTCCAGGATTTTAAACTGCTTAATATGAAGACGGTTTATGAAAATGTCGCCTTTGCTCTCGAGGTAATTGAAGAACATCCAAAGTACATTAAGAAAAGGGTTATGGAGGTACTCGACCTGGTCAACCTTAAGCATAAAGCCAGGATGATGCCGAATGAACTTTCCGGCGGGGAACAGCAGCGTGTGTCAATCGCCCGCTCGATTGTAAACTCCCCAAAGGTCGTGATTGCAGATGAGCCGACTGGGAACCTGGACCCGGATACATCTTGGGAAATCATGAAAATATTTGAGGAAATCAACACGCGCGGCACGACGATTGTCATGGCGACCCATAACCGGGAAATCGTCAATACAATCAGGCACCGTGTCATTGCGATAGAAGAAGGCAGAATTGTCCGTGATGAGCTAAAGGGGGACTACGGCTATGAAGCTTAGAACCTTGGGCCGCCATACACGGGAGAGCTTGAAAAGCATTGGAAGAAACGGGTGGATGACGTTCGCATCGGTCGGCGCGGTCACGGTCACGCTCATTCTTGTCGGTGTCTTTTTCATTATTATGATGAACCTCAACAGGGTGGCGGAGACCATCGAGGAGGACGTGGAAATCCGCGTACACATCGATACCACCGCAAATGACGACCAGCAGCAGGAGCTACGGAAAAAGGTAGAAGCACTTCCGGAGGTCGGGGACATTAGGTACTCGTCTAAGGAAGAGGAACTCCAGATATTAATAAAAAATCTCGGTGAATCCTACAAACTTTTTGAACAGGACAATCCTTTAAACGATGTATTGGTCGTAAAAACGAAGAATCCTGAGGATACAATGAAGGCCGCGGAAAAGATTAAGAAGATGGATTTTGCCTATAAGGTACAATACGGGCAGGAGAGCGTCGAAAAGCTGTTCAAATTCATTGCCGCGAGCCGGAATGTAGGGCTCGCACTGATTGCCGGGCTATTCTTCACCGCTGTGTTCCTAATCTCGAACACAATTAAAATAACGATTATTGCAAGAAGAAGAGAAATCCAGATTATGAGATTAGTAGGGGCAACAAATGCCTTCATCCGCTGGCCGTTCTTCCTTGAAGGCTTGTGGCTAGGGGTTCTTGGGTCGATCGTTCCGGTCACCCTCCTATCAATTGCCTACTATCAGGCTTACAGTTATCTTGATCCATTGCTCGAAGGCCATTTTATCCAAATCCTTCCCTTTGAACCATTCATGTACCAGGTAGCGGGTTTACTTATCTTAATGGGAGCGTTTATTGGAATTTGGGGAAGTATGATGTCGGTCAGGAAGTTTCTTAGGGTTTAGAAAAGTTGTTTTTGAAGGCAGGCTTACGGGAACAGAGGGTTCCAAAAAAATAGAGACGATTTACCTGTACATGGGTTGCAGTGGAAAGGAGAAATCGGGAATTGAGAAGATCAGCCATGGCGCTTGCCGCGTCAATCGTGGTAGGCATAGGGAGTTTATTTGGGGGTTCGATCGTTCACACAGAAGCTTCAAAACTTTCGAACTTAGAAAATGAGAAAACACAAATTCAGAAAAACCGTTCTGAAGTGGACGCCAATATCAGCGAGTCGGACGAGAAAATTAAAAAGCTCCAGTCCGAGCAGCAAAAAGTCAATGCGGAAATCAAGAAGCTTGACCTTGCAATAAGTGATACAAACAAGAAAATCCGTGAAAAGACACAGGATATTAATGAAACACAAAAGGAAATCAAAAAGCTCCAGGGAGAAATCAAGGTTCTCGAGGAGCGGATTGCGAAGCGGAACGAGCTTCTAAAGGACCGCGCACGCACCTTCCAGGAAAATGGCGGAATGGTCAGCTACATGGATGTTTTAATGGGTGCGACAAGCTTCAGCGATTTCGTTGACCGGGCAACCGCGGTTGCGACAATTATGGAAGCGGACAAGGACATCCTTGAACAGCACAAGGCCGATATCGAAGAACTTGAGCAAAAGAAGCAGAAGGTTGAAAGTGACCTTGCTAAGCTTCAGCAAATGCTCGCCGACCTTGAAACGATGAACAAACAGCTTAGCTCACAGCGTGCCGCAAAGGACAAGCTGATGAAAGAGCTTGTAAAACAGGAAGAGGAAGAGCATGATCATAAAATGGAGCTCCAGGAGAAAAACAAAATCCTGAAGGCTCAGGAAGCAGCCATGGCAAAGGCTATCCAACTCGAGAAAGAGCGGATTGCAAAGGAAGCCGAACGCGCGCGCCGTGAAGCCGCAGCCCGCGCCGCAGCCGCACGTGCTGCAGCGGCTAAAAAGGCGAGTAGTGGCGGTGGTTCCCATGAATCTTCTGCCCAAGCCGAAGCTCCGCCTGTTACATCCGGCAATTTCATGAAGCCTACGAATGGTGTTTATACATCGGGATTTGGCTCCCGCTGGGGAACATTCCACTATGGTGTTGACTGGGCAAACAGGGCTTCGAATGTCCCTGTTGTCGCCGCGGCAAGCGGAGTTGTTATCAAATCCTATTATTCTCCAAGCTATGGAAATGTCGTTTTCGTTGCCCACTATATAGACGGGCAAACATATACAACCGTCTATGCGCACTTGGATATGCGCGCAGTCGGGGATGGAGCGGTCGTTTCCAAAGGCCAATTCCTTGGTTATATGGGGAACACCGGCCATTCCACAGGGAAACACCTTCATTTTGAACTACACAAAGGCGAGTGGAACGACAGTAAATCAAATGCGGTCAATCCATTTGCATACGGTGTGCCGCGTTAAGCACGCACTGAAAATTATAATTAGTAAGGCTAAAGAGCGGAGGAAGCATGGCTTCCCCGCTCTTTTTTTGGACCCGGCCTGTGTAATTCGTGATGTCGGACGCCGGGGCCTACATTCTATTTATTTCCTTTTTGTGCATCCTTGAAACTAGTGCTTTTTTCGTGTTTTCCGCCATGCCCCGCCGATGATCAGGATGCAGGCGATGCCGGATGGCATGAAAAGATGATTTTGCAGGTGCTCCGACCGTAACGGAACCATACGCTATGAAAAGATGTCCGCAGGATGTAGGCGGTGCCAGACTCCATGGAAAGGTGTGTGCGAATTGAAGGTGGTGCGGATGGCATGGGCCACTTTTTCCAAAAACGGCTTTTATCATAACTCGTCCATGCCGGCATATATGTATAGTAACGGGCATCGCTTGTATGGTGGTGCTTTTTCAAAAAATGGCTTGAGATGTTGGGAGTGAGGGCATGAGGCGGAAGTGGATGGCGCTGTTGGTAGCGGGGGCACTCGCGGTGGGTTCCGGGGGGACATTTGCCGGGATGAAGTGGGCGGAGTCGCGGGCTGAAGGGTTTGCGGTTGATGCGGCGGCGATGCCTAAGAAGGGAAAGGAACGGCAGACGGATTCGGCGTTGCTTGATAAGGTGGACCAGGCGTATGAATTGATTGTCAGTCAGTATGTGGAGAAGGTTGAGCGCGAGGAGCTGGTTGAGGGCGCGATCCAGGGGATGCTGGCTTCGCTTGGTGATCCTTATTCGGTTTATATGGACAAGGAAACGGCTCGGCAATTCAATGAATCATTGGAATCGTCGTTTGAGGGGATTGGCGCGGAGATTGGAATGGAGGACGGCAAAATCGTGATTGTGTCGCCTTTTAAAAATTCTCCTGCGGAAAAGGCGGGGTTGAAGCCGCATGACCGGATCATGAAGGTGGACGGAAAAAGCGTCGAGGGGCTTGATTTGATGCAGGTGACCGTGAAAATCCGCGGCGAGAAAGGGACCATTGTCCGTCTTGAGGTAGAACGGAAAAATGTAAGAGAACCAATTACGGTAGAAGTGAAACGCGACCAAATCCCGATTGAGACGGTTTTTTCAAAAGTGAAGAATGTGAATGGGAAGCGGATTGGGGTAATTGAGATTTCTTCATTTGCGGAGGAGACGGCGAGCGATTTTAAAAAGCAGCTGAAGGCGCTTGAGGAGAATGGAATTACCGGGCTTGCAATCGATGTGCGCGGCAATCCGGGCGGTCTGCTTATAAGTGTGGAGGAAATCCTGCGCGAATTTGTGGACGGTGATAAGCCGTTTGTCCAGATTGAGAAGCGGAATGGGAAGCGTGATAAGTATTTTTCAACTTTGAAGAAGGGGAAGCCGTATCCAGTGGCGGTCCTTGTTGATAAAGGAAGCGCATCTGCCTCGGAAATCCTTGCCGGTGCGCTTGCCGAGGCGGAAGGATATCCGCTCGTCGGCGAGAAGACGTTTGGCAAAGGGACGGTGCAGCAGGCGATGCCAATGGGTGATGGCAGCAATATTAAGCTGACGCTCTTCAAATGGCTTACGCCTGACGGAAATTGGATCCATAAGAAAGGTATTAAGCCGGATGTGGAGGTTGCACAGCCTGTTATTTATGGGACGCACCCAATCCAGGTGGATGGCGCGCTTGAAGCGGATATGAACAATGAGCAGGTAAAGAACGCCCAGATTATACTTGAGGGGCTTGGGTATTCGCCTGGGCGGACGGATGGCTATTTTAGTACGGGGACTGTACGGTCGGTGAAGGCGTTCCAGCAGCATGCCGGGTTGCAGCCTACTGGAAAAATTGACGGGAAGACCGCAGTGGCGCTTGATGAAGAGAGGGCAGCGGAAACGAAGAAAGACAAAAATGACCTGCAGCTAAGGACGGCGCTGCGGCTGTTGGCGAAATAGGGTTTTGGGCTTGATGTAAGCAGAAAAGGTTGGACTCGGGCAGGGAAAAAGAATCCCCTGCCCTTTTTGTCGTGCGGGTGAAAAAATGCGAACAGTGCCTGGCACCACCCAAAAAATCTTGTTTCACGCTGATTGTTTCACGGAAAGTGCATTGCGGCTTTTGAGTAGATGGAGTATTTGAAAGAGAGCAAACAGTTTTATGGGAGGTTCGTTAGTCTTACTGGTGTTTATGAACCGATTTTAAAGGTTTATGAACCGATGTTATGAGTTTTTGAACCGATAATAAGGTTTTATGAACCAACTCGTGTCGAATATGAACCGGAATGAAACGTTTATGAACCGAGTCATGCAGGGCGATTTTGGGAAATAAAAAAAAGCCCATGGCTGGACTCCGAAATTATCGTTCGCAGGCAATGCCGTCTTTATCGCGGTCTTTCGATTTGTTCGCATCATAAAGCGCTTTAGAGACAAATGGCTGGTAGCGCGTCTTTCCTCCTATGTTTTTAACCTTGGAGTCTTTTGCAACGCCGCCTTTGTAATCTTTATTCAGTTCTGTGCAATTAGCGTATTTTTTTGCGGCGCCTTCAGCTATGGTTGCTGACCCGTAGGCAAGTCCGAAAAATAGAGTGGATGAGAGTATAATCTTTAAACCTTTTGCCAAATTCCCAGCTCCTCAAGTTTTATTTTCCTTCATTTTACAATATGCCGACAGTGCAAACAACCATAAATTGTAATATAAACACATCAAATTACCCCACTGGGAAACACTATTGTTGACCAACCTGTATATACAGGATATACTTAGTAATGTAACTTGTATATACATGTTAGTGGTTGTCCTGGATTATGAAGCCGTTTGCTTGTCATGAGAGAAATATATGAATCGGATTTAAATGTATTTTTTGATTAAAAATGAAACAGTAACTGCATATAGGCAGGATTCATAATCGATAAAAAGAAAACGCTGTCATTCATTTAATTTTAGGAGGGCAAAGAGAATGGATTTAAAAAGAACAGCTACAGAAATTATTGATGCGGTTGGAGGCAAAGAGAACATCGCTGCCGCAACCCATTGTGTGACACGGCTGCGTTTTGCGCTGAATGACGAGAGCAAGGTAAATAAGAAAGAACTTGAAAAAATAGATCTTGTGAAGGGCTCGTTTTCCGCAAGCGGGCAGTACCAGGTTGTAATTGGCCAGGGAACTGTTGACAAAGTCTACAATGAGCTAGCCGCGCAGGCTGGGATTGCCCACGCGAGCAAGCAGGAAACTAAAGACGCTGCGGCTCAAAATCTGAACCCTTTCCAACGAGCGATTAAGACGCTGGCTGATATTTTTATCCCAATTTTACCCGCGATTGTTACAGCAGGTTTATTGATGGGGATTAACAACGTCCTGACAGGGCCGGGAATTTTTTACCCGGACAAGTCCTTTGTCGATGTTCATCCGAATTTTGGTGATTTCGCATCCATTATCAACCTGATTGCCAATACGGCGTTCGTCTTCCTTCCGGGATTGATTGGCTGGGCTGCGGTAACCCGGTTCGGCGGCAGTCCGCTTCTTGGGATTGTACTTGGCCTTATGCTTGTCCACCCGGATCTTCTGAACGCATGGGGATGGGGAGCGGCAAAAGCCGAAGGTGATATCCCAACCTGGAACCTGTTTGGCCTTGAAATCCAAAAGGTTGGCTACCAGGGACAGGTCCTACCGGTACTTGTTGCTTCGTATGTTCTGGCGAGAATTGAACGTTTCCTTCGCAGCAAGATCGCTGATGCGTTCCAGCTGCTGCTTGTAGCGCCAATTGCGCTTTTGGTTACCGGTTTCCTTTCGTTTATCGTCATTGGGCCAATCACGTTTACTATCGGACAATGGATTACAAATATGTTTACGGGCATTTTCGATGCCGTACCAGCGATTGGTGGACTTATTTATGGAGCCCTGTACGCACCGCTTGTCGTGACGGGTATGCACCATACATTCCTTCCAGTCGACCTGCAGCTAATTTCAAGCACAGGCGGAACATTCCTATGGCCAATCCTCGTAATGTCCAACGTTGCCCAGGGATCCGCCGCACTTGCGATGATGTTCCTGCTTAAAGACGAGAAGCTTAAGGGTTTGTCCGGAACTTCCGCGGTCTCCGCATATCTCGGCATTACTGAGCCTGCTATGTTCGGGGTGAACCTCCGCTTCCGCTTTGCCTTCATCTCCGCGATGATTGGCTCCGCTCTTGCCGGAATGTTCATTACTATTAACAAAGTTCTTGCGCCATCGATCGGGGTTGGCGGCTTGCCCGGCTTCCTGTCGATTGTTCCGCAAAAATGGGTGCCATTCTTTATCGGCATGGCAATTTCAATCGTGGTACCGCTCGCCCTAACATACCTATGGGGCAAAACAAAAGCCCGTAAAGGCGAACTCGCTTAATTTCAGGTTGAGCGATAGGGCCAGGAACCCAGGATGGATTATAGTGTCCCGCCGGGTTCCTGGCTTTAAAACTGGGCATTATTCTTTTCAAAAGAGTGCCTGGCACCATTACAAAAGAGGTGATCAGCATGAGTGAACCGTGGTGGAAAAGATCGGTTGTGTATCAGATTTATCCGAAGAGTTTTAAGGATACAACAGGGAACGGCGTTGGGGATTTGCAGGGTATTATTGACAAGCTTGATTATTTGAAGGAACTTGGCGTGGATGTAATTTGGCTGACGCCGATTTATAAGTCGCCGCAGCGCGATAATGGCTATGATATTAGTGATTATTTTTCAATATATGAGGAATACGGTACGATGGACGATTTCGACCGCCTCCTCGATGAAGCTCACAAACGTGGCCTTAAGCTCATTATGGATATTGTCGTCAACCACACGTCCACCGAGCATCCGTGGTTCCAGGAATCACGCAAATCGAAGGACAACCCCTACCGGAACTTCTATATTTGGAAGGACGGCGTCGATGGCGGCCCGCCAACGAACTGGGAATCGAAATTCGGCGGCAACGCCTGGGAGTATGATGAACAGACCGGACAGTACTACCTGCACTTGTTTGATGTCACCCAAGCCGACCTGAACTGGGAGAATGAAAAAGTCCGCGAGAAAGTTTATGACATGATGAAGTTCTGGTTTGAAAAAGGGGTCGATGGTTTCAGGCTCGATGTCATTAATCTGATTTCCAAAGACCAAAACTTCCCGAACGATGATAAAGGCGATGGCCGCCGTTTCTATACGGACGGCCCGCGCGTACATGAGTTCATGAAAGAGATGAACCGCGAGGCATTTTCCAAATACGAAAGCATGACCGTTGGTGAAATGTCTTCGACGACCATTGAACATTGCATCCAGTACAGCAATCCAGAGAACAGGGAACTAAGCATGACTTTTAATTTCCATCATTTGAAGGTGGATTACGAGGGCGGCGATAAATGGACGCTTGCAGACTTTGACTTCATTGCACTAAAACGAATCCTGTCCACCTGGCAGGAGGAAATGAACCGGGGCGGAGGTTGGAACGCACTGTTCTGGTGCAACCACGACCAGCCGAGAGTTGTATCCCGTTACGGCGATGACGGAGAATACCGGGTCGAATCCGCCAAGATGCTCGCGACAACCATCCATATGATGCAGGGTACGCCATACATCTACCAGGGTGAAGAAATTGGGATGACGAACCCTGGATTCGAATCGATTGACGACTATCGGGATGTTGAATCCCTGAATATTTTCAGGTTAAAAAAAGCATCTGGAATGGGCGAAAAGGAAATACTCGAGATTCTAAAAAGCAAATCGCGTGACAATTCGCGGACACCAGTTCAATGGGACGCATCCGCGAATGCCGGTTTTACGTCAGGTACCCCCTGGATTGGCGTAGCAGGCAATTACCCGGACATTAATGTTCAAAAGTCGCTTGCAGACAAGAATTCCGTTTTCTATCACTATAAAAAGCTAATCGGCTTACGGAAAGAATACGATATTATTACGCACGGGGATTACAAACTCATTCTTGCAGAAGACCCGCGGATATTCGCCTACACCCGCTCCTGGAACGTAGAAACTCTGCTCGTTGTGAACAATTTTTATGGTAAAAACGCGCAGTTTGAGCTGCCGGATGGCGTTCGAATCGAAGGTGATGGCGTGAAAGCCAACGTGCTCATCTCGAATTACAAAGACCATCCCGAAGACTACCGCAGCTTCACACTCCGTCCGTACGAATCGATTGTATTCCATTTGAAAAAGTAAAATGCGAACAGTGCCTGTCACTCCCCGAATTTTCTTGTTTCACAGGTATTGTTTCACAAGCAAAAGGGATTAGGCTGCATCTTCATAACCAAAAGCAGCAGTGTTACAATGAATGGGAGGCGGTTTAAGCTGCCTCCCAATTTTATGAACCGGGTGAGAGCCGTGGTAATGAACAAATACGACAGCATTTATCAGGATATTGCCGAGCAAATCGAAAGCGGGAAGCTGAAAAAGCACACAAAGCTGCCATCGGAGAACGAGCTCGCGGAAATGTATGGGACGAGCAGGGAAACGATCCGAAAGGCGCTGAACCTCTTGTCGCAAAATGGCTATATCCAAAAAATAAAGGCAAAAGGGTCGGTTGTACTTGACATTGGCCGTTTTGACTTTCCGGTTTCGGGACTGACAAGCTTCAAGGAAGTGGCGGAAAAGGTTGGGCAAAGATTCCACACGACCGTCCATGAGTTATATGTTATGAAGCCGGACAATTTTTTACAAAACGAATTGAAAATCTCCTCCAAGGAGGAAGTGTGGAAGGTAGCGCGGACCCGTGAAAAGGACGGGGAGCGGATCATTCTCGACAAGTCGTTTTTTGTGAAAAAATACGTACCAGGACTAACGAAGGAAATTTGCGAAGACAGCATTTATGAGTATATCGAAGGCGAATTGAACCTGAATATTTCGTTTGCCCGGAAGGAAATCACTGTTGAGGAATGCACGGAGGAAGACCGCACCTACCTTGATATGAATGGATACGAACATATCGTTGTCGTCCGGAACAATGTTTTCCTCGACAATGCGTCCGTGATTGAATATACGGAGTCTAGGCATCGACTCGACAAGTTCCGTTTCGTCGATTTTGCGAGAAGGAGCAGGTAAGCCATTCATAGAGGTAACTGAATAAGACTTACGCTCGCAATAGTATGACATATGAAAAAGGCCGCCAAGGATTCATCACATGGCAGCCTTCTTTTTTTATGGGATATTCCAGCCAGGTCATTCCCCAGTCCAATTCCAATAAGCGAACTCGCCAACCTGGGCCGACTGAATCGTTTTCAGTTCCCGCAGCTTCAAAAGTTCCTTCACCGGCCCGGTCACAACGGCGCCGTACACTCTAAATCCATTTTCCTTCAAATAATCATGCCTTTCCTGAAGGAACCTCAGTCCAAGAACATTTTCCAGGTAACTTTTATTTTCAGATTCCAGCAAGTGCTCCATATTCGCGAGCATGATTTTTTCATTCTCTTTGATCCCATCAGGATGCAGACCGATTTCACTGTAGGATTTGTAATCATCCGTTTCCCGGGCGCGGGCCATTCCGAGGCCATCCACCGTAAAATAGGTCCCGCCTGCAACACTATAACTAACGTCTTTTATTTCCTTCAGCTCCCCCGCATATAAAGGCATCCAAAGTACATCAACATCATAATTGGACAAAAGCTTAAGCAATTCTTCAGGTTTGTAATAGTGGTCAGTCGAGAAAGCAAAATCTGCAACTGTCCCTTCATGCACCTTTTCTAGAGTGGACCATACCGTAGGGTCTACCTTTAAATTTAGTTTTTTTCCTGTCCGGGGATCCTCGGGTAAGAAAAACGAAAAACCGGATTGTGCGGATGGATCGGTAAAGGTAATGATTTTTGATGAAAGAGGGTTGATTAGCCTTTTGGTTACATCAACTGAACCAATCTGCACCTCCTTTTTCCCAATCGTACGAACTAAGGGCAACGATAGTTTTTGGCTTAAAAAGGGAGTGATTTCAGCCTGTAAAAAGGGATCATTTTTTACAAGGTACCCATTCTGAGTCCAGTTAATAGCCTGCGATATGGAAAAATAATTCTTGTCGGCCATTTCCGACTGGTCATATGCAATCGATAGAATTATGTTATATGCCCAGTATAAAAAACCAATCGCAAGCAGGACCCGTACGATTCTCAGTGTCAGCGTAAACCGGTATTTCCATAGTATTTTCTTTTCCTTATCCGTCGTCCATTCAGTCATTCAAAAATTCCTCCTTCGCACCGAGCTGCTTTAGCTTTTGCCTCGCCCGATGCAGTTGCACTTTTACCTGGGCTTCAGTTAAACCAAGGGCTTCTATCAACTCACCGTATGAAAAGCCCTCGTATTCCCGCAAATAGATGATTGTCCGATAATTTTCAGGCAGCAATCCGAGCAGCCCCTCCAATTCCCGGGCGGTTTCATCGGCGATTACCTCCTGCTCAGGCGTCCCATAAGGGCTTATCATCTCTTCTTTATCAAAGAATGGCACCCACTTCCAGCGCTGCCGGCGCCGCCATTCGTCAATATAAATATTTCGCGCTATTCGGAAAAGCCAGGGCTTGACATCCTCATGCCGGTAAAATGACAACGAAACAGTTGCCCGTAAAAATGTTTCCTGGACCAGGTCCTCTGCAATGGAGGGGGAGCCGGAGAGCCGAAGCAGGTAGCCGTACAATCCTTTTGCATATTTTCTGTATAGATCATCGAGTTTTTCTATCCGCGAACTTTCCAACGTTTCCCTCCTCCCGCACCCATACAACGAATGAATCCATTTTTTGTTACACCTAGATTGAATTTTAGCACGAACGAAAATCTAGCAATATGTTTTATAGGCCTTTTTTGATAGAATGGAAGTAAATCGGTTGGCTGCAAGTGGCGTCAGCTCAAACCAAACATTACACAAAATTTAACCAAATTATTTTACATACAGGGCGGTGCGGGATTTGATTGAGCAATGGGGTATTGAAGTGCTGAAAGGAATAGGGAGGATGCTGCTGAATCCGGTTTTCTATTATGCGTTTTTCCTTGCGGCTGTGCTCGGGGTCAGCCGGGTCAAGCGGGAACGCAAAAATTTCACTGTCAGGGCGAAGGATGCGTACTTCGAGCTTAGGCAGCTGGTGCCGGCCGGGCTTATTGCCGGGATAGTTCTGTCACTCGTAGCGCTGGCGTCCGGCCTTGCGGTGCCGGTTGCGGCCATCATGCTCGCGGCTCTCTTCACGCTTCTTTTCAGCCTGACCGGAAATATGCGGCTTATCGGGCCCGCCTACACGGTCGGCGCGGCGTTTTTCGCGCTCATTTACCTTGGAGGGAAAACCTTCAACGTCCCATTCGTCCGTGAAGCATTCGAATCCGCTTCCGGCCGGATTTATCCCTCCATCGCTGTTCTGCTTGCCCTCCTGCTCATCGCCGAAGGAATCCTGATTTTAAAAAGGGGAAGCATCGCAACCTCGCCGAAACTTATCACCAGCAAACGCGGCCAGCGGGTGGGCGTCCACGAGGCAAAAAGGCTATGGCTCGTACCCGTATTCCTGCTCATTCCGGGGAGCGTCCTCACATTGCCGTTCGATTGGTGGCCTGTGTTCAGCATCGGGGAAAACACGTATTCCTTGTTCCTCGTTCCTTTCGCAATCGGCATGCACCAGCAAATCCAGGGCATGCTTCCGGCTCAAGCTGTCAGGGGTTATGGGAAAAATGTGACAACGCTCGGGGTGCTTGTCCTGCTCGTTTCGGTGGCAGGCTACTGGTACCCAGTTGGTGCAATCGGCGCCGCGGCCCTTGCCATCCTAGGACGCGAAGCGATAGCATTTTTTCAAAAAGTGAACGAAGATAACCGCCCATTCTATTTTTCACGCAAAAATGAGGGTTTGATGATCCTTGGCGTCCTTCCGGGTTCGCCCGCGGATAAGATGGACCTGAAAGTCGGCGAACTAATCAGCAAGGCAAATGGCATGCCCGTACGGGATGAAAATGAATTATACGAGGCACTTCTGCAAAACCGTGCCCATTGCAAGCTGGAGGTCTTCGATACAAACGGGCAAATCCGCTTCGTCCAGCGGGCCCTATACGAAAACGACCATCACGAATTGGGCATCCTCTTCGTCCATGACGAACGAAAGTGGGACGAGAAGGCGGTTTAATGTAAAACAACAAAATTGACCGGATTTCGTTCGGAAATTACCGGATTACCAGCAAAAAAGTTCGGATTAAGAAATCAAAATTAATCGGATTACATTCATAAAAAGCGGACAAAAACAGTAATGTAAGTGTTTGTAACAAGTGTTATTTTCCAAAAATATATCTCTAGTTAATTGGGAACATTAGATAGTATTGAGGTTTCATATTCAAGCAGAATATTTTTGTAAATTATATAGGAAAATACACTGAGTTGATAGAGGAGCTGATGCTTCTCTTTTTATGTAAATGATTTTTTCATGCATGGTTGGGAGCTGAAAATCAAGATAGTTCTTTTATTTAAGGGGGTATGATTTTGAATAAAACAAAGGAAAAAATAAACAAAAACTACATTTCCCTTAAAGAAAAACAACTGGAACTAATCATATTACCTGAACCATATGAAGATGAAAGTTTTGGTGGGTATTTTTTACGATTGGCAGAAAAAAACTTCTATCCAACTCCTAAGTATATTTATGATTTAGCTATAACATCTTCACAAAAAATTTCTGGAAATCCTTATAAAATTGATTCGAATTTAACAAATCTTAAACAGTTAGGCGTTTTAGTAAATTTACCTGAAAAAAGATTATGGTCTATGCTTTTACCATACCAATCGGAATATAGTAATCCAAAGACACATATCGAAAAATTTAAGACACAAACCAGTGCAAAATACTTTAGTACTAACAATCGAATTTGTATAGAGTGTTTAAAGAAAAGTAAATATATTAAAAGATGGTGGGACATATTTCTAGTCACTACCTGTCCTGAGCATTCATGTTTTCTTATTAATGAATGTCCAACTTGTAATAAAAAACTAAAATATAATAGAAGCAAGATTGATTTCTGCGAATGTGGTTTTAATCTCTTATTTCAAGAATCGAAGCCTGTTAAGGACTCACTTGACTTAATATTGTCAAAATTAATTTTAAAGGTGTGTAATTTTACTGTAGGTGAAACAGTTGATAAGAACCCTTTGAACTTTGTAAGTTTTGAAGAATTAGTAGATTCAATTCTTGCTGTGGCAAGAACCTTTTTTAATCATCGATACATTACTAGCCCTAATTTTACAATTATGGATCTACACGAGATTTTAAAGAGTTGTTTAATTATATTTGAAAAATGGCCAAGTAATTATTTCAATGCATTAGATGTACTACGGGAAAAGAATAGTTCAGATAATAATATAGGGATACGTAGATTTGGACATTTTTATCAGTTACTATATGGTAAAGAGACTAGGCGCCGGAATGCTAATCTATCGCTACTAAGAGTAGGATTTAAAGATTACTTAAAATTAAATTGGCAATATGAAAATATAAATTTGCTGAAAAATATGGATATAAATGAAAATGATATTGAATATGTAACTAAGAATAAAGCTGCAGAGATATTAAGAAAATCTGAGGATACAATAAAAATGTTACTTGAAAAGGGAATATTAAAAGGGAAAATTAAAAATAATAAGTCAAAAAACCTTTATTTTATAGAATTAAGTAGTATTGAAGAATATAAAAGGTTGGAAGAAAAACCCAAAAAACAAGAAAGAAAAAATTTTCATGAGTTAGGGGAGTTAATTACTAAAATTGATTTAGAGAGGTTTTTATTAATAAGTGAAACAACTATAAAGGAACTGGTAATAGAAGGAATTTTTAACCCAGTATCTGGACCTGAAATTGGTAAAAATTCAACAAGGATTTATGAAACAAAGGAATTATATAGCTTTTTCTCAACCCTAGATTCAAAAGTAAATAGTAATATTACCTGTGAAAGTAGTCGTTTAGTTTCTTTCAAAAGTGCAAGAGCCTTAATAAATTGTCACTATGCTGATTTTATTAAATATGTATTTTCCTCTGAAATAGCTTTAATGAAAATTTCAAATAAAGATGAAGATGTTAATTTAAATCAATATTACTTTTTAAAGAGTGAGATATTAAATAAGGTTAAACAAGAAATCAACGGTTTTAATATTATTGAAATTGGATCTCTATTAGGTGTATCACGGCAAAGTGTTCAGAACTGGATACAAAAAGAATTATTTACATATAAATTTCATAAGGGGAAAAAAGTAATTAGATTACAAGATATAGAAATATTTAAGAATAAATATATTCCTCTAGTGCGTGTTCCATTTTTCAACAAACACGACTGTGATAATACGGTAAAGAAACTTAATGAGATAGGGATTTTTCCGGTTAGTGGATTCACAAAAGATAAAGGGAAAGGGTATCTCTATGTTAAACGAGATATTGAAAAAATATGTGGATACAAGCTACACTGGTAAATCAAAGGAATTTTTATTTAACTGAAGATGAGTTGTTATAGTTTACTTTTGATAAACATACTAATGTATCCAATAAGTTGAACATATGAAACTACGTTAGCGTGACGGCAGCTAAGGGGAGAGGCCGTCATTCTCAAACTGTCTAATTAGTTTTTCCTATTTCTCATTCATAATGATGATTTTCCTTTCAAAAAAGGGTAAAATCAATCCTGCCCCAATTCGACCCCAATTTACTAATTTTCATACTTCCTAATATGTAAATAAAAAAAGAAACCCTTGTATATTAAGGGGTTTCAAGAGCGTCTCAGTAAGGATTCGAACCTCAGGCCTACAGTTTAGAAAACTGTTGGATTTTAACTAAATTGGGTTCATAAATCTTTTTATCCCAAATAAATGCTTTAAATACCTAACCTAGAAATATTTGTCGCTATCTTTTTTTATCACTTAGAGATTCAAATAAAAAACAGCTATATGATAACAATATTTATTTTTTCTCCATCTCAAGTTTTATTTCGATTAATCTCAAAATTTCCTCTTGATCCTTGTCGGATAACTGTCGAAAAAGTTCCAGTAAATGGGTTTCTTTGGTGGTTGATGCGTTGGAACTTTCCCCTAAAAGTATCCAATCGGTTGATACTCTAAACACATTACTTGTAGCAATTACCGTATCAATAGATGGTTTAGATGTCCCTTTTTCAATACTACTGAGTGAGCTTTGCTTTATACCTATCATCTCTGCAAATTCAATTTGGCTTAGTTTTTTCACCTCCCTCAATTGTTTAAAACGCACCGAAATTCCAAACATAAACAGCCCTTCTTAAAGTTTTTTTAATGCCCCAAGATTAACAACAAATTTGTAATTAACCCGATTTAATTTTACCGTATTTAAAGTTATATAGTAACGTACAAAAGGGGATATAAATAGGTACAGGGACCTGTTTTTTGAATATTCTTATAAAAATTCTGGAAAATAAAGATAAAACTATATAAAATATAGATATTAACTATAACCCATCAATAACATGAAACTAAGAACTTACTTAACAAAGGAGGATTCTAAATTGTTAACAAACGAAGAATAGATATATGAACAGTGGAACTATATAAGGTGCCTCTAAATGTATTCCTATAAGGTAACTAGTAATAAATCCATAATGTGAGGAAAAAGTAGTTAATAAGTATCTCTTGAAAATAAGAGTCTTTTACCATCCCCGGTGTGGGGACCATAGATGGCCTGTATTTTTTTGATGCGATGTAAATTTAGTATTTGTTTGACAGTCTTTTTCTTCCGAAAAGAAAGTTGGTAGGTAGTAAGAAAACAGTTGTAAAAATGTTGAAAGCTTATAAAAGTAACGGAATTTATTTTTAAACCGACTTGTTGTAATCGTCCAGTTTCTATCCAGTAATGAATATCGCTCCTTTTAACTCCAAAGATGAAAGCTAAATCCCTTAGTGATATTGTTCCCAACTTCTTTGCTTCTTTTAAGAATATGTTCTCTAAAAAATAGTAACATTGAGATCTAGAAACAAAAGAGTGGCCCAATGATTCATTAATCATTAACTTCAAAGATCCATTCAGTATGCCTTTTAATATTAAATTAGCATTATCTGGACCTATCCATTCAAATGCTTCATTAAGAGAAATTTTATCTGCTATATCACTAATGGATTTTTCCTGCAGTTGGTTTTGAAAAGCTTCTAAAGAATTTTTTGGAACACCCCAGGCAAGGACGGAGCCATAATTGAAATTGTAAATTCCCTCTAAAATATTACCTACTAATATAGAGTAAGTTGCTCTAGCGCTGGTTTGCCATATCTCTCTGACTTCTTCTTTTGTCAAAAGTGATTTTACAGTTTGACTCCAAGTGTGTATCTCATGTGATTTGAATAAAATAAGCTTGGTTTTGTTAATAAAGCATTGATGGGTGGGGAAATTCTGGTCATTTATTGTTTCTTTATATCGATGTACAAGGCTCTTTGCCTCATCCATTCGAAGCATTTGATGTTTCATATCTAATAATAGTAGTTTAGATTGTAGAAATTTAGTGAATTCTTTAGAGACACTATTCATAGAGGTATCGATATGTTTTACCACAGCTCTTTTATAAAACATTTCAAACTTATTTTTACTTTTTAGGTATGTATGTTCTAACAAAGTGTAATAAGTCTCAGGCCATTCTTTTAATAGATTATACGCAAGAGAATAAAGCACTATGGATTGATATTGTGATTTTGTTTTCTTTAATCTTGTTTTCGCATGTGTACTCCCATCGAACTTAAATCCATCTATAGGCGGTATATAATCTTTTGTTGTAATAAGTGGAATCCAGGTGGCGAAAAACTCAATTGCCTGAAAAAATACCGGCGCCTCTTTAATCCATTCGTTGAATTTTAAGTTTTTCTCTCCATAAAGAAACTGCTTTAGGTAAGTTTGGTATTCAGTTACTTCTAACGACCTTACTTCTGTTGACTCCATTCTATGTAATTCCATTCCACATAAACAAAGTCCTTGTACAACTGTTTTCGAATTAAGCTCTCTATTACAGTTCGTACACCTATCAATTAAATATCTTTGATGTTCAGTGCAACAGACTGATTGACCCAGGCACCAGTCTATTCTCACATAGGGGTGAAGTTTTAGGCATTCTGGGCAGCACTTAACAGTTCTATAGATAAACCAAGGGCACTTATAAATATCGTCCCAGTCAATTCCCCATTTTTTCAACTTCTCAGAAAACGTCATGCAGGATAGTTTTTCTTCTTCTAGGCCGGTAAATAAAGAGAGTTCTGCAAACAGTTTTTCACTTTCAATCCAATCTATAGTATTTTGGCTTAATTGTTGTGTATTAGTCTGGGTGTTAAACGTTTTTATTATCCATGAAAGATTATCCATTAGATTGCTTTTACTTATTCTAAAAAGATAGCTACTAAGGGTTTCTTTAGGATATGGTCTGATTTTTTTAATTAAAGTCTCACTATCTATCATTAATACACCCCTTTTCTTTTTTTAGTATTAACAGTTGTGGCAATAAACATACTTTTGAAGAAGGTGATACTGTTGAAAAAGCCAGCGAGAAAAATTAAGGCAAGTAAAAAGGGGAGTTTTCGTGGAAAATTTCCAAGTAAGAAAAATAGGAAAATGATTTATTGGGAGAGTTTATTAGAGCGGGACTATATTAAAACATTAGAATTTGATAAGGAAGTACTAATGTTTGAATCCCAACCTCTCGAAATTGAATATTTTTATTGTGGAAAAAGAAGAAGCTATTTTCCGGATTTTTTGGTAACAATGAGAACAGAAAAAGTTTACTTAGTAGAAGTTAAGCCGATTGATAAAGTGGAAGAAGAGGAAAATAAAATTAAGGCTGAAGTTGGTAGAATGTACTCTGAGGAAAAGGAGTGGGAGTATAAAATTGTAACTGAAAAGGATATCCGTAAAGGTTACTTCCTTGAAAATTTTAATTTTCTAAAAAACTACAACAAAGAAAGAACAAGTGTTAGGAAATTGGCATGCTTACAACGACTCTATGAAGAAAATATACCCTGTTCAATATCTGAATTGAAGAAGAAAGCACTTATGGAAATGGATGATGGGGAGTTTTATGTCCACCTTTACTATATGGTATATGAACAAATTATAGAGACTAATCTTTATAAGGAAAAAATTAATGAAGAAACGATATTAGGTAAATTATTTTAAACATGGACGTTAACAATAAAACAATATCCTAATAGAAGGTAGGGAAAAGGATGTTCACTTTTAGAGTCGGAATAAGATTTTTAATGGAAGATAATGAATATCAAATTCGGAATATTCAAGGAACAAATATAGAATTGGAAAATTTATGTTATAACAAATTGATACAAATGAAAACCTTAGATGAATTACTAGAAAAATGGCAAAAAAATGAATTGATTTTTAAGAGGAATTCGGAAAAGAAAAAAAATAAAAATACTCTTGAAGAATTTTCCCTACTTCCTGAGAAGAAGAAGGAGGAAGCGAGAAGACGATATAAAATTCTTAAACCGGTTTTGGACGGGGAGGTATTCGTGAGTGAAATAAACGAATATTTAAGAAGACTTGAAGTGGGAAGAACGCAGTTTTATGTTTGGAAGAAAAAATGGGAAGAGATTGGGGATATAAGGGGGTTGGTTTCTGGTGATAAAGGGCCAAAAACAGGTAGTAGAAATAAAGTGGTAGTTAAAATGATAGAAGATATAGTTGAAGAGTTTTGTTACTCAGGTGAGAATCATACAGATGTAAGTTTGCACGCTGAATTGGCTTTAAGAATTAAGGAAACAAATGAGCTTCGTGAGAAAGAGGATAAAATCAACAATATTTCAATTTCCCAATTTCGAAGAGAGAAGAAGAAATTAATTGATCAATATAGAGTTGACCAGGCAAAGCTGGGTTCTGTTGAGGCAAAACGTAGGAAAGTTGGGACTACCAAAGAGGTTTTAACGACAAGACCGTTAGAACGTGTTGAAATAGACTGGACTCCAGCACATATGATGCTGATAAATCCAGCTACAGGAAAGGCGGAACGCCCTACCTTTATTTATGGGATAGATAAATATACAGGTTATCCTTTGGGGTTCTATTTTACCTTTGATGATGTCAATACAGCAGCTTTAAAGCAATGTTTACTGCATATCATTATGCCAAAACATTATATAAAAGAGCTATATCCAGAGGTGAAAAATAGATGGATTACCTATGGAAAGCCTGAAGTAATTGTTCTTGATAATGCATCAGTTAATGAGTCTTTGGATTTTGAAGATGCCTGTTTACAGTTAGGAATTGAAATTCAGTATACAAAGGTAGCTTCCGGTAATCAGAAAGGGACTATCGAGAGGGGATTTAGAACTCTTAACGACAGGTATTTTCATAGTATGTTTGGAACTACTTTTTCAAATCCTCAAGAAAAAGGTTTATATGATTCTCAAGGTAAGGCATGTATTACAATTAATACCTTTATCTATATGGTTCATCTAATGCTTGTTGATGATCTTGCCCAAAGCTACAGTGAAAAAAGAAAAGGAACTCCGGCGGATTTATGGGCGAAGGCGTTAGAATTTAACCCTCACCTCTCTTTTCCACTTACACAAACAGTAGATGACTTAAAACTGGCTTTAATGAGCGGTTTAGCAACAAGAAAAGTCCAAGAATCAGGGGTAATGATAGAAAAAGAGTATTATAATAGTTCAAGTTTAATGGAATTGAGATCTAAGCTTAAAGCAAAATATTCAAATAAGGAATACCATGTTCGTGTGCGTTACGATCTTGCGGATATGAGAGAAGTATATGTTTGGGATGAATTTAAGGGATATTACATCAAAGCTATACAAACAGGAATAGAGAGACGTGGGATTACTTACCCCGAGCATATATTAGAGAGGAAGCTAGAAAAGGCAGAAGGTAAAAACCCTAATCCTAAAGAAGAAATATTAAATAAAGCAGAAGTAAGACGTAAGATACTAAATCTACAGGATGCAGACGCAAAAGCTTCTAAAAGACGAAAAGCAAACAAATCAGAGCAGGTAATTGTGGATCAGGAAATAGAAAGTGTTGATACTGATTTAGCTGGTATTTCCGGTCTTGATTGGTCTGAAAGTGATCAACCTATAGCATTAGTAGCACCACTAAAAGTACAAACCGAAAATAAACCGGATTTAAGGAATAATAGAACATCTAGTAGTAATAAAATCAAAAAGCGCTCTAGTAGTTCCAAAGATAGAGTCGAAAATATCCAATCCGATCTTAACAACGAAGATACTCAACAGTTTATCGATTTTGAGATTTCATTGGTATCGGAGGGTTTAAAGAATGGGAATAGGACTTGAGGTATTTGAGCCGCTAAATGGAAACATCCCAGATACAAAGGAGATAAAACGAAGACGAAAGCACATAGAGGAGATAGTTATAAATTATCCTGGTTTTGAACAAATATTAAAAGAGATTGAAGACCATCATTTACTATCAACATCCTCAGAAGAATCTAAAGGATTGTTCTTAAAAGGAGAACCTGGTGTAGGGAAATCAACACTATTAAAGGGGTACACTAAACGTTACCCTTCTTATCGTGAAGAAGGAGTAAAGAAAGTACCTGTACTATATTCAAAGGTCCCAGTAGGGGCTACTCCAAAATCCTTAGCTTCCAGCATCCTATTAAGACTGGGCGATCCGGTTTATGATAGAGGTGGTGAAAATTCTTTAACCGATCGTTTACTACAATATATTGGGAAGGAGATGTGTGCGGTTGAACTTATTATTATTGATGAATTTCAACATTTAATTGATCGAGATACAGATAAAGTGCTTAAAAAAGCATCTGATTGGATAAAATCTTTTTCTGAGGATGCTGCAGTACCAATACTTATTTGTGGAATGCCAGAGTCTGAAAACATTTTTGAACGTAATGCTCAATTGGATGATAGATTTTCATTAAGAGAGGAAATGAAGAGCTTTGAATATGAATCAGATGAAGAAAAACATTTATTTAGAAGTTTTCTTCATAATTTAGATAAAGCTTTACCGTTTTCAAGTCGTTCCAAACTCGCTGACCGTCTAGTATCGGATAAGATATATTATGCAACAAAGGGAAAACAAAGGATGATTAAGAAAATTTTAGTAGAAGCCACTATTATTGCATTAAAATCAGGTAAAGATTCCATTGATGAAATTGACCTGTATTTAGCATACAGACGAATTAATATATCATCCCGTAAATTTGCAATAAATCCATTTACTGAAGATAGTTTTTACCTACCTGAAGAATGGGAGAATGAAGAAACAAGGAAAAGAAAATCGGGCGAAGACGGAAGAAATAAGGATAGGGGAAATAGAAGATGGCGAAATGAGTAAAACTACTGTTTAATTTATATTAAACTTTGGTTTTTATTATAAAAAAACCTATTTTAAGGATAAATACGGTGATTAAACTTTAATATTTTCCATAGCATTCCCCTATTGGACCTAACACAGCATTCATAAATACACTATTTTTGTTTATATACTCAAGATTATAAGGGCAATAGGCATTGGTGCAAAAGTTATAACTGGAAAGTTCTACTCTGCAATTTTGGAAATTATCAAACATAATTTCTTTCTAAATTACCTGTAGGAAAAGACCTTCAAATATATAGGTGGTTGTTTTTGCATTTCTAAGGACGTGTAAATAGATACACGTCTTTTTGTTATTAAATAATACTCTTACAAAAAATGAAAAATAATGTAAAATATTACTTAAGCATTATTAAAGGAAAGAAGGAGAAACAAATGAAAAAAATTCTTCAACCTAAACCAATAAACGGTACAACCAGATTTTATTTTGAAACTAAGTTTGGCTTTAAAACATTTATGAATTTACTAGAAGAATTTAAAAATGAACATGTTTCTGTAAAACTCCTTTCGAATTCACATATATTATCTTTTAAATTAATAAATAAGATTGAACCGAGTGCTATTGAATTAACGCCATCTTACATATCCTTTTTTCCAAAAATAGAAGATAAACAACAAATTGAAGAGCTTCGTGAAAGAATCTATAAGCACGTTGCGAAGAGATCGGATGTATATAGACGTACTTCCAAAGAAAATGAAGAGCTTTCTATAACTTCCTTGATAACTGGGGATTTAAGGGCTTGCGCTAGTTTGTTATATTATTGCTTACATAAATTAGTCAGTAGCCTGATGTATGATTATTTTAATGAGCATCTTCGTTTAGATGATCATGAAATTGAACATAAGGAGGTCGAACACTTTACAAGCGGCAAATATTTAAAATATTTTCGGAATGGACTACCAATAGAACCAGTTAATAAGCAAAATTATTTAACAATATTAGGACACCGAGTAAAACCCTTTAAATTACTCAGATACATAATAAGTGATTCTCAACTTTTTGAAGTAGAAAAAATATTGATTCCCTACATTGAGGTTATATGCAAAAAAATGTTTTCCATTGACTTTTATGACCCAGCACTAATGGAAAAGTTAGACAATAAAATCAATGAATATAATCGTTTAACTGAAAAAAGCAGTCAAGAGGAAGAAGTAGATGTGGGAATTGCTTTAGCGATGAAACAGTACAAGGTGGGTATTAATAATTCCCTCAATGCTCTGTTATTGTTAGATATTTTAGCTCTACGCTTATATTGGTTAAGACAGACTGCTGATTATGCATATGATTTTGAAGTAAAGACTTCATCAAGAGAAATGAGTGTTTTACTTGCTACAGTTCAGAAGCTAATATCAATTTTAAGTGATTTTGAACAAGGCACATTGAAGGAAAATAAAGAGATAATTAAGGAACCAAATCATGCTGAGCAAAGTCAGAAATATAAACAAGAACATTCTATTCAACAAGGGGGGGTTTCGAAAGATGTGAAGTTTTTTTATGCTCCCGCCAAATTCCCCGACGAAATTAAAGTAAATAGAGCAGAAGTTTTTATTTATATGACAGCAATACACGTTGATAGCAGTTTCGATAAGGAAGATCTATTAGAAATATTAAATCTTCACGAAGGTATAAGGAATGAGGGTAAATATTTTGTGTTTGAAAGTAAAAACCCTTTAACAAGTCCTTTATATTTATACATTAATGATGACGGGAGATGGACTTTATGGTTTTCTAATAAAGATAAAGGCAGTCACTTTTTAAGCAATGAGGATCTGATATTCGGTTTAAAAGAACTTATCGATACCATAAAGGAAGGATACAAAGAACGTTTTAATGAAGATGTTCAATTTAATATAGTGTCTTCGTTGCCCATCTTAAATGAGAATCCAAAACAAGTAGATGCATTTTCAATACTAGAGTTAAATCATGCAATAAATAATAAAATAACAATTTTGGAACATGAAGTTACTAATTGTTTAAGAAAAATATTGAAGTTGGAATATGTAAGGAAAAATACATTAGGTTTATTGGATATGAATTTAGAAATTAAAATAAATTTTAGCGGCAGAAACGATGTTGCTACAATACCCTGGTTTAAATTGATTGAAAATAAAGTTAATGAAAAAAAACAGAATACTGCATACCTCTCTATTCTCATTGAAGATTCGGTTAAAGATCCGTTAATACAAGATCGTGTAGAATACGCCGAGGCGATAAGCTCTACATTTATAAATGAGTTTGGCTATAATTCTATTATAAGAAATGAAATTGTGCTTTTAACTCCTCAACAACTGAATGAATTTTTAAATGAAAAGGACAATGATTCACAAATTATTAAGGGAGTTTCATCACTTCTCAATGAAATAGCATATCAAGAAATCCATTTAGGAATAGTTGATCAAAGAATTAAGTCAATTATTGAGTTGAGTATAGAAATTTACCCTTCATATTCATATCCAATTGCTACATTAGGAACATGGTACTTTAGAAACAATGAGCTAACAATTGAGGAATCACGACAAAAGGGTATAGAGATGTATTCTAAATCAATTTTATTAGAAAAGAATCAAAATGAAAATTCCTTTCTCAAAATTGAACAAAAGTATTATTTAGAATTAGCATTGTTTCAAATGGAACGGGAACTTAATATCGACCAAGCACTTAAAACGATTGAACAAGGGTTATTAATAACAGAGGATGCATTTCGTACAGACCTTTTAGAACTACAGCACAAATGTAATGAAATTCAATATCCTATCGACCAAGCTTCGTCATCGAATGAATTTAATGCCCTTTTTGACGGACAGGGTGATGAATAACTATTTTTGAAAAAAAAACGATATTGTTGCTATACGAAGGATTTATAAGATAGCTTTTTATAGAGATTATTTATTACTTTAACGGCAGCTGATCAATTTGCGGTGGGGTGCGGGCATCCATCGTTTCGCTTGCGCCATCCGTGCACGTGCGGCTAGGGTGACAAGGGCTTGGGGCCGAGACTAGTCGACATCGCTCACGACAAGGGCGGTTCTGCCTACATTGGTGACGGTCCAACCGCTGGTCAGCAGTAAATCGAATTGATGCCGTATACATATACCGCCTCGCGTTGGAAAACGACTAGTTGGTTCACATCCAGACGGGGTTAGCACATGAAGGTGTGCCTTTTCGAGACATCGTAAGTGTTATCGGCAAGTTTAGGAGATGAGTGTTATGCTTCATGTATTCTTAGATTCAAATGTTTGTTTCACTGATCCCTTCATGGATAAGAATATTCATAACCGTTTATTGATTGAGCTTGCTGAAAGAGGGTTAATAGACCTTTATGTTTCAGAAGTAGTTAAACAAGAAATCATAAACAATTTTGAAAGTGAACTGATAAATTATTTTGGCGACATAAGAAAAGGTGAAAACAAGATTACCAAATTGATTCGGCAACATGACAAGTCCCCAATTGAATGGAAAAACACCCTAGAAGAATTTGTTTTGAAACTGGAGGACCATTTTGATGAGCTGGAGAACTATGGATGGATTGAAATCCTTCCATATCCAAATGAAATACTGCCTGAACTGGTTACTAGGTCTATCAAACGGATCAAGCCTTTTTCCGATCGGAAAATGGAATTTCGTGATGCCATAATCTGGTTTACATATGTCGGTTATGTAAAGGATAATCATTTTATCGATAAGGGATATTTTATTACAAACAACACAGAGGACTTTATGTTAAACGGTAGAATTCATCCTGATCTCCTGCGGGATTCCACCGATTTGATTTTCTATAAATCTGCTCAAGACTTTATCCAAAACTGCGAGGAAGTAAATCAGCTTCAGAAAACACTCACTCTAGTAAAATGGGTGGAGAATGAGGACTTAAATAACAGTCCAGAGTTAATCCTCGATATGATCCATGACCATAGCTTTCAACATGTCTTTGAAGAATGTTGGGATTATGTAAGTAAATATAGCCAACGTATACCAACTAATTATGGACCTGACGCAGATGCCCTGGAGGTAACTGACATCCAGCTATTGAAAGTAACACACCTCAAAGTTGAGGTGGTTCTCGACCATGTAATCGTAACGGGATATTTGGACGTGGAAGTTGAATTTGATGTAAACATGAACGATTATATTCATGAATCCTACCACGATGCGTTTGTAAAAATCGGTTCTGATTCAGTGATTTTAAGCATTGAATTTACCTTAACTGTTAATCAGGACATGAAAGCTGACTGGCTGGATATTGTACAAATTGATCAAGTATAACCCTTAATTCGGAAATTTTTTTATCGGATAATCTTTAAATTAGTCCAAATGGGTTGCATAGCTGTGTCTTAATTGAAAAGGATGAATCTTTTTCTATAAACGGAGGTAAGTATTATAAAGTTATAAATGGACCTGTTGATATTGATTGGGTCAATAATTATGTTAGGGAAAATGAACAATAAGAATATAGATGTTGGATTGTGTATTATTATTCTTTAGCTAACGGGTGCGTAGGTCCAGGAAGGATTACCGCCCTTTTTTATTGAATTCCTTATTGAACAAACGGTGCAGTTTAGTGGAGGAAGGAATACTAATTAAAGGTGAATAGATGCACGCCAAAACAGTTCCGAAATTTTACAATTTATATGTTAAAATATCCAAAGTGATAAACTTTATTTAATATTACGAAAATTTACGAAGAAAAGAGTGCGAAAGGGGAAATGGTTTGTTATGGAATTTAGAGGTGCTAGCGTTTACGACCAAGAGGATTTTTTTTCAAATTATATGAAGAGAAGGGGTAGAAAGGATAGTCCCAACAATGCTATCGAAAATCCTATCATTTATGAACTTATCGGTGACTTTCAAAATAAAAGTATTTTAGATTTAGGTTGTGGTGAAGCTTCGTTTGGAAAGGAATTACTGAATCAAGGTGCAGCTTTTTACACTGGAATAGAAGGTTCTAAACTAATGGTATCATCTGCAAATCTTAATATTGTTAGAGAAAACGGGACAATTCATCACGAGACATTGGAGTCATATAGTTTCCCGACGAACAAATTTGACATTGTATCTTCTCGTTTTGCAATACACTATGTCTCAGACATTCATTTACTGTTTCAAAATGTGTATAAAACCTTAAAAGATAATGGTAAGTTTGTGTTCAGTGTTCAACATCCCCTCACTACATCATCTTTTATAAGCAAGCAAACAGGAGATAAACGTGAGAACTGGATAGTTGATGACTATTTTCTCGAAGGTGAAAGAAAGGAACCTTGGATTGAACAAATAGTTGTAAAGTACCATCGAACAATTGAAACTTACTTTAAAGCCCTTACTAAATCTGGTTTTTTTGTAGTTGATTTACGAGAAGGAAAGCCAAAACGCGAACATTTTACCAATGAAGCAGAGTTCGTGAGAAGGCAAAGAATCCCCGTCGTACTGGCTTTTTCTTGCACGAAGCGTGAATAGTTCAGCATATAAATAAAAAAGCTTGGATTCCAAGCTTTTTCCTATTACGTTGTCAGGACGCCAGAGACATGCTAGATTAACACAAAAAAGTTAAAACACATATGTTGATTTACGATTAAATGTTTTCCATAAGTAATTACTTTGGAGAGATTGTGAAGAAATGTACTAAAACAAACGGGTGCTTTAACGGAATAAGAACGGGAACGTCCAAATCAGACGTTCCTGAAAAACAACAATACTATTTGACAAAGCCTTTTTAATAAAAGAAACTTTGTTCTAATCTTTCTGTGGAAGTAATTTTTACAATGGTCTTGAGGCGGATGCGGTGCCAGCTGGCCAATTCTCTCCGTGCGTAATCATTCGATAGTCCGGCGGCAATCATTATTTTGTATTCTCCTCGAATTCTAAATACCAATCCCACCGGTATAGTGCGCTTCTTTTTGGTCGGAGGAAGGATAATATCATGTACCTCTTTAACCGTAAGATTGGCCATAGTGGCGATTGTTATATGGTTTTTCATTTGCCCATGAAGTTTTTTGACATACTTCCTTTTCCACATTGGCACCACGGCGATCACCCCGGTATTGGAATAAAAAAGACCCATGAAGGAGTCAAAGTAGGGAGTTGTTTCACACATCTGCAACTGAAATGCTACAACTGAAGCGTAACCTAACACTCAGAATATGTAAATATATGTCACAAAAGGTTCTTAAGGAGGCGGAGACAGTGAAAATGTCGGTTTATGTTTATAGTTCCAACGACTGCGGCCGGGCAACCATTGTCGACATTGTTAACTCTGTTTTTATTTCCAGCTATTTGAACAGCCAACCATATGAACATTAGATATTAACAAAATTACTAAACTCAAAATAATTCTAATGTACCGGGTAATAATATGTGTCTGACGGCCCCTCAAAATAAATAGAGGGGCTTTCTTTTGTGAAGCCTTATTCAACAAGCGGGGCAGTTTAATTTGAATAAGTATTAAAAATGGTGCATTGATTCAGAAAGATTAATGTGCTTTTTTATTTAAAAGGGACATTTTTGTATAAATTTCTATTTATGTTAGGTAAATACAATTATAAAATAATAATATGATGATTATAGAGGTGAAATATATTGGCAAAAAGACGAAGAAAGAAAGAGCAAGTAAGTTGGGAAGGATTATTAATCGTAGGAATTCTTTACTTTGTTTGGAATCCTATTTATCAATCTACTGGTTCTGGCTATATAGCAGCAGGTGTATCAATGTTTGTAGGGGCACTTATACTAGGTACATATATACTCATTTTAAGAGCAATTAATCATAAAAGGAATGAACGTCTAAAAGATTCTGGAATCATTGAAATTGATAAAATGACGGGGGAACAATTCGAAAGATACCTCTCGCAAGTTTATAAATCAATGGGATATTCTGTGCAGATGACCAGCAAAACAGCAGACTATGGTGCAGATCTTATTCTACAAAAGGATGGTAAGAAAATAATAATACAAGCAAAAAGATACAATTCTAATGTTGGTATTAAAGCAGTTCAGGAAGTTATAGGTGCAATTAATCACTATAAAGCAATTGAAGGATGGGTTGTTACAAATAGTTTTCTTACTAAGAATGCAAAAAAATTAGCAGAAAGCAATAAAGTGAAAATAATAGAACGAGAGGAACTAATCGAACTAGGTTTAATAATAAAGCCAAGGGTGTCATAAGTTCTTCAACAATAGGTTAGTTGAAAGAGAGAATGGGAGTTTTTAATTATTTTACTACAGTTTACTAGAAAAAAAAGATTTAGGAGTGCTCTTTGATGATTGAAAATACAGACTTTATTTTCAACCCATTCACTAGTATGAAATTTACATATGAAGAATGTTTTTTATGTGGTGTTAAACTAACTCTGGAAAATGAAACTGAAGAACACATTTTTCCTAAGTGGCTACAACACCGATTCAATCTTTGGAATCAAACTGTGAGCTTGCTAAATGGCACTCGTATTCCCTATAGAATGCTCAAGATTCCTTGCTGCTCAATTTGTAATGGAATCCACCTATCAAACCTTGAAAATATTATTAGAAACGGCGTGGAAAGTGGATTTGATGAATTTATAAAAATTGACAAGTTATTTATATTTCAGTGGATTGTAAAAATTTTTTATGGCTTGTTATTTAAGGAGCTCTCCTTAAATATAGACAGAGGGGATTCAAGTAAAGGGACAATTACTACCCCTGAGTTGTTGGACAGCTATAGTATGACTCATACTTTTTTACAATCTGTCCGGACACCTGTAGAGTTTTATGACTTTGTTCCATGGTCAATTTTTATCCTCAAAGGGCAAATTTATAACGATAATAGAGATTTTCATTATATCGACGGGTTAAAAACACTAACTTTTTCGATAAAACTTGGGGAAATTATAATAATAGCTAACCTACAAGATAATGGTATACATCAGGAACAAGTAGATGATTATTTTAAAAGATTAGATAACAAGTCATTACATAATATACAATTTATAGAATTGGCAGCTAAAAATGTATACAGTTCTCACCTGTTAAATTTTCGACCGTTCTATATGCTTACGAAATCATTTGAGGACCAAACTCTAAAGGTATTTAGTCTGAAACACAGCTATTCTTGGGACGATTGGAATAATTATCATTATGCTAATGTGCTTTATCATTATTTAGTGCATACTTATGACTACTTTAAGTTTGATGATTTATATGCGGTGGATGATAATTTAGGTGATGCGGTAGCAACTACTCTTTTTAATGAGAAGGGGGATTTTGAAGTGCTTCCTCCTGATGTTAAAGTGGTATTTAAAAAAATAAAATAGTAATAGAGTTCTCGGTATAACCTCGTATAGTATTAGCTTAACGGGTTCGGTTTCGGTTTTCGAGTGCAAAAACATAATTCGCATACAAATTAGCAGTCCAATTCGCAAATGAATTGGACTGCATCTTTTTGTTGATCGTTCAGGGTTTTCTGTACATTTAAGGGTGTTTTAGCACCCGAATTCGCACCCCTTTTAGCAGGATGACAGAAGTTTTTGTCACCGTGCTAATTCGTATGCTAACTGATATGCGAATTAGTGTGTTAAAAATGATAAGCAGGTTTCTGGATATTTATGTTAAAATTATAGGGAGGCTTACTCAACTAACGTGGCAGTTTAGTTTAACAAGAATTAATAAAAGGAGTATAAGTTATGGATTATAGCTTCAAGGAATTTCTTGAAGATTCAAAAATAGGAAGAGAAATTCATTTCATTTTTGGTTCCGAAAATTACTATATCGGTTGTAACACAGGTCAGTTTATGTTTTGGAAATTCGATGATTCTAATAGTGAAGTCATAGGTGAAGATGCTGAAGAACTACTCCAAAAAGTTAAGTTTGATGGGAAGCCTTTAAAAGAAGTATGGCATTTAATCAAAATTGATACTATTTTCTAGTGTGAATGTCTTATATAGACAGCTTAACTGGTTATTCAACTATCGGGGCAGGTTTGTTCAAGCAAGCATTACTTTTAACTAAGTAATGCTTTTTTAATTTGTCTATTGATTTGATGTAAACATAGCTATAAAATATCTATATATAAGCAAACGATAAGTGAGGTTGTCTATAATGAATGATGAAGAACGATTTTGGAATGCCTCAGTTGAAGAACTTTCAAATGGGTACATCCTCTCAAATGATGAATATGTATGTCTTCTATGTAGCGAAAGTTTTATTGATGGGATTATATATCCAATCGATGGTACATTGTATGAAGCCAAAAAAGCAATAGTGAGGCATATACAGGATATTCATATATCCGTATTTGATTATTTACTAAACCTAGACAAAAAGTACACTGGATTGTCAGAACACCAGAAGGAATTGCTTCATTATTTCAAGAAAGGCTTAAGTGACAAAGAAATTCTAAAGGAGTTAAACGGCGGCAGTCCCTCTACTATTAGAAATCATAGATTTAAGCTCAAAGAAAAAGAAAAACAAGCAAAGGTTTTTATTGCGGTAATGAACCTTTTAAGCAAAGGTCCAGTTAAGCAAATTGAAGATGACTTTGTAAGTTTTCATAAGGGGGCAAAGATGGTGGACGAACGCTATGCAACAACAGAAGAAGAAAGACAAAAGGTTTTATCTAACTATTTTAAACAAGGTGTTGATGGTAGATTAGACACTTTTCCAAGTAAGGAAAAAAGGAAGTTAATCGTATTACAAAATATAATAAAGCGTTTCGACCGAAATAAGGTCTACACTGAAAGTGAAATTAACGCAATATTAAAAGAGGTATTCAGTGACTTTGCAACAATCAGAAGATATTTCATTGAGTATGGATTTATGGATCGTAGCAAGGATTGCACACAATACTGGATAAAAAATTAAGGGGGAATTACTATGAATGTTGAATTAACGAGATTTAAAGTCAAAGATGGTAAATCGGAAAAAGTTGATGAATGGTTGCAGTTCCTTAATGACAATATGAAGGATGTTCTTGTTACTTTAGAAGGTGAAAAAATGTATGTAGAAACTATATTTAGAGAAATCCTTGATGGAAAGGAGTATTTATATTGGTACTCCGTCCAAGGTGAAGGCGGACAAGAGGTACAACTTTCTGAGCATTGGATTGACAAAAGACATATGGAATATTGGAAGGAATGTATTGATCAGAGTTTTACCCCTGTTGACTTAACAACTGAAGTAGTAATGATACCTCAGAGTATTAAAAAAGTAATGGAGCAATAATTTGGCTAAATAAAAATCTGGTTGTATCAAATTTCAAAGAAGTTATTGCGTTAATCCATTAAGTGATTAACGTTTTATTGTTATACTTCTTATTGAATAATGAGGCAGTATTCCTATATGTAAAAAGATTGTGTAAAAATGCACTTAAACTAACGGGTGCTTTGATCCAGAAGGATTAAGGCACCTTTTTGTTGAATTCCTTATTAAGCAAACGGGGCAGGTTAGTTCAACAAAGTTAAACAAAGAAATGCTTTTGTTTGAATATAAATTTAGCGGATTTATAAAAATGGTTGCACGGCCAACTGCAATGTTATAGTCGGTTGTGCAACCATGGTACTTATAATTCTTTACTTATTTTTTCATGTAATCTTTTCATTCTATTTTGTGCTTCGTTTCCTTGCTTTTTGTCCTTTACCTCAGTTAAAAACAGTATGGATAACATTACAGCGGTATCATATTGATACAACCATTTAACGATCTTTGGTACTCTGTTCATTTCTTTATTAAAGTCCTTATATCCCGTTATAAAATCCTCAGTAAGATGACCATAATCCTTTATTCTCATTAATTCAAATACTGGATCTCCTATTAAAGCATTCGTCCAATCAAATATAGCTCGTATTTGGGAACCAGTATGTATTGTATTGGCTGGTCTAATATCCATATGTAGTAATTTATTCTTCGAGGGAAAAGATTTTAAGACTTGTTCAATTACCTCAGATGATGGAAAGAGAATTTTTTCATTAGTTATCCTTTCAATTGCCTTGGTCCGTTCTATAATTCTTTGAGCAATTACAAAATTAATATCAATAGGATAAAGATCAGGTAAATCGCTTAGTTGATGAATAGAGTATGTAAGTCTCCCTAAATCTTCAAAAGGAAAATCGCCTTTGTTCTCTGAATGCATGAATTCTTGGACTATAAAATCGATATTGATTCCTTTGTGGAGTTTAAACACTTTTGGTACAGGTATTCCGTATTTCATACAATGTTTAGTTAGGAGGTATTCTTTCTGCAATCCATCCAAGGAATTAATGGCACCATCAATATCATTCTTTTCATATCTATTCCAAGGGACTTTAATTGCTATTTCTCCCCACTCTATTGTTTGGGCTTTAAACACGCAATTTTCTACTCCAAAAGAGTGAGGGGATAATTTTAATACTTTACAAAAAGATGCTACCTCTATTTCAACAATTTTTTGAAGTTTTTCTATTTTTTCGTTCAAGTTATTCATTTTTCCTAAATAAAGCAGTATTCAGGTTTGAATTACCAAAAAACTCTTTAGTATCATTCATCCTTCTAATTTCAACCACTTGGAAATCTAGAAAGATTTGTTTTAACTTTTCCTCCGTAAAACCCAAGCCGCCACTTAAGCTCATTTCTCTATAAACATCCCAGTCAGTTAAATCCGAACCTCCAAGGCTTCCTCCAGGAACAAAGCATGTTAGAGCAAACATACCACCTGGTTTCAATGCTTTTTTAAGAAGTTCAAGATAACTTAATCTTCTATGTGGGGCTATATGGTGAAAGCATCCTGAATCATAAACTAAGTCATACGAATTTTTATCAATTTTCATTTCAAAGATATTTTCTTTTACAAAGTTTACAGTCAGGTTTTGTTTTGAAGCTCTCTCTTTTGCCCAAGTTATTGCCTCATCGGATAAATCAACGGCATCAACAGAAAATCCGTTTGCAGCTAAAAAGAGTGCATTCCTTCCTGGTCCACAACCAAGCTCTAAGACAGTTCCAGGTTTAATTAGGTCATTATTGATGTAATGAACCAAATTTTCATCTGGTAGATCCTCAAAGAAAGGAATGTTTCTGCTGCGATCCGAATAAAAAACATCCCAATTAAATTTACGTTTTTCCTCTAACAAATGGTCTAGCATATAAAGAATATCTTCTGCTTTAGTGATTGTTTCTTTCCCCAACATTTATCCCTCCAGATTTTAAAATATTAATATTTTATCTTTGATCTAACAAAGATATGGTTAATTCAGGATTACTCTTCCTTAGGTCCATTATTGTTGAATTCAAAGCATCATAGTCAAAACTGTTTGGAAAGATTTCCTTATTAGGTAAAATCGATAGACTTGTACCTGTACTGGTGGATTCTCCAATAATAGAAGGTCTAGAAAGGGGTATACCATGCTTAAAGTCCTGAAAATAAATATAACCATCTCGTCTGATAATTGCCTTCAATCTACTCGATAGGGCATTCACTATTGAAATTTCCAGACCTTTTTTCGCGGAACTCGCTATATAATTGGTGTATTTATTTTCTACGTTCGTTAATACATCTTGTACTTTGAAATTATTAATTCCTGCTAAAAATTTGGTAGGAATTCCTCTTCCGTCATCAGAAACGGTTGCACTTCCATCTTCATGAAGAATCACCAATACCTTATTACAATGTTTAGCTCTGTGTTCCTGAATGGAGTTCTGTAAAATTGCCAATATTAATTGATTTGGATTATGTTTATTATTTTCTCCAATATAGTCTTCGGCGTTTTCACGGACGTCCATGAGAGAAAGGTAACTGCCTGTGTCATAAATTTCTGTTACTGCTGATAAAAGGAGAAGAAGGGGTAAAGTTCTTTCAATAGGAACTTTATAAGCTCCACCTCTTTCATCCTGACTTATTAAATTGGACCCAAGTAAAGGCTTAAGGTGATGATAAAGTTGCCCCGTGGTACCCATGTTTAATAGCTCTACAAGTTCGCTTGCAGTTTTAGGTTTGATTAAGAGAGTGCGGATAATTTCTAAACGTTGTTTGTTACCAAGAGCTGCTAATATATTTGCCATTTTTCCTGCACTAAATAATGAAATAGATTCTAACGATTTTTCTTGTAGAATCACATGATAGTTCTCTTGGTTGGTTTTGTAATGCCCTGAATAAAATACCGTCAGATTACTGGCTTCAAGTGAAGATGGACGGTTAACAATTTGTCCTTCCTGTGTTGGTAACTGAATAACTTGTAAAATTTTATTGATTTGTTCTTTTAACTCATCAATCTCTTTACCATATTCTCTTTCTGACATAACAATCCCCCTAAAAATTACGTATTATCGTAATGCGTAAATCCATTATATTCCTGGTTTAATTTGATTGCAAGTTCAATTAATTATTAATATAAGTTTATATGCGAAGGAAAGGTTATCCTATATTAACTTACATGTGGAATGCCAACGGGATTTCAACACTTTTTGGTTGAATAGAAATTAAATAAGCAGGGCAGGATTCCCTGTAATAAAATGAGTTTGTGAACAAATGCACTTAAACTATCGGGTGCGAGAGAACAAAAGCAACGCCGAGAGCGTTGCTTCTTTGCTTAGAAATATTTTTGGTAAAATTCCTGCCTTAGCCTTCCGCTCAGCTGAGCATAAATCCGTGTGGTTTCACTCTTCTCGTGGCCCAAAAGACTTTGTATGACTTCAACAGGAGCTCCGTTATTCAACAAATGGGTTGCATAGCTGTGTCTGAGTTGATGAGGATAAATTTCCTTATTTATGGCCGCACGAGCTGAGATTCGTTTTATGACATATCTCATTTGGGCAATACTCATCCTATGTGGCAGCCGCTCAGTCACAAATATGGCAGGATCCGTATCCTGGCGACCTTCAATGTACCGCTTAAGCCAGATTTCGGCTCGTATATTAAAATAAACCTCACGTTCCTTGTCTCCTTTTCCCCTAACAATTGCAGAACGATTGGACCAATTAATGCAATTACGTTCAAGCGAAACAATTTCC
>NZ_JAVFKJ010000004.1:0-299974 GCF_032667185.1 Neobacillus sp. YIM B06451 | reverse complement strand
TATTGTTTGTTGACGCTTGTTTGTTTAGTTTTCAAGGAACAATGTTAATCATCACCGCGAGTTCCGTTTACTCGGAAACTCACCGTGTCGCGTTGAGGCGACTTTTATAATATATCATAGCCTCGCATGCTGTGTCAATAACTTTTTTATCCGCCGCTTACGAACTGTTAAGTGGTTCGTATCGCAGCGACGGATATTAATATAACAAGATTCCACCTAAAGGTCAATACCTTTTTACTTTTTTAAAATAATATTTATACCGTTATTAACAAACCCTGTAATACCTATGATAAAGACCAGGGCTTTTTGTTTCAACCGGGACCGTCTCAATCAAATGCTTTTCAGCAAGGTACTCAAGAAGGACACTTAAATCAACCGAATAATGAACAAGCTCTTCATCCTTCATTATTTCTCCAATCGTCCAAATATCTTTCTTTTTAAGAACATTTAAAAGATGCCCCGCCCCTACCCGGGTTCTTGAATGAATCAAAAATTCGCTGGCGAGGAACAAAAGCTCAAGCCGTTTCTCCAACGCCTCTTCGCTTGTAACGAGCTCCTCATAAAGCTTAAACAGCTCGGGATCAATTTGCTTTACCTGGTTCCAAACCGTTAATTCGGGATGGAAGCCGCTTTCGATGACCGCAAGGCGCGCCAAATGATGAAGCGAATGGACAACATGGTTATAGGCATCAAGGTATTGGCCATTTTCAAAAAAAGCCTTGCCGTCCAAATAACGGCGGATCAATTTAGCAAATTCTATGCCCATCTTTATTTTTCGGCCATAAAAAGGAAAGTCCCTGAATTCCGTAAGCAAATTTCTTATGTACTCATTTCTGTCGAAAACAACTTTCGCTCCGTAAAGCCATTCGAAAATTTTGCGGTTCGTGCCTAGGAGCATCCACTCCCTTAACTTAGCCTCCGTAATTGTATGAAGGGCGGCTTTTTCTTCTGCATAGGAATAATGTTTTATCGTGATTGGCTCATCGGCTTCATTGACAATCACCAGAAGAATTGCATCAAAAAAATCAGTGGCTGGGCTGTACTTTTCTTTTTTTTCAACCAATAAAATCCCCATAGTATTCGATTGGCTGGCCCTTTCCTGGTATATCGGGCGAAGGATATCTTCCATGGTCGTTCCTCCAAAACATTGATAGCTATAGTTTCGACAATAATTTCTTTTTTTCCTTCCTTAAATAAAAACCATTTTTTCTTCTATCCCAAAAGCGCTTGCCCAAGTTCCACCAAAATCGCTTGTATGGTATAGTTAAGAATCGGGAGGGAATTGCATGGGGAAGTATTCGAGTAAAATTAATAAAATCCGCACATTTGCACTAAGCCTGATTTTCATTGGATTTATTATCATGTATGGTGGCATCTTTTTCCGGACATCACCCGTTTTAATGACAATATTCATGCTCGTCGGGTTTTTGTTCATTATCGCAAGTACGGTTGTCTACTTCTGGATAGGCATGCTATCAACAAAAACGGTACAGGTGGTATGCCCGAATTGCGAAAGGCACACGAAAATGCTTGGCCGGGTAGACATGTGCATGTACTGCCGAGAACCGCTTACACTTGATCCTAATCTCGAAGGAAAGGAATTCGACGAGTCCTATAATAAGAAGAAACAGTAACAAATAACGCCCGGATGCTTATCCGGGCGTTTTGCTTATAATATAAGATTAGTGTGCTTCCTTTAGGGAGCAATCTGGGCATTCCCCATAAATCTCCATCCGGTGGTGTGCGACTTTAAAGCCAGTCACATGGGATGCGAGATGCTCAACCTCGTCCAGGCCCGGATAATAAAAGTCGACGATTTTATTGCATTTTTCACAAATTATGTGGTAGTGGTCGGATGTCTTAAAATCAAACCTGCTGGAGGCGTCACCGTAAGTCAGTTCCTTTACAAGCCCTACTTCCTTAAAAACGCGGAGGTTATTGTAAACCGTAGCGACACTCATGTTTGGGAATTTGCCTTCAAGGGCTTTATAAATGTCATCTGCAGTCGGGTGCGACATGGATTGGATTAAATACTCCAGTATGGCATGGCGCTGTGGAGTCATTCTTACCCCAGATTCTTTTAAAACTTCCAATGCTTCCTTCAGATGTTGCGGCACCGACATGCACCTCTCTTCTATACATAAATTCTTAAATTATAATTGTTATAATTAGTTTATAGAAAATGGGGGCATTTGTCAATATGCCTGCTCATCTACCTATTATCAAATGACTACGATTGGTGCAGAGTTTTTTCCTCTGCCCCAAGTTTCATGTTTACATATCTTGCCGTGACAAAAAGAAGATCGGATAGCCTGTTTAAATAGGCAAGAACCAACGGATTCACCGACTCACCCAGGGATACCGCCTCCCGCTCCGCCCGCCTGGAGACAGTCCTGGCAACATGGAAGGCCGCGCCTGCAGGATGTCCGCCAGGGAGGATAAAATTCGTTAACTGCGGCAATTTCTCATCCCATTCATCAATTCGCTTTTCCATTTCCTCAATATCTTCCCCGGAAATGGACCATTTTACTTCTTTTCCTTCAGGAGTCGCAAGTTCCGCGCCGACATGGAAAAGCTGCGTCTGAATTTTATGATACACGGCATCGATTTTATCCTTCCCGTCAAAAAATTCATTTTTCAAAAGCGAGAGGGCTAGGCCGATTGCGGAATTTGTTTCATCACACGTTCCGTATGCTTCAACCCGCGCATCATCTTTCGGAACCCGGCTTCCGTAAATGAGAGAGGTTGTTCCTTTATCCCCTGATTTCGTATAAATTTTCACGTTAATACCCCCTTGCCAAATCAATTACATTTATATAGCTGCCTTCGTTAGTCCGATAAACCTGGAGATTGTGCCTGAAAATTTCGAGCGACCGGGGCATGTAGTTTTCGGTAATGCTTGATATGTGCGGCGTAACCGTGACATTGTCCATCGTCCAAAAAGGATGCCCTTTAGGAAGCGGCTCCGTTTGAAAAACATCGAGATAGGCATGCGCGATAACCTGCTCCCCCATTACTTTAAGGAGAATTTCTTCTTGGACAAGGTCGCCTCTGCCTATATTAATGAACACTGCAGTATCCTTCATCATCCGGAAATGCTCTTCTTTCAATAAATGTTTTGTTTCATCCGTGCTTGGCAGGACGGATACAATGAAGTCGGCGTCAGGCAAATAGGCTTCGATATTCTCAAATGTATCGGTTTGGTCCGCATCCTGATGAGGCTTGCCGCTTCGATTAATTCCTGTTACCTTCATCCTGAACGCCTTTGCCAGCCTGGCCGTTTCCCCGCCGATGGCGCCAATGCCCAGGATGAGGATGTGTTTTCCGGCAAGCTCCCCGACTTTGACTTTCCTGTCCCATTCCTCCAACTCTTCATTCCGTCGGATTGCCGGGAACTGCTTGACATGCTGAAGCATTGTCCCGATTGTAAATTCCGCCATCGGGATTTTATGTATTCCCCTTGCATTCGTGACGAGAATTTCCCGCTTGGCACAGGCATCAAATGGCATTTTTTCCATCCCGGCTGACATAATCATAATCCATTTAAGCTTTTCGGCTTTTTGAATATAGTCCTCGTTCAAATCTTCTCCGTATGTAACAATGATTTCAGCTTCCGGCAGGTAATCGGCCGCCGAACCAATTCTGCTGAAGTGAATCGTAAAGTCGGGATATTCTTGGCGAATGCCTTCTTGGACGCTTTCAAGTGGTACGAATGTAAACAATATGTTCATAAAAACACCCCTGTTTTTTCCTCAATCATACCATTCCAACAAGATCTTGTAATATTCAAAACTTGTTTCAGGTAAAAAAAAGAGAGCCGGAAATTCCGGCCCTAAATCTAATTATCTGAGGAGGTATGCCCTACTATAACGTATTCGCTCCATAGTAATTTGCATGGACAGTAGCCTTTTCCTGTAAAAATAGGCCTCAGGCGTTTGCCCTGACAAATTCGAGTGCTTCCTCCACATGGCCTTTTACCTTGACGCCGCGCCACTCCCTGGAAATCCTGCCTTCCTTGTCGATGACAAACGTGCTTCTTTCAATGCCCATGTATTCCTTGCCGAAATTTTTCTTCAGCTTCCACACGCCATACGCCTCCGCTACGCTGTGGTCCGTGTCCGCCAAAAGAAGGAATGGCAAATCGTATTTATCAATGAACTTCTTATGCCTGTCAACCGGATCTGGGCTGATGCCGATGACGACTGCATTTACGTCTTCAAAGCTTTTGTGGTGATTGCGGAAATCGCATGCCTGTGTTGTGCACCCAGGTGTCATATCCTTTGGGTAAAAATAAAGGACGACATTCTTCCCCCTGAAATCCGATAATTTTACTTGGCTGCCATCCACTGAAGGAAGGCTGAAATCCGGTGCTGCTGCTCCTGTCTGGACAGTCATCACATTCACTCCATTCATAAATGATTCTGCCTTTAGACTAACCAAATAGGAGAATTAGTACAACTTTTGAGATTGTGGTTACCACGGAGAGTGGCGTGACCACCCTAATCCCTTTCCATCACGGCTCTCGCTACAAAGGCTGCTGGAATTGTATAACCAATTAAGGCTTCGAGAATTGCCACAAACCTGCCAATACCAATCGGCACCACGTCACCATGTCCAACGGAAAAGAGCGTCATAGCGCTAAAGTACACAGCAGTACCCGCCTTTCTTAAAAAGCTCCCGTCCCCTGAACCCCCTGTTTCCGCTAGCACAGGTTCGGAATAAAGGCCAAACAGAAGATACACCATCCCGAAGCCTACAAGAACTGTAAAATAGACCATACCTAAATAGAGGAAGTTTTCCAACGACAGGATGCTGCTCCCCCTCATCCTGTTGGGGACGAACAAAGTCCGAAGGCTCATAAACAGGCATACTCCCGTACCGATCAGCAAAGCAAAATACAATCCGTCCACCACCCAGAAATTGTTTAGCCAGTCTATACTATGCAAACTTGTCCAAGATTAGAGCAGTTATTGATTTAATGGCTTGTTGAATTTTGAAGGTGGAAGATATGCGGAGTCTGATAACCGGAAGATCAATGCTGCTCGGGCTTTAAATCCTCTTTAACGCCTCGAAAAAGACCGCTTTTTCAAAAAAAAGAACCTCCCCTTCAAACAAAAAGCCTGCTTCCGCCAGACGCGAAAACAGGCTGCATATAACTTACCAATCAAATCCCTGCTGTTCCATCTGCTTGCGGAGGCGTTTGATGGCCTGCTGGTGCAGCTGGGATGCCCTGGATTTATGTACGCCAAGAATGACGCTCACATCCGTTAGGCTGAGGTTTTCATAATAAACAAGTGCGAGGGTAAGCTTTTCCCTTTCCGGCAACGAATCGATCATGGAAGCAAGGGCCATTTTGCGCTCCCTTGTCTCAACCCATTCTTCCTGCCTGACCATAGTTTGGTCTTCAACCTGCCTGACTGAGGCGTCCTCGTCCCGGTCGGCCGGCTCATCCAACGACTCCTGGTTGATGAAGGAAAGCTGCATTTGGGTTTGTTCATATTCCTGCACGCTAATGCCGAGATACTCGCTAACCTCTATGGGAGTCGGCCTGCGCAGATGTGCCTGTTCCAATTCCTCGACCGCCTTGCGGATCCGCTTTTCTTTTGATCGAAGGGTACGTGAAACATGGTCCGTCTGCCGCAATCCATCGAGGATTTCGCCTCTTATTCGCTGCACGGCGTACGTTTCAAACTTCACGCCCTGCCCTGGGTTATATTTCAGGCCCGCATCCCAAAGCCCTGTCATCCCAAAGGAAAACAGCTCATTTTCATCTGCTTTGTCCGATAATTTCCTCTTCATTTGGGATACAACCATATGAACCAATGGAATATATTGATCTAATTCCTTTTCGGCATTCCAATTCAATATGCTTCCCCCCTTCAAAGTTTTTTCAGACATCATCATTGCAGAAATTTCGAAAGGCTTCGGATAAAGCCTTTTATGCCGCCGCTTTCCTGCTGGGCCGGGATTCCGGTGACAAACCTTTCGGCAAGCTTTTTTAGCATTGCCGAAGCAGGGGTGCGTGGATATTCGAGATAAAAGGGCACTTGCTTCAACACGGACTTCGTGACATTGGCGTCATCCGGCATGGCACCAAAAATTTTCAACTCTTTATTTAAAAATGACTGGACAGCCATCTTGAACTTCCCCGCGGCTTCCATCCCTTCTCTCTGGTGGGAAACTCGGTTCACAAGGAGGTGGAAGGATAGTGATTTTTTTTGGCTGTGCAGAATTTTCACAACAGAATAGGCATCCGCCATGGATGTCGGTTCCGGCGTCGTGAGTAAGATGATATCGTCTGCCGCCAGATGGCAACGCTGCGCTTCTACCGTAAGACCCGCCCCGGTATCGATTAAAATGATATCGGCGTAGCCATGAAGCTTTTCAAGTTCTTCGAAAAAGTAGTCCCTTTCTTCCCCGGTCATCTGGAACAGGCTATGAAATCCAGAGCCCCCGGCCAGGTATTGCAGGCCGAGTGGTCCGTTTTCCAGCACAGCCCAAATGCTTTTTCGCTCTTTGATCATGTCCATCAGATTGGCCTTTGGCGCGGCGCCCATTAAAATGTCCAGATTCGCCATTCCAATATCAAGGTCAATGACAACAACCTTTTGGCCAAGTTCCATCAGGCATAATGCGAAATTCAAGGTGAAATTCGACTTTCCGACTCCGCCTTTTCCACTCGCTATCGTTACGACCCGGGAGAGTTTCTGCTCTCCCGGCGTGAGGGTATTAGACAATCGCCTTAAATGATAAGCCTGATCCTGCAGCATTTTCATCGACCCCCAACAATTTTTTTGCCATGTACTCAGCTTCGGCGGGCATTATGTCCTGAGGAACTTCCTGCCCCGTGCATATAAAGGCTAAGGGGTACGGATAGTGGTAGGCCATATTAAGGGCTGCACCATAACAGGTCGTTTCGTCCCATTTGGTTAAAATAAGCTTGTCAATGGGAACAGCTTTCATTTGTTCAACGATTTTCTTCATATCTCTCCACCTTGATGTCATGCTTAAAACCAAGTAATTTTCCTGGCGGGTATCGTAACGTAAAAACTGGTTTACTTCATTAATATATTGCCGTTCAAGATAGTTCCGCCCAGCGGTGTCCATGAAGACGACATGGCGGCCTTTCATCGTTTTCATCGCGGTTTCAAGCTCATCTTCCTTCATGACCACTTCGAGCGGGATGTTCAAGATATCCGCATATGTCAAAAGCTGCTCCACTGCCGCAATCCTGAACGTATCCGATGTCAACAGGCCGACCCTTTGTTTTTTCTTAAAAGCGCGGGCTGCGGCGAGTTTGGCTATGGTGGTTGTTTTTCCAACACCGGTCGGGCCGACAAGGGTAATCAAGGACGGTGGGCCGACTGGTACGCTTTTTTCAGGCTCCGATGCCACACCTTCCTGGAAAAGCTCGGTGACTATTTTCAAAATGAGCCCTCCCATTTCTTCCTCGCCAGCTCTTTTTCCCATCTGTTCCGCTTTTTTTACAATATACTGGATAACCTCCTGATCCACTTCCTGGTCCTCAAGATGCTTCATCCATTTTTCAAGTGGCCCCGGGAGCTTCTGCTCTTCCGTGCCGCTTTTTAGCATGGAATGAATCAGGCCCTTCACTTCGGAAATTTCTCTGAGGACTTCCTTATCAGAAATTCCCTTAAGTACTTCCTTTTCTGAAAAAATTTCCTGCGAGACGGCTTCCGCTATACTGGACTCCATCTGGAGGGGTTCCGGCTGGCGCACTTCCTCTTTAGGAGGGCTTTCTTTCGAAATGTCGGCGGCTGCGACCACCTCGACACGCTTTCTTCCAAAAAGCCCGAATATCCCGCCTACCTTTATTTCCTTTGAATTCAGGATGAAGGCACTCGTTCCAAGGTCCTTGAAAATCAGCGGGTAGGCCTCGGTCAGATTATCGACGATATATGTTTTTATTTTCATACCTTCACCACTCCAACACTTTTCACTTCAACGGTCGGTTCCAGCTCATTATAGGATAGGATCGGAATATCATTGAATGCCCGTTCAAGGAGCTGCCTCACGTACATCCTGATTCCGGATGACGATAAAATGACCGGGCGGATACCCATTTCCGCCATTTGCTGGATTGATTCCGTGAATGTCCCAATTAACTGATTCGCAGAATCCGGATCGATTGCCAAGATGTCTCCCTGCTCGGTCCGCTGAATCGACTCCGCCAGCTTTTTCTCGATTGCAGCTCCGACCTGGATCGCATGGATGACCCCATTTTGCACGTGCTGGTACGTCAATTGGCGTGACAGCGACTGTCGGACATATTCGGTCAGGATATCGGTATTTTTCGTATACGACGCATACTCGGCAAGCGCCTCGAAAATGACCGAAAGGCTTCTGATCGATACATTTTCCTTAAGAAGCTTCTGTAGAACCTTCTGGACATCCCCAATGCTCAGGACGTTCGGGATAAGCTCTTCAACCAGTGACGGATGCGTTTCCCTTACATGGTTGATCAGCTGGCTTGTTTCTTCCCTGCCCAGGATTTCATGGGCATATTTTTTAATCGTTTCAGACAGGTGGGTACTGATAACGGATGATGGGTCAATGACCGTATAGCCGAACAATTCAGCTTCATCCTTCTGATTTTCTGTAATCCACAAGGCAGGAAGCCCGAATGTTGGCTCGGTTGTTTCGACCCCTTCGATTCCATGGTCCTCGTCAGCCGGATTCAGCATGAGGAAATGGTCAAGGAGGATTTCACCGCTTGCGACCTGATTGCCTTTTATCTTTATGACATATTCATTGTGCTGCAGCTGGATATTATCGCGAATCCGGATAACTGGGACGACGAGGCCAAGTTCCATCGCAACCTGCCTGCGGATGGCAACCACCCTGTCAAGCAAATCGCCCCCCTGATTCGCATCTGCCAGCATAATTAGCCCAATGCCAAATTCAAATTCAATTGGATCCTCGCGAAGAAGGTTAAAGACATTTTCCGGCCTCCGCACTTCTTCAAGTTCCTTTTCAACTTCATGTTCTTCAAGTGCCGAATCCCCATTCGTCTGGCGTTTCTGGATTTGATAACCAGCGAATGCAAGCAGCCCGGCCATGCTCCATGTAAGGAAAATCCCGATTGGCGTAAACACCCCGAGCAGGGCGATGACCCCCGCAACGATATAAAGTAGATAAGGGTAGGAAAACATTTGCTTCGTCAAGTCATCGCCAAGGTTCCCTTCCGAAGCAGCCCTTGTGACCATGATTCCCATCGCTGTTGAAATGAGCAAAGCAGGAATCTGGCTGACGAGCCCATCCCCAACCGAGAGGATTGTGAATGTATTGACCGCTTCAGATAAAGCCATGCCATGGGTTGTCATTCCGATTGCGAATCCTGCGGTGATATTTATGATCAGAATGATAATGCCTGCAATGGCGTCCCCTTTTACAAACTTGCTCGCACCGTCCATCGAACCGTAGAAATCCGCTTCCTGTTCAACCTTTTTGCGGCGCGCCCTCGCATCCTGGTCATTGATCATTCCTGTGTTCAAATCGGCATCGATGCTCATTTGCTTACCAGGCATTGCATCCAGGGTAAAGCGGGCAGCGACCTCTGCGACACGCTCCGAACCCTTTGTGATAACAATGAATTGAATGATGACTAGAATAAGAAAGACAATAAAACCGACGACTGCGTTTCCGCCGATAACAAAGTTTCCAAATGCTTCAATGACTTTTCCTGCGTGGGCATGGGTTAAGATCGATCTCGTACTCGATACGTTCAAGGCGAGACGGAACAAAGTGGTCAGCAAGATAATGGATGGGAAAATTGAAAAGTCCAGTGGTTCCTTCGTGTTCATCGTAATCAATAGAATCATGATGGACATCGAAAGATTCAATATAAGCAATATATCAAGCATAACTGTCGGTATCGGGATAACCATCATTACAACAATCAATATGACAGCCACCAGGACCCCAAAGTTTTTAAACGTCATTTCGTCACCCTCTACTTGCTTAAAGTTCCTTTAACCCGGTACACATAGGCCAATACTTCCGCTACCGCCTTGAACAGTTCTTCCGGTATTTCTTCGCCAACTGCGACCCCTGCATAGAGCGTCCTTGCAAGCGGCTTGTTTTCCATAATAATTACTCGATGCTCTTTTGCTATTTCCCTTATTTTCAAGGCCAGGAAGTCGGTACCCTTGGCAACGACGACCGGAACGGCCATTTTTCCAGCTTCATAGGCAATCGCAACCGCATAGTGGGTTGGATTCGTGACAACGACCTGCGCTTTCGGAACATCCTGCATCATCCTCGCGCTCGCAATCTGGCGTTGTTTTTCTTTAATTTTCTGTTTGATTAACGGATCGCCCTCTGTCTTCTTGTGTTCATCCTTAATGTCCTGCTTGGACATCCTCAATTGCTTCGCATGTTCGTACCTTTGGTAAACGAGGTCCGCCACCGCCAGTACTAAATAAACGGCCGAAACAATCATACCCATCTTGAAGGTCAGTGCGGCAAGCGTTGATACAATCAGAAAAGGATCCATTTGTGGAAGCTTCAGTACGACTCCCCGTTGGTTCCAAAGGTACAAACCAGCTACCGTCGCGATTAAAATAACTTTTAGAATCGATTTCAACAGCTCGACAAGGCTTCTCATCGAAAAAATCCGCTTCGCCCCGGCAATGGGATCGATTTTTTTCAAGTCCATCTTAATGGACTCACCGGTAATCAAAAAACCGACCTGGGATATGGTTGAAACAATAGCGGCAAGCCACGCGATAAACAGAATCGGCGCCGCGATCAATACCGCGTCAATCAGCATATTTTTAAAAAGAAGGACAGTTGATTCTTCGGTTAAATCCCACAATAGCCCATCCGAAAGTCCGCTCGTGAAAAGCCTAAGTATCCTTGGCCCGGCCAGTTCCCCATAAAACGATAGGAAAGAGAAGGAACCCAGTAGAACCAAGGCATTCGATAAGTCGGTACTCTTGGCGACCTGGCCTTTTTTTCTCGCTTCCTGCTTTTTGCGGGGGGTGGCTTTTTCAGTTTTTTCGGCAAAATATTGCAAGTCGAGCCGTAGGAGCATGATGATCTTCCTTTAGGTCCCCAGAATCTTCAATATACTTTCTATTGAATGGGTCATAGTGCGTACGAGCTTTCCCATCACAAAAAAGAAGACGGGCATCGTAATGAATAAAACAATATAGTGGACAATGAGCTTCACTGGGATACCGACAACAAACAGATTCATCTGCGGTACCATTTTCGACAGCAGCCCAAGTGCGATATCGACCATGAAAATGGTCCCCATTATGGGGGAAGCGATTAATATCGCGATCCAGAACATGTTTTTTGTTATGGAAACGGCTAGTTGGGCCATGCTGCCCGCCGCTCCCGCAGGCAGCCAAAGCTCCGCCGGAATCCATTCGAAGCTTGCCACCGCGCCTTTTAAAAGAATATGGTGGGCGTCCACCGCCAAAAAGAACAAGATAGCCAGTGCATAGTAGAAGCGGCCGGTAATATTCTCCTGAACCCCTGTGTGCGGGTTAAATAGTGTGGACATCGCAAGGCCGCTTTGCATGTCGACGAAGCTTCCCGCGAGCTGAACCGCGTAAACCAGGAAAGCAGTTAGCAGCCCAAGGCTTATGCCTACCGCTGTTTCTTTTAAAACAAGCAGAAGATAGACTGAATCCATTTCCGGAATTACAACCGGCTCAACCACCCCTGCAACCATGACGGTAACAAAAAATGCAATTCCTATTTTAAACTGAGGAGGAATTTGCCGGTCCCCCCAAACGGGCGCGGCCAGGAAGAAACCCGCGAGCCGGACAAAAACCAGGAGCCAAAAAGGCAAGTAAGTCATCATATCAGCCCGCTACCCAATATAACTTGTCAGGTTGGACAGGATATTCCTCGTAAAATCCACCAAATGGGTCAGCATCCATGGCCCAAAGAATAGAAGGCTTACAAATACGGCAACGATTTTCGGTGTAAAGGCGAGAGTCTGCTCCTGGATTTGGGTAACCGCCTGAAAGATGCTGACTGCCAATCCGATAATCAGCGCCATTCCCAAAACAGGAGCTAAAATCAGCAACGTCAGGTAAATCGAGCTTTGCGCAAGCCCCATGATGCTGTCAGGTGTCATAGCAATTCTCCTTAACTAAAACTTACAAACAATGATTTTACGACGAGATGCCAACCGTCCACTAGGATGAAGAGGAGGATTTTAAACGGCAGGGAAATCAATGATGGCGGAACCATCATCATCCCCATCGCCATTAAAACGCTGGCAACAATCATATCGATTATGATGAAAGGTATAAAAATCAAAAAACCCATCTGGAAAGCTGTTTTTAATTCGCTTATCGCAAATGCAGGGACGAGGGCTGTTAGGGGTATATCCTCAATGCTTTCAATCGTTCCTGTATCCCTGTATTCAAGGAAAAGCTTTAGGTCGCTTTCGCGGGTTTGCTTTGCCATAAAAACTTTTATCGGGCCGCTCGCTTTTTCAAACGCCTCTTCCTGGGGCATATCCCCTGCCAAAAAAGGCTGGAATGCTTCCTTATTGATTTCCTGGAATGTCGGCCCCATGATGAAAAAGGTCAAAATCATGCTCAGTCCCATAATGACTTGGGCAGGCGGCATTGTCTGGGTACCAATCGCCGTCCTAACGAATGAAAGGACAATCGCAATCCTCGTAAACGAGGTCATCAGCAACAAGATGCTCGGAGCCACTGAGAGGACAGTCAGCATGAGCAAAAGTTTAATGGAAGTTGCTGTATCTTCCATTGCTCCCGTCCCGCCTATCTCCAAATTGATTCCGGGTATCGGGGTTTGGGCAAAAGCAGTATGATGCATAAGGAAAAACAAGCATGGGACAAGAAAGGCTGCTTTTTTGTATATACCGATTTGTTTCATTTTTCGCCGTTCTCCTTGCCTGATTTTTGCTTGCCATCCTTCAGCTGTTTAAGGAGAAGCTCATTCCATTTTTCCTGTGACGTCTTTTTCAGCTTCGCTCCCCAATCCGCAATCGGGTCACCCTGCTTTTCGGCAACCATTTCAAGAAGGCGCGTTTGTTCCTCTCCTGGGGGTACCATCCTTAATAGGTTGATAGATTCGCCAACCCCAAGGATGTAGAGTGTGTCCCCTACCATCAATAACTGGACTGAACGGTTGTTCCCAAGGGGATGCCCGCCGATTCCATGGAAAAGGCCCCCCCTATTAAGAGGATTCGTCTTTTTGGAAAGGTACCGTAATACAAAATAAAGCAGGGCTATTATTAATAAGAAGGAAAAGATAAATTTCAAGGCGTATGGAAGCACGGAGGTTTCTTCCGGCTCATTTATTTGAACACTTTCATTATTTTCATTTTCGGAATTTTTTTCTAACACATCGTAAATGCTTTTTTCCTTGGCTGATGCTTCGTTTAACGGTACAAGCAGGAAGAGCAGGCCCGCTGCCAGCAATAAAATAGTTTTTCTCCAACTCACAAGTCCTGATCCTCTCACCTGATCTTTTTCTCTTTTTCACGTTCTGAAATTACTTCGGTTATCCTGACTGCAAATTTGTCGTCCATGACGACGACTTCCCCAGTGGCTATCCGCTGATTGTTCACTAATACATCAACATATTCTCCGGCCAGCTTGTTCAGGCCGACGACCGATCCCTTTTTAAGCTCAAGTATTTCCCTAACCGTTTTCTTCGCCCTTCCCAACTCGAATCCCAATTGAAGCGATACATCAGTTAGCATATTGATTTCATTATTTCCCGCAGCCGCTTGTGGCTGTTCAGTGATTGGCGAAAATTGGACTGATTGAACAGAACCATATTGGCTTTTTCTTTTTTCCATTATGAACCCTTGCCCCTTTCTGCCTTGGGCTTCGGCCGCTCCATGCGTCCCGCGGCCCTTTCCTATAAGGAAACTCTTTGGTGATAGTGCCGGATTGCGGCTATTTCATCAAGGTTATCCTGTTCGATTTTTTTCTGTTGCTCTATATAGGCATCCAAAGACTTTTCTTTAAGCAGATGCCATGTTTTTTCTTCCTTTTGCTTTAAAAGAAGTTCCTCTTTTTTCCCGGCGATTTCCTGTTCGATTGCCCTATGTTCTTGTTCCATCCGGGAAATTTTCACATCAAGAAATTCCAGGTATTCATTTTGTTGGAGGATATCGGAAATAAAGGTTCCGCCCTCCATCTGTTCCCATTGGGAGATGCAATCCTGCCGCTTTTGGACGAGGGAATCCAATTCCTTCTCGATTCCTTCCTTTTTCATCATCAACAATCCCATTTCAGACAGGGAAAGGTCCTTCTCCCTTTCTTTTAGAGAAAGGATATGCTGGTATGGAAATTGAAACGTCATTGGTTTATTCCTCCGAATTGATCTAGTAGCAGTTTGACTGTCAAATCCATGCTGGAAGTTTCATTGGTACCCTGTTTGACGAAATCGTCAATCCAGCCTTTTACATCGATGGCTTTATCGATATCGCGGTCCGTTCCGCGTTTATAGGCGCCAATCTGGATTAAATCCTCTGCCTTCCTATACACACTCATATGCTTTTTCAACGTTTCCGCGGCATTTAGATGTCCGGGGTCGACGATGTCCTTCATGACACGGCTGATGCTCGATAGGATATCAATCGCCGGGTAAATTCCCTTTTGGGCAATTTTCCTGTCGAGGACGATATGCCCATCCAAAATTCCCCTGACTGTATCCGCTATCGGCTCATTCATGTCATCCCCATCAACAAGGACGGTATAAAACGCGGTAATGCTGCCATTTGCATTTGTGCCTGCCCGCTCGAGAAGGCGCGGCAGCAGGGCGAACACGGAAGGAGTATACCCCTTTGTTGTCGGAGGCTCGCCAATCGCGAGCCCGATTTCACGCTGGGCCATCGCGAACCTTGTTACAGAGTCGAGCATAAGGTTTACATTCATCCCCTGATCCCGGAAAAATTCGGCGACAGCTGTGGCAATCATTGCGCCTTTAATCCTGATCAGCGCGGGCTGGTCGGAGGTCGCAACTATCACGACAGACCTTTTTAAACCTTCTTCCCCCAGGTCGCGTTCGATAAAATCGAGTACTTCCCTTCCCCTTTCGCCGATGAGCCCAATCACGTTCACATCTGCTTCCGTATTTCTGGCAATCATGCCTAACAGCGTGCTTTTTCCAACCCCGCTCCCGGCAAAAACGCCGACCCTTTGCCCCTTTCCTACAGTCATCAGGCCGTCTATGGAACGAATTCCGACACTTAGCGGCTCGGTGATTCTTGGCCTGGATAAAGGGTTTGGCGGCAGGTTGTCCGCACCCGCGTCAAGCAGGCCGGATGGAAGGCCGCTGCCATCCATCGGGTTGCCGAGGCCGTCGAGCACTTTTCCAAGGAGGTCCATTCCAACCTTTACAGTCAAAGGCTTCCCCGTCGAGACGACATCGCAGCCAGGCGCGATTGAATGAAGGACATCAAGCGGCATAAGCAAAACCTTATGGTCCCGGAAACCGACAACTTCCGCTTTAATCGGCTTATTCTGCTGAGGAGAGTAAATATGGCAGATGTCTCCCAATTTGACATCAGGGCCCTGCGACTCGACAGTCAGTCCGATGACCTGGGTCACTTTGCCGTTCATTTTAATCGGGTTAACTGTTTCCAGTACATCCCGGTATGCTTTTATATCCCATCTACTCACTTATCCGGACCTCCTGCTGATAGGAAAGGAGTGCTTTCTTTATTTCGCTCAGCTGCATATCAAGGCGAGCGTCAATGCTTCCGGATGACGTCCTGATAATGCAGCCCCCCTGCTCGACTGAGTAATCGGGAAAGATTTTAACTTCAACTTGCCCATTGTCGACAGCCAAAAGCTGCTTCCTTTGTTTCTGGACAAAGGGGAAATCCTCCGGGGCAACACCGATGGAAACGGAGTCTGTTTCATACACATCCGCAAGTGTTTGTTTGATCAGGCCGGTAAGCGTGTCAGGATCTGTTTTCAGTTCCTGCTGCAGCACCTTTTTGGCAATATCAATGGCCAGTTCGAGCACAAAAGGCTCCGCTTCCCGTATTAACTCTTCTTTCTCCTGATAGGCAAGCTCCAAAATCGAGGCGGCCTTCTGAAGTTCCGAAGCATATTGGACCTTCGCGTCATTTCTTCCATCCTCTATCCCAAGCTGGTAGCCTTCCTGGTAGCCGCGCCTTTTTTCTTCCTCAAGCTGGATAAGGAACTGTTCTTGCTCCCTGTTCCGCCATTCTTCCAGTTCAATCCGGGCGGCTTCCCGCTCCTTTTCAAGTTCAAGCCCGATATCCACATATCCGGTTTCCGGCTGTGGCGCCAGGTTGTCCACCTCCAAAACCTCCCGAACAGGGGATGGGGCCGGGACACCAACGACAATCCGGCCGGTTTCCGTTTTGACATTGAATGATTTAAGAAGTCTAGAAGACAAGGTCTTTTGCCCCATTTCGAGAAATGATGATTGTTCCTTCCTCTTCCAGCTTCCTTATGACAGACACAACCCGGCCCTGAGCATCTTCGACGTCTTTCACGCGCACCGGTTCGGTCGAAGAAAGCTCTTCCATGAGGCTCTCCTCACGGCGTTTCGAAATATTCCGGAAGATGGCATCTTTAACTCCCTGTGAAGCAGTGCGGAGTGCGAGCGGAAGATCCTGGTTCTGAACATCCATAAGGATGCGCTGGATCGAACGGTTATCAAGATAGGCAATATCTTCAAATACAAACATCCGTTGCTTAATCTCATTGGCAAGCTCGGGTTCTTCCTCCTGCAATGTGTCAAGGATGTTCTTCTCCGTGCCACGGTCAACGCTGCTTAGAATGCTGACAATCGAGTCGATTCCATTTTGCGCGTCATGCTTTTGCGAGCTGGTCATGTTCAGCTTCTCCTCCAAAACCCGTTCGACTTGCTCGACAATATTCGGGGAGGCCGTATCCATCATCGCGATCCGCATCGCGATTTCAATCTGCCGTTCTGAAGGGAAAGCGGACAGAGTAGCGGCTGCCTTCTCCGGGTCAAGATAAGACAGGACAAGCGCGATTGTCTGGGCATTTTCATATTGAAGCAAATTGAAAATCTGCGATTGCTCGACATTTTGGATAAATTTGAACGGCTTATCATCAGCGCTGCCGTCCATTCGTTTCAGGAATCCGGCCGCCTTATCAGGCCCAAACGTCCGTTTGAGCAAGTCGGTCGCAATATCGATTCCTCCGTATGACACAAGATTCGCGTCAACGGCAAGCTGGTGGAATTCCTTCATGATTTCGTCCTTTACATTGGATGTCACCTTGCGCAGGCTGGTAATTTCCTTTGTAATGGCCTCAATCTCTTTTTCATCAAGGTTTTTCATAATTCCGGCCGAGACATCCGGCCCTACAGAAAGCAGTAAGATGGCTGCCTTCTGTGTATTTGTGTACTTTTCCATCTTATCGCCCCTTAGTCACCGGAAAGCCAATTTCTGAGCAGGCCAACAAATTCATCCGGCTGCTTCTTGGCCATCTCCTCAATTTGTCTCTTAATAACAACTTTTTCATCTTCAACGGCAACGGCTGCTTCCAATCTGGCCGCTTCAATTTCAGGAAATGGATCATTTTCTTCAAAAACAGGTTTATTCCTTCTCCTGGCGAGGTATATAACAAGGAGGGCCATTAACACAACCGCGCCGATAAGCGCGTATATTGCCCAGGTTGGGAATGGGCTTTCCGTTTCTTCGGCTTGAGGCAATTCCGCTTTACCGCTGAATTCCCTTGCGAAAACGGTAATCCTAGATTCAATATCCTCATCCTGTAAGGTAGTATTATCACTTAATGCCGTCCGGACAACGTTACCAAGAATTTGCTGGATGCTCCTTTGCGTGACAAGCGTCAGTGAATCGGGATTTGTTGGATCCGGCGGTTCGACACCTACATTGATTGTAATATCTTCAATTTTATAAGGGCTTTGGACAATTTCATTGGAAATCCTGTTCACTTCATAGTTGACACGCTTTTCCAATTCTTCGGAGCTGTTTTCCTGCCCGCCGCCCGGTGTGGCGTATCCCGGTATGTCTGTTTCTCCGGTTCCGGTCGTGGCCGGCGCAGCGTCTCTTCCGTTATATTTTTTCGATATTTCTTCGACGCTTATGGCAATGCCTTCTCTGGACGCGTCATTAGCCGGCTGGACAAGGTCTTCCTTTGTCTTTACCTGGTCAAAATTCAAACGTACATATGTCTGGATCAAAACTTTGTTATGGCCGATGATCGTGCCAAGCATTTGCTGCAGGCTTGATTGGATATCCGTTTCAATATCCTTTTGGATTTTTCTTTGCATTTCATAATTGTCCAGAACCTTTGTTGATTCATTCTGGACATTCAACCCCCGGCCATCCTGGTCAGTCATGACGATATTTTCTTTTTGAAGGTTAGGTACGCTTTTTGAAACCAGGTGATAAAGCACCTGGATTTGCTGCTGTTCGAGCTGATAGCCCGGTTCCATTTCAATGACAACTGATGCAGATGCGGCTTTTTTATCTTCCCGCACGAACAGGCTGTCTTGTGGTGTGGAAATGACAACAGCCGCATTTTTAACGCCTTCAACATGCCTTAATAAATCAGCGACTTCACTCTGGAGCGCCTCACGTTCCATCGCATCAAGCTGGCGGTCCGTCGCGCCGAACTGCAGGTCTTTCGTCATGTCGAAAAAGCTGATTGACCCCGTTTTCGGAAGGCCTTTTGCCGCCATTGAAACTTGGAGGTCTGGCGCACTTTCCCGCGGGACCATGATCCGTGTGCCGCTTGAGTCAAGCTTGTAGTCCGTAAAGCCTTCCTTGTCAAGGGCAGCCTTAATATCGCCAATTTCTTTTTGGCTCATTTCATTGCTGTATAAAGGTACATAATCCGTCTTCGTCAGAAAATAAATCGCCGAAGAAAGGATTAAGAAAATCCCTATAAAAGAACCGATAAATAAATACTTCTGTTTTTTACCGATTGAATTCCAATATCCCTGAGATTTTGTTTTAAATTGCAGTAATTGTTGATTCATGGCCGCTCCACTATACTACGTATTCCCATGATTAGATTTGCATCCTCATAATTTCCTGATATGCTTCCACGGCCCGGTCGCGTACCTGGGCTGTCAGAGCTACGGCGATGTTCGCCTTTTGGGCCGCAATCGTTACATCATGGAGGTTCACGGCCTCGCCCCTTGCAAGAGCGGCGGTTTTCCCTTCAAAATCCTTGACCGCCAGATTGGCATCCTGGATATATTGGTTCAGCATCGTCCCGAATGAGCTTTCATTGGAGGCGCCTTGCTGTTTGTTTATCGTCAGGAAATTGGAATTGTACGGTTGGATGCTGGAAATATTCATTTGTTAAAATCCTCCTTATCGGCCTATCTCGAGCGCTTTGACAAGCATTGCTTTGCCAGCATTGAAGGCTGTCACGTTCGCCTCGTAGGCGCGTGAGGCGGACATCATGTCCACCATTTCTTTTGTGATGTCCACATTCGGCATGAATACATAACCTTGCTCATTGCTATCTGGATTGGTTGGATCGTAAACGGCTTTGAATGGGGTCTGGTCCTCGACAATCCTTGTTGCCCGGACGCCCGTAAGCTCTTTTTGCAAATAGTTGGCGAAGGAAGGGGCATTCCCCTGGGACACCTCGACCATTTTTCTTCGGTATGGCACCCACTCTCCGTTGACGAACTCCCCTCTTGTTGTATTTGCGTTCGCAATATTGGAGGAAATCACATCGAGCCTTAAACGCTGTGTTGTCAATGCCGAGCCGCTAATGGACAAAGATTGAAAAATAGACATTTATAGATTAGCTCCTTCCCCTAATTGCGGTTTTGATAAGATTGAACTCTTCATTGATGCCGTATGTCAGTGATTGGTACCAGATGGTGTTTTGGCTTAGCTGCGACATTTCATAGTCGATGTCGACACCGTTGCCGCTATTCTGGAAAACATTATTTTCCTGCTTTAGCTTCGCCGATGGGATTCCGCCCTGTGCGCCTATTGCAAAATGCCTTTCGTCGGTACGCTTTCCTGTGAAGCTGCTATTCATTTCCTTCTGAAGGATTTCTTCAAAGGCGACCCTTGAAGCCCGATAATTTGGGGTATCCACGTTGGCTATGTTATTGGATATCGCCTTTTGCCTTAAGGCGGAAGCATCGAGCGCGCTTGTTATAAGGCCTATCGTATTCAACTCTTTCACCTGCCGTCCTTTTTATAGGTTACCGATACTGGCTTACACCGATTTTGCCTGCTTGATTGCCTGCGCCCAGGTAGTCCGTAGCTCCTGGAACATGCCTTCTACTTCATTGATTATCTCGGAATCTTTTGCAATGTTCGCTTCAATCAGCCTGCGTTTCATATATTCGTATAAAGGTAGTAGAGTTTTTGAGATTTCATAATCCATATTCAGGGTCACCATCAACTCGGTTACGATATCCTGCACTCTCGTAATATGGGAATGCGCTTTGGCGATGTCTTTTTTTTCAATCGCGGCCCTTGCCTGCTGAAGAAATTTTATCCCGCCATTATAGAGCATGAGTGTCAATTCCTCCGCCCTGGCGGTTGTTACCTGGTTCCGTTGGTAAATCTCGCTTGGATTTAACAAAGTAGTGCCTCCCTCAACTTTTTTTATCGTAAAAATAGCCTTCGGTTACCGGCATCCAATCATCGTATTGCTGCGTAACATATTGCTCCCGCCTGACATTTTGGATGCTTTTGGTCATCTTTTGCAACGTTTCTTTAAATCTTTTATCCAATTCCTTTTCCTTTGCCGCCAATTCAGCAAGGAGTGCTTCGATACGGTCATCACTAAGTGCCGCACCAGCTTCTGTATCCAACCGGCCGATCGCGGAAATGCAGGCATCCCTTTCTTCAAGAAGGGAATCAACTTCTTCATTTTTGCCGTTTATAAGGGCTTCCAGCAACTTGTCCGAAACGGCGCCAAACCGCTTGAGCTGTGCCAGCTTTTCCTCAAGTGCACCAATCATCTTTTGCCAACTTCTTTTAAGGGTGAGCGCATGATTTCCTTGATTCGTACCCCGAAGTGTTCATCAATGACGACAACCTCGCCGATCGCGATCAATTTATTGTTTACATAAACGTCCACCGGCTCGCCTGCCATTTTTTCAAGCTCAACAATCGAGCCGCTTGTCAGCTCAAGCACTTCACTTATTTTTTTCTTTGTCCTTCCCAATTCGACGACTACTTCGAGCGGGATATCGAGAAGAAGTTCCATATTCATGCTGTCGTCATAAGCCCGTCCAACGACATCGGGTTCCAGCTCGCTAAACTGGAACACTTCCCCGCTCGTCTCTCCCAAAAGGGCATCTATTTCATCTTGTGTCAGTTTCCCGTTTTCCATTTTCCGTATCTCCTTCTATCACCTTCTCAATTTTCGCAGCGACACGTGATTTCCTTGTCCCAGGGTGAGCTAGGAATTTCGTTTCCTCATTCACCTTTACATGGAGGGGCTCATCGACTGGCTGGTTCAGCTGGATAACGTCATTTTCCGAGAGTCCCAAAAGCTCTTCCATCGTAATGGTCGCACGCCCCAATTCAACAATGAGCGGCACGGCCAGATGCTCGATCCGTTCCTGTAAAAACTCGCTCTCTTCCTTGCTTTTCACCCATTTGTTGTGTCCATACCAGTTATGGGACGACAATTTGGGGATAAACGGCTCCAGCAATATGTATGGAATGCAAAGCCGCATCGATTCAATCCTGTTTCCAATCGTTATTTGAAAATCGACCACAATAACCGTCTCCGTAGGTATTGCCAATTGTAAAAATTGCGGGTTCGTTTCGAGATTCAATAATCTAAGCTGCAAGGTGATGATATCGTTCCATGCTTTTTGGAGGGTTTTGACAACCCCTTCCAAAAGATGCTTCAAAACATTCGTTTCAATTGGAGTCAAGGCAGCTCTTTCAATTTCCTTAAGCGCTCCCTTTCCCCCCAATAGCCGATCAATTATTCCGTATGCCATTTCCGGATTCATATCAAGGACCATGCGGATTTCCTGTTCCTTCGCTTCAAACACACTCAAGATTGTTGAGTCCGGCAGTTCGTTAATAAATTCCTCATAAAGCATTTGCTCAACGGACCCCACTTCAACCTGTACGATGGAACGGAGCTCAGCGGATATGAAAGATGCAAGCTGGTAGGCAAAGTTTTCGTGAATTCTTGTTAAAATTCTTACCTGTTCCATCGACAGGCGCAAAGCCTTTTTAAAATCGTAGACTTTAATGGCTGCTGTTTCATCCAAGTTGGCGCTTTCGTGCGACTGGGAAATTCTAACCCCCACTTAATCAACCTCCTAACTTCAAAAAAGCAAATTTTAGCATCAAAAAAGAGCAAGGCTATCCCGAAGAATAGCTTCGCCCTTCTAATTTTCAGGACTAACCTAATTTCGGCAACTGGCTAGCATACTGTTATTTAACAATTTAGCCCCTGTAGTTTTGCGTCGCTGGGTTTCCCCAGGTTTGCTATTTTCGAATTTTTTTTGAACTTTTTAAGAATTTTTTAGAATTTTTTCCAACTTTTTTTATTGCAATTTAACTGAAATATAACACCTGGTAAAAAATTTTTCAATGGAGTTTTTAAAAAAACGGTCATAAAAACACGAAATGCATCGAATTATATACATATTTTTGACGATTTTTGAGTATATTCTCACAAAAAAGGTGGATACCTGCTTCGAGGTATCCACCTTTTTACATATATTCACTATTAACGCTTCAGATTTACCAATTCTTCTAAAACGGAATCGGAAACTGTAATGATTTTTGCATTTGCCTGGAATCCGCGCTGAGCGGTAATCATATCTGTCATTTCCTCGGAAAGGTCGACGTTGGACATTTCGAGTGCGCCGGAGATGATTTGTGCTGTTCTAGGTGCGGTGGTGTTTATCTTGGCATTTGGAGTTTCAGAATATAACGAGCCGCCGACTTTACTCAATCCACCAGGATTATCTACTTTCACCAATTTTATTTTACTTGGATACGTTGTGGCCACCCCGTTTGCGTCCACCCCGACAATCGATCCGTCCTTGCTAATTGAAAATGAAACATCGGTCGCATTAATTGTAATAGGACTGTTCAACTCATTCAAAACGAGCATCCCATTTGGATTAACAAGCTGCCTGTTTTGATCAAGCATAAAGTTTCCGGCCCTTGTTAAGTAAGGCTTGCCTGATGCATCCCTTACCTGGAAGAAACCGTCGCCATCAATATATAAATCGGTCCCAACGTTCGTTGTCGATGGGCTTCCGGGAGTGGAAACCGTGTCGATGCTCGCTACCTTTGTTCCAAGTCCTACCTGGATTGGGTTTGTACCCCCAGATTGCGGTGTAGCGGTTGGTGCGCTTGCACCCTTGACCGTCTGGCTAAAAATGTCCTCGAATACGACCCTGCTTTTTTTGAAACCGACTGTATTGACGTTCGCGATGTTATTACCAATGACATCCAGCTTAGTTTGGAAGGCTTTGAGCCCTGAAACTCCCGAGTTTAGTGAACGTAGCATATTTTGTTCCTCCTGTTATTTTTCCAATTCCATGGAAGTGATGGCACTAGACAGAATTTCCTGATCGCCGACTTTGAAATAGACAAGATTGTCTCTATAGTGAACTCCTGTGACAACTCCGCTTTCCTGCGCGTTTGTTTCCGGGTTTGTCCAGGTTACCTTATTTCCCATGACGTATGAATATTGGCTAATGTTATTTGATGATTCCAAATAGGCTGTAAGCGACTTGTTTAAATTTGAAAGCTGTTCGAGAACGCTTAGCTGGGCCATTTGCCCAATGAACTCGCCGTCTTTCTGCGGCTGGGTCGGGTCTTGCTGCTGGAGCTGGGTAACCAATATTTTCAGGAATGCCTCTTTTCCAAGCTCCTGTTTATTTGTGTTTCCGATTGTGGCCGTTGAATAGGAGTTTATTGATTGAATTGATGACAAGCTTTTCCCTCCCTTAGGCTGTGGTATTTATTTGCGAATGAGTTGCTGTTTCGATTCCGTAATCCTGGTACTTTTCTTCAGCGGGAATTTTTTCGTCCCCACGCTTTCTCGATTCCTGATTTCCCTGCCTCGGATTTGCATCTCCTCTTTGGGAGAAGGCTCCCATGAAGTTGTTGCTTGATTGGAACGTAATATCAATCTTTCCAACTTGAAGCCCTTGGACTTCGAGGGCGGAACGCAACGTATGCATCTGGGTTTCGAGTAGGTCTTTCCCTTGAAGGGTGGTGGCCAGAAATTCCGCTTTAACCTGTCCATCCTGGATTTTCACCTTTACTTCAACATCCCCAAGATGCTCAGGTGAAAGTTTTATAATTGCTTCAGTTCCATCCACAAACCTTTGGAAACTGACAGCCGGTTTCATTCCATCCTTTCCTTCCGTTGCGGATTGCTGCTGCAGGGCGGATTGAAAAAATTGCTTAAAGTCCTGCTCGAAGTGGTTAGCCCTGAGGACAGGGACATCGCCAGCGATAACTGGCTGCAACTGATGGGCCGAGCGGGATTCATTGGATGGAATTTTGGTATCAGCATCGGCAACGGCTTTAGTATCTGTTGGCTTGAAAGCTGATTCAATTTCCGTTGGCTTGAAAACTGCTTCAGTATCTGGTTGCGTTAAAGGTACTGCGGTATCTTGTGGCGTTATTTGTGCTTCTCTTCCGGATCCCGAAGAAGCTTGAAAGCCGACCGGCAACAGTTCAGGTTTAAGCGGATTTCCTGATTGATGGGTTGCCTCTTTTGGTTGGCCCCCAGGTATATTCGATTTCTCCTCCCCCACTTTCATGCCTGTCGTGATAACCGAGTCATCTGATATCTGAAAACCATCTAAACCATGACCGACTTTTTCATCGAGCATTTTTTGCAACTCTGCCATTAAAGGGCTATTGCCGTTTGGCCCGATTGTATTGGTGGGTTTTTGCAAAGTCGATAGGTCCCATTGCTTTCCGATTTGAGGAGTCAGAGCCTCTTTTTGCCGAAGTGCTAGAAGCCTAGGGTTAACTCCAGCCTGCTCTTGGGCTTCCGGTTCAAGAGTCGAAGGACTTTCCTGGTCTGTCAAATTTGTTAACTGACTTGTCAGGAGAAATGGGTTTAGTCCAACTCCCATACCGTCCGTTTCTCCAGAGGCTTTTTGTTCACCCTCCTCTTTCCCGCTTACCATCTGAAAAAGGAGATCGAAGGATGCCGAAGTGGACGATTCGGTTCCCTGCCCCTTGCCGGGAGCAGCTTTATTTACATTTCCCAACATAGTTGGCTGTATCATTCTTTTCACCTACTAATTGAAATTCCAAAGGCGGCAACAAGATACTAAGTATAGTAAACGACTTCACATAATATGACAATAGAGTAATTTTTTCTTAAGTTCCGTTGATTTTGGTAGAAAACAAGTTAAAATAATAGCAGACTAACATGAAGGAGCGTAGATCATGACTGTCGGACCTTTATCCAGTAATTGGTTTTTATATAAAACACTTATGGACACAGCCCTTTTTAATCAAAGCAGCCGCCTTGGCCCGTTCGGATTATCAAACAGCTCGTTCCAGCTGCTTTTGGAACAGGCGCTTCTCAAAGCCGAAAGCGGCCAGCAAGCCTTAGAATTTTCGGATGAACCAGCTTCTTTCGGTAGCAACCTTGCTTCTTTATCGCCTTCCACTCAGGAAACTTTATCAGCTTTGACCAGGTCAACCGGCCAACAAACCAGTATTACAAGTTCGAACATTGATTCCTCCACTTTGAATCAACGGCTCGGAGGAGTACTTGAAAATACAGGAGAATTCTTTGTCGAGGCTGGCCGGAAATATGAGATAAGCCCGGCTTTGCTTGCCGCCATTTCCATTCACGAAACCGGGAACGGAACTTCTAATGCGGCCCGATTTAAATTTAACGTTGCCGGGATGATGGGCAAGGATGGCTTAAAAACATATTCTTCTGTCAAAGAAAGCATTTTCGATATGGCGAGGAACCTCCGCCAAAATTATCTTGATAAAGGAAAATTGACAATTTCGCAAATTGGCGCGAAATATGCACCAATCGGAGCGGCAAATGATCCGACGAATCTGAACAATCATTGGGTGAAAGGCGTTAACAAGCAGTTTGCGACTTTAACATCGGAGACCGATTTTGCATAAAATCGGTCTCTTTTTTTGTCCGAATGGTGAGCTCAATTTTACGGCTTAGTTCAACCAAACGGGTTCGTACTCCCGCTTTTTCTCCGCCTTAGCGAAGAATTTGTCGGGGATAACCATCAGTGTGGAGTAACCCTCTACTAATGGTTAATTCACTTTATGTCTACATTCCGGACTGCTGATACAGCCAGGAACTTTGCGAGTTGAATTTGGCAACTGCCTTTTCCATTTCTGTGAACTGACGGTAGTATTGGTCTTCCTTTCGGAACAGCCTGTCGGTTTGTCGGTTAATATCGTTTTGAATTCTGGCCAAAAGCCTACCGACTGTACTTTGGTCCATTTGCGAACTGCCCGTCACTCCTGCTTTTTTTGTCAATTGGGAAATAGCTGTTTGCATTTCATCTGACAACTGATTGACAAGCCCGTTGGCGCCTGTAGCCGTATCCCCTACCTGAGAAAATAGCTTTTGGACTGCGTCCGGGTCCGCCTGGATGGCCGCGGTTAACTTCGTTTCATCGATATACAGTTTTCCGCGGTCCTGATAGCTTTTGGAACCAATCCCAATTGAACTCAGCGAATTATAAGAACTTCCCGTGCTGACAGTTGAATTCATAATGCCGCGCATTTTGTTCAGCACCGCAGTCAAAATGCTGTCATTCCGCAAAAGCCCGCTTTTCGCTTTTTCTTCCCATTTCTCGATTTGCTTTTCCGACATATCCGTTTTCTGGTCATCAAGTAGTGGCTGGTAATCTCGATAAACAGGTTCAGATACAAGCTTGTTCAGGCGATCGATCAGGGAATTATACTTTTCTACAAAATCTTTTATATTCTTAACTTCCGCCTCGACGCTGCGGGTAACTGTAACGGTACTGGTGCCGACAGTCGTGCTCTTGAAACTGAAGTTTATTCCCATTATTGTTCCATTGTTTGTTGAAAAATTTGTTATCTCTTTTCCGTCAAAAATTATATGGGCGTTCGTTCCGTTTGCAACAAGATTAGTGGTGTCTAATTTCAACGTTTGTCCTAGAAAGTCAACGCTGGCGGAGTTTTCGCTTAGAACTATTTTTGCATCCTTACCAGTCGCCTTTGTCCTCATAGTGAACTGCTGAAGATTAGGATCGTAAAACGCCTGAAGCCCTAGGCTTTTGTTTGTAGTGCCGTCGACTGCGCCATTGATTTTTGAAACGACATCGCCTATTTTATCCGTTGCTAGGATTTCAATTGTCGCCTTTTGTTCAACAGAAGGATTGGCAGGATCTGTTACGCTTATAGAAATAGAAGTAGAGGTATTCGGCGGTTGTAGGATCCCCTGTTCCCCGAGCGTTAATGTTGGATCTAATGAGACATTTTCCCCTGTAAACGATGCCTGGCGCGCCAAATCCTTTACTTCAATTGAGTAAGTTCCCTGGATGGCACTTCCTGTCCCAGTGCCCGAGATGGCATTCGAAAGGCTGGAGGTTACTGCAAATGTATTGTAGGAGCTTGAGAGTTTCATATTGAACAATGTAGAATTTCGGAACGCAAGAAAGTCAGAATTCAATTGTCGGTAGGAGTCGAGAAGCCATGTCTGCTTCTGCTGTTTCTGCTTAAGCTGGTTAAGCGGAATCCTTTCAACATCCATCAGTTTTTTCACAATCGATTCAGTGTCCAATCCGGATGCTAGCCCTGTAATTCTCGTAACAGAGGAAGTATTCATCCACCTTCACCTCGCACAAAGTGTCTTTTAAATAACTGTATCGGCATAAAAGTTTTAAAAGTAGAGAGGAAATTGAAAATAATTTCAAAGGGGGCTTTTTAGCAAAAAAAAAGAGCCCCGGAATGATTCCGGGACCCATTGCTTATTTAACTTTTACGGTTGTTTTTGCTACTACCAAATAGTTATTGTCCAGGTAACCGCGAAGCTCCACTGTAACTTCACCCTTCTCCCAGTTGAAATCTTCTCGTTCAAACTTGAAGTGGCCTTTTTCCGCCTGTTTTTGCAGTCCGTTGTTATCCGCTTTTGCAAAAACGCCATTCAAGGTGACCGTTTTGACATCAAAGTTGAGAGACTGGAATTCTTTCGGCAAGTCCGCTTTTACTGTGAAGATGCCTTTATTCCCTGTGATTACTTTCGGAAGCACATCAATGGAAATCGGAATATACACTGTGAACGTTTTTTCCTGAGTCGTTGTCCATCCGGCGGCATCCGTCACCGAAAGCTGGATTTTATAATCCCCAGGCTGATCAAGCTTAATGCGGTCACCATTGGAATATGTTTTGCCATTAACCTTCAATTCTTTTGAAGCTATTTCCGAAATTCCGTCAAAAGCCGTATAATCCAGCGTTAGTACAGAACCAAGTTCATATTCTGTTTCTGCCACAATCACCACTCCTGGAGCAGATTTGTCCACTTTCACTTCAGCTGTTTTGATTTCTTCTGCATTTTTGGCTTCATCAACAGAGTAATAAACTATTTTCGTGATTCCTTCTTTGCTGATTTTAAAAGAAGTGCCTTCCACAAAATCGGAACCATCGATTGAGTAGTACGTCTTCGATTCTTTGCTGATGTTGTCAGCGGAAGATAATGTCACGATAACATCCTCTTTAGACCAGCCTGAGGGAAGAGTTGCCGTTGTAACAGGCGCAGTTTTATCAATTTTGATTTCTGCTGTTTTTGCTTCTTCCCTATTCCCTGCTTGATCAACCGAGAAGTACGTAATCTTATTAACTCCCTCTTTTTCTACAGTAAAAGAAGTACCTTTGATAAAATCAGAACCGTTAATCGAATAGATCGTAGCTTTAATCCCACTTGCCTCGTCAGCCGGTATTAAGGAGACGTCGACCGGATCATTTACCCATGAAACCGGGGTTGAAGTTTCAGTTGTTGGTGCGGTTCTATCAATTAGTACTTCTACTGATTTTGCTTCTTCCCTATTCCCTGCCTGATCGACTGAGTAGTACTTAATCTTATTGATTCCCTCTTTTTCTACTGTAAAAGAAGTGCCTTCGATGAAATCAGAACCGTTAATCGAATAGAATGTCTGGACAATTTTGCTTAGGCCATCGAATCCTGTCAACTCAATTGTCGCGCTTTGCGAATACTCAGGAATCGAATTGATCGCTGTTTCGGGAGCGGTTTTATCAATCCAGACATACGCCGTCTTTACTTGTTCCATGTTCCCAACGTTATCGACAGAGTGATAGGAAATTTTATTGTAGCCTTCCATTGTTACTAAAATCGATGTTCCTTCCGTAATCGGCCCATCATTCAAGGAGTAGAATGTATTTTTCACTCCGGTTTCGTCATCGTTTGGATGAAGTGTGACCGTTACATTTTCGGTTGACCAGCCATCAGGCCCATCAAAGACAGTTTCCGGAGGCGTTGTGTCAACAATCAGCTTTGCAAGCAAAACTTCCGACGGCTCGGATTCCCCAAACGAATTGCTGTAAGACGTGACAACGTATTGATGGTTGGCATATGTCAGGTTTTGCAACGTATAGCTGAGATTGTTGATTTTTTCGGCAACTAGCACTCGTTCTTCACCAATTAACTCATAAATATTATAGCCATTCGCATAAGTGACGAAATCCCATGAAATATACGCGCTTGTTTCACTAAGCAGCTTGAGGGAAGCGGTTGGAACGCCCATGATTGGATACACAATTTTTTGCTCAAAGCGGTTGGAAGGAACCGATTCCCCAAAGCGCGTGTTGTAAGCCGTTACTTCAAAGGAATGTGTTTCCTCTTTCAGGTTATAAACCTTGTAAGTTCGCGCCGTACCTTTGTATAGGAGCTCTTTGTTATCGCCCTTAATTTTATAGACCCTGTATTCTTCCGCCCATGTAACCTTTGGCCACGAAAGGGTGATATCGTTCGCGTTAAACACATCTCCGCTTAATTGTGGAGCCTGGACCACCGGCCATGTCAGGTTAAACTCGATGAAACTTCCTGCAGGCGACTCTCCGAAACGGTCACTGTATGAATGGACGAAGTACGTATAATCGCCCTCTGGCATATTTGTGAAGGTGACCGATCTGCTAGTCACGGTTTTAACTAAACTCTTTTCACCATTTTGAATCTGGTAAATCCGATATTCATTTACATAAGTGGCTGCATTCCAACTAAGTGCAATGTCATTTCCATTTGATATTGTTTTTGTGAAATTTGCCGGTGCTTGCATAACCGGGAAAACCAGGTTGATAGAGATTGTGCTGCCTACAGGCGATTCGCCAAATCGATCGCTATAGGAATGAACGACAAAAGTGTAATCTCCTTCAGGCATATTTGTGAAAGAAGTTGAAGTTGAAGGTACAGTTTTATTTAAAATCCTTTCTCCATTAACAAGTTGATAGACCCTGTATTCCTTTGCATAAAGTGAAGCGCTCCAGCGAAGTGTAACATCATTTCCATTTGCAAAAGAATGAGTTGGACTTGCAGGTGCCTGCATTATTGGGAATACGATATAAGATTGAACAGTGCTTCCCTCCGGAGACTCGCCGAACCGGTCGCTGGATGAGTGGACTATGAACTCGTAATTCCCTTCTAACATGTTCGTGAAGGTGGTTGTGGTTCCTGTAACTGTTCTAAGGAAAACTTTTTCGCCATTATTCAATTGATAGATTTTATAAGCTGCGGCATAGGTAACGGCATTCCACTTAATTGTAATATCGTTGCCGTTTGTTATTGTTGTTGTTAAATTTGACGGATGTTCAATTACCGGATGTACCATTGTAATTTTAGTTTCTGCGCCAAATGGAGAATCACCGAGCAGGGTGGAGTAAGCTCTGACTATATAACTCAACTCTCCTTCGGGCTGGTTCGTAAAGGTGAAGCTTGTTCCTGAATGGGTTTTAACCAAGGATTCATTCCCATCGACAACCTGGTAGATTTTATAGCCAGTTGCATATTGGACTGAGGACCATGTAAGCGTAACGTCATTTCCGTTTTTAATCGAAAAAGATAAGTCTTTAGGGGCCGGCAAGAATTGCCCCTCTATGTTTACAACAAATGGCGTACCAACCAATGATTCTCCAAACCTGGTTGAGTAGGAGTAAACTTCATAGTTATATTGTCCAGGAGCCATATTGCTGTATGAAACCTTCTTGTCAGTGACAGTACTCTTTAATACTTTTTTACCATTCTCAATTTGATAGACTTTATAATTGGTTGCAAAATCGACTGAGTCCCAGCTAAGCGTAAAAGAAGTAGGGGTTGTCATTGTTTGGACCGCATTCGAAGGAGCCGCCATTTTAGGATGGACAATCGAAATGGTAGCAGATGTCCCTTCGCCCGATTCACCAAAACGGGTGCTGTTCGCATAAATCCTGTAATTATGTTTCCCTTCAGGAAGATTCACCAAGGTTGTATTCGTTCCTGATACAGTTGATTTTAAAATCTTCTGGCCTTCGACAATTTGATAGATTTTGTAATTCGCAGCTAACTCCACTTGAGTCCATGTGAAAAAAACATCATTCCCATTTTTGATTTCATACGCAAAGTTTTGCGGCGCTTGAAGAATGATTTGATCCAATATAAAAGAAATCGTTGTTGATTCAGCAGATTCACCGAAACGGCTGCTGTTCGCGGTTACCGATAAGACATACTCCCCTGCCGGCTGGTTTGATAGGGTAATCGTCGTTCCGGTTACATTCCTCAACAAAGTCCTTTTACCATCCGCAACCTTATAGACATTGTAATTTTCTGCATTGGCGGATGCTTTCCATCTCAGCACGATATCATTACCGTTTTGTATTTCATAGGTTAGTTCTGTCGGTGGATTAATTTGGACCGCATCTATTGTGAACGATACTGATGCTCCGGTTTCAGATTCTCCATATCTGTCGCTGAAAGCATAAACCTCATATTGATAGTTGCCTGCGGGAAGCTTTGTATACGTAACGGATGTTCCTTTTACCGTGCTTTTCAGGATCTTTTGTCCATCAAAGATTTGATAAACTTTATACGAAGTCGCATTTGGCGCCGATGACCAACCGATAGCGGCGTCATTATAGTTTTGAATTTTTACCGTCGGAGTCCCGGGAGGCTGCATCACGATTTCGCTGACCGCAAGCGTTACCTGGCTTCCTTCATCTGATTCACCGAACCGGTCGCTATAGGAATGAACAACATAACTATGGTCACCTGAAGAGACGTTTTTTAATGTAACCGAAGTCACGGAAGCAGTATTCACCAATTGCTTTTCTCCATCAAGGACTTCGTAGATCTTGTAGTTCACCGCATAGGATGAAGCCTGCCATTTAAGTGTAACGTCTGTCCCATTGCTAACCGTAAAGGATAAATTAGCAGGAGGCTCCATTACGGGGTAGGCAAGTTCCACATTTACCGAGGAAGATGCCGGTGACTCTCCATACAAGTTATGGAATGCTGAAACAGCAAAAACATGTGAACCCTCTTCAGCCTTTGCCAACGTATACGTTCTTGAAGAGGTTGTTGCAATAAGATTTTTCTCACCAGTTTCATCAATCTGGTAAACATTATAGTTTGATGCATATTGGGATGCATCCCAGCTAAGTACAATATCATTTCCGTTGTTAATTGTTGAAGTTACTTTTGCAGGTGCCTGCATATTCGGGTATATGATTTCAACGCTTACCGGTGCGGACGGTCCCGACTCACCTTCGCTGCTTAATGTCGATACAACATACCTATAGGAGCCTTCTGAAAGATTATTGAGGCTATAGTTTGTTGCAGTAACTGTTGCAAGCGGCACAATTTGTCCATCTTTAATTTCATAGACTTTATAGCTTGTCGCGCCAAAAACTGTATTCCAGGTCAGCTTTCCGTCGTCAGGGGTAATTGATTGATATGCCAGATTACTTGGCGGAAGCATCGTGGTGCTAGCAAATGCGGTAGCATTCCCAAAAGGCAAAACCAGTTGGTAGAGCAGAATCAATGTTAGTAAAAATATCGGGATTATGGACCTCTTCTTTCCCATGGCTTTGGCCTACCTTTCGTTAAAAAGTGGTATGTTTTTAATTTCACATGCAATTAATTCCATTTTTATGTAAAAAAGGGTATAAAAAACGGCCATCGGAAACCCAATGGCCATTTTAAATTTAAAATTAACGAAGTAACTGAAGAATGCTTTGTGGCTGTTGGTTAGCTTGAGCAAGCATCGCTTGAGAAGCTTGGGCAAGTATACCGTTCTTGCTGTTTTCAACAACTTCCTTCGCCATATCAACGTCACGGATACGGGATTCAGCAGCTGTTAGGTTATTTGAAGTTGATGCTAAGTTATTAGATGTGAATTCCAAACGGTTTTGCTGTGCACCAAGAGTAGCACGGGTTGTAGATACCATTGAAATTGCACCATCTATTGCTGCTAAGCTGTCTGCGAATTTAGCGCTACCTGCTCCAACAGTTGAAATAAATTTAGAATTAGTTGTATCTCCAAGTGTAGTCTTATCTAATTTTTCAATTGTAATTGTCAAAGTTTCAAGATTATTGGCACCAACTTGTAATGTCTTACCATCCTTAAAAGTGCCATCCAGTAACTTTGAACCATTGAAATCTGTTCTGCCAGAAATGTCATCAATCTGACCTAGTAGCTCTGTTAACTCTTTATCAATAGCGGCGGTATCATTAGCATCCAATGTATCACTTCCACCCTGCACAATTAGCTCCCTCATACGTTGAAGTACTGCATGAGTTTCATTCAAAGCTCCATCTGCTGTTTGGATTAAAGAAATACCATCCTGAGCGTTACGCTGAGCTTGATCCAAGCCACGGATTTGTGCGCGCATTTTTTCAGAGATGGAAAGGCCTGCTGCATCATCTGCACCACGGTTAATACGAAGGCCAGAAGAAAGTTTCTCCATGCTTTTTGCCTGGTTTGCACTGTTAAGAGTCAGTTGGCGGTGAGTGTTCAATGCTCCAATGTTATTGTTGATAATCATTTTATGTACCCTCCTTTTATTGAGGAAATATTTTCCCTCTGTACTTTTATGTATCGACATTGTTTTTAAAAGTGTAGAGGGTATTCGATAATTTTTTTTATTTTATTGATATTTTTCTTCTATTGTTTTCGATGGCGATGATTTCTTTTATAAGCCTGTTTTCATCGGCTACGGGCATGTCAAGAAACTGAATTCCGTAGAGTGAGTGTTTCCTTCCCAGGCTTTCGATTTTTCGGACAATTCTTCCGTTGAATGTGAACTGCTCCTTGTTCAAAGAGAAATGGAGTATGACGAATATCTGATCCTTTAAAGGAAAATCCTCCTCACAAAAGACCCCCGCTCCTCCCGCGCTGATATCAACCAGTTTGCATGTATATTCTTTGTTCATAACATCAGCGCCAATTTTTTTAACCACCATTACCGAATCGTCATCATCAACATGGACCCTGAAGTTCTCTCTCTTATTTTCTACTTTTTCCTCTTTTTTTGACTCTATCGGGCTTTTAGACTTTCTGTTTTTTAAAAAAAGAAAAATAGCCGCAATGAGGAATATAACCACTAAAGCCCCTAGTATGATAAGCTGTTGATCCTGCATGCCCCCGCACTCTCCCCATTAGGTAACCTAAAAATAAAAAATCCCCATCTCCTGTTTGGCTGGATGGGGATTTTCAAAGTATTAAACCATATTCCCTATTCCGCCCGCTCTGCCGAGTGATTATTCTAGCGCAGGAAATCAGCAAGGCTTAGCTGCATCATTTTCGCACCGGCTGAAAGCGAGGCTTTGATGGCCGATTCCTGTAAAGAAAGCTCAGTGAATGCTTTCGCGATATCTGTTCCTTCCAATTCCGTCAGCATTTTCTCTGTCAGAAAATGCGCTTGATCCAACCTGCTAGAAGCTTGCTCCAGAAGTTTCTGGCTGGAGCCGACTACTGCGCGCTGAGCCAGGACATTGTCCATATGCCCATCGATTTCTGATAGGAAGTTCCCCGGGTTTTCTCCATCCTCCAACTTTTCAGCCAAAGCGGTAATAGTTTGGAAAAGGTCCCTGCCGCTTTCCGTATGGCCAAAAACCGAACCGGCGCTGACCTTCACTTCAGCATGCATCCCTTTGCCAATCTGCCATTTCATGCCATCTTGGCTGACAGGCTGCAAAGCGCCATTCGAAAATGGCTGGCTTTCAATATCAGTCCCGGAAAACAAATAGCCGTTTCCAAACCGGGTATTAGCGATTGTGCCTGCCTGATTGATGAGCGAGCGAATCTCGATGGCAATACTGTTCCTGTCCGTAGGGCTGAATGAATCATTGCTTCCCTGGACGGTAAGTTCACGGACCCGCTGCATAACTCCAGTCACATCGTCGAGCGCATCGTCCATTGCCAAGCTCCAATTGATTCCGTCCTGGGCATTTTTCTGATATTGCTCCAGTTTCGCCAAATCGGATTTGTGCGAAAGGCTTTTTAAAGCAGCTCCTGGGTTTGAGGAAATCTTATCAAACACTTTCCCTGATGCTATTTGCCCCTGGAGCGTCTCGACTGCACGGTTATTTTTATGAAGATTTTTCATGAATTGATTGTTTATCATTATTTGTGTTACCCGCATCATGTTCCTCCTTTCCGGCCAACCGTTACTTCATCCCATTTATCAACACATTTAGCATTTCATTCACTGCCGATACATAACGTGCTGCGGCATTGTATGCCTGCTGGTACCGGACCATATTCGTTAATTCTTCGTCAATGGAAACCCCGGAAACAGACTGTCTTTGGTTCTCGACCTGTTGCGCCATCGCATTTGCGTTATTGCTCCAATTGTTGGCAGCCTCGATGTCGGTCCCAAGCTCGCCGATTATAGTTTTATAAAAGTCGCCAACTGAAGCGATTGTCCCGCCAATTGATAGTTTCCCTTGTAGCACTTCGCTCATCTTACTTGCATTCGAGCCATCCCCGACATTCTCAATTGCTGCCGCGGCAAGTTTCGCCGGGAAATCCTTCAGAAGCGGATTTAGCATGATGCTGTCCGCATTTGTTGGCGGCTTTGTCGGATCGTTTTTATCAACAAAAAACAGCAGCTTATCTGGCTGTACCGTTGGATCGTTTTTCTTTTTATCAAAATACTCAAGGCTCCGCGCATCGTCACTGGAATGGATTCCGTTAATGCTGTCCGCGATTGCTTTCGCCAGATCATCCAGCTTCGTCTTAAGTGCCGGGATCGTTCCGGCCGTTGTTCCACCGGTTGTATAGCCGTGCGTTTCAAGAAGGCCCTGTACTTCGCCGCCCTTTAACGTGACAGGAAAACCGGCCATTGTTGCCGTCTTGTTTAATATATCAATGCCAAAAGGCTTATCTACACTGCCACCCTTTATCATTTGAGAGCCGCCTACGTATACATCCACTTGCCCATTCTGCCCCGGCGTTGTTTCAATATCAACAAGCCTCGACAGCCTATCCAAAAGCATGTCACGCCTATCGAGCAAATCGTTCGGCTGATTTCCTCCCGCGACGACTTGAGCAATTTTCAGATTAAGCGAGGCAATTTCGTTTGCCGTAGAGTTGATTTCGTTTGCCTTCACGTTAAGCTGGTCAGCGATGCTTGTTTCAACCATCCCGATATCCGAATGGATTTGGTTGAGCCGGTCGGCAACTTCCTTCCCGGATGCGGCAGCGACAACTCTTACCGATAAATCATCCGGCCGTTTCGCAAGCTCTTGCAGGCTTTGCCAAAAACGCTGGATGGAACCGTCCAATCCGCCGTCCGACAAATCATCGAAAATACTTTCAAGTGCGGAGAGGCTTCCCGATTTCGCATCCCAATAGCCCGCCTGCTGTTGCACACTTTGGTATTGTTTGTCCAGGAACCCTTCCCTGATCCTCCGAAACTCGGAAACTTCAACTCCTGTTCCAAGCTGTATCGGAAGCGTTCCATTTTGGATGCCGGGCGAGGATAGCGGAGTTGTCGCGTTAAGGACTGCTTCCTGCCTTGTGTATCCTTTTGTATTTGCGTTTGCAATATTATGTCCTGTGACGGTTAGGGCCGTTTGCTGTGAAAGGATGGCCCTTTTCCCTACTTCCAAACCGTGAAAGGTAGAATACATATCGTTCTCCCCTATGCTTTTGCGTCAAACAGCCGAACGGATTCGTTCATTTCCTTCGGGTTTGCTCCTGCGCTGTAAAGGCCAGGCCCTTCTGATGCAGGCAGGATTTGATTAATCATGTATTGTGTATATGTCAGCGATTGTTCGAGGAGCTGCTGGTTCATATGGTTGACCCGCCCGATTTCCTCGAACCGCTGCTGAAGTACGCTTAAAATCGATTTCAATTTTTCTTTCAGGTCGCCTTCGGGCTGCTGCTCAATCAACCTTGAAAATGACAGATTCACATCTTCGCCGAGTGCTCTCGTGCGCTCTTCCTCTGCCTGTTTGATTCGTTTGAGAAGCTTGGACTCCTCGGCAATCAATGGGAGAAGCTGCTGTACGTCCCCTGAAATTAAAATTTCCTGTTTCTTTTTCGCTGTTTCCAGAAGCTTGTTGTGCAAATCCGCCAATAGCTGCAGTACTTCCAGAAGCTTATTCATCCAGCTTTGCTCCGGATTTCCACAGCGAAATCAATTTATCGGCGATTTTTTCGCTGTCTACTTTGTATGTGCCATTTTCTATTTGCGATTTCAATTGCTGTATTCTCAATTCTTTATCCTTTTGGATTTGAAGTTGTGCTTCGCTTGATAATTCTACTGTATCAACCTTGTCCTTTTTCGTTCCTTCTGTGCGGCTGGGCTGATTTTTCCGATAAGCCTGATAGGCAGCATCGATTCGGTTAAATGGATTGATTTTCATAACGGCCCGCTCCTTTCAAACTATCTCTTACTCCATGTATCGACTTGTTATCTATGGCCGACTAGGGGGTTTTCACTGTTTTATGAAAAAAAATAATAAAAATACGGCGGGCACTAATCATTAGTGCGAACGCCGTATCGTTGGTGTTATGTCCTCATGATTCCATTCGCGATTCCCATCATCTGGTCCGCATAGCTAAGCGCCCTTGAATTTGCTTGGAAACCGCGCTGGGCCTTGATCATGTCGGTCATTTCCTGGTTCAAGCTGACATTCGAACTTTCCAGGAACCCTTGCCTGATTTGGAAGGAGTCGCCCGGAGCCATGAACACATTCCCGCCGGTCAGCCGATAAACTCCACCTTCGTCCTTAAGGAGCTGCGCATTTGTAAAACCGACAAGCCCGATTTGCTGGCCGGTTCCTTCAATGGTTCCGTTTGCCGCGACGGTGAAGGTCCCGTTTTCATTCAGTTCAATCGGATTGCCGTTCGCTCCAAGCAAGACATCTCCCTGCGAGTTGACTAGCTGGAACCGCCCCGGACCTATAGGCGATTTTTGAAAAGCCCCGTTCCTTGTGAATAAAATTTCCGTACCTGTCCCAGTTGCCCGCCGAACTTGGAAGTAACCTTCGCCTTCAATCATGAAATCGAATGGCTGGTCCGTTTGCTTCGGCGCTCCCTGAGTCAAATCCAATGGCGTCGCCGCAATCCGCGAACCATAGGAAACCCTCAGCCCGTCCGGCGTGAGCCGACCAACTTCTTTTTCCGCCTCCGGCTGTTGCCGGATCGATGCGGCAAGATTTTCGGAAAATGCCGCTTCCCTGCGCTTATACCCAGCCGATTCAACATTCGCGATGTTGTTGGCAATCGTATCAAGCTTTCCCTGGTATGCCTTGATGCCTGACGTTGCAATAAATAAAGATGAGCTCATGGTTTTTATACCCTTCCAATCGTATTCAACTGCTCTAATGATTTGTCGTATGCCTGGAGTACTTTCTGATTTGCCTCATACAGGCGAATGTTGGCCATCATTTCGGTAATCGTCTGAGATAGATCAACATTTGACTGCTCCAGCGTTTTATGGTGCAGCTGGAGCCCGGCAGGCAGATTACCGGTTACCATGGCCATTTCCTGTCCTTCTAGCTCGAACTGCCCATTGTCCCTTTTAATCAGCAGGTTCGGATTTTCAACAATGACCATCCCGATCGATCCAACAGTCCTCGTCCGCTGAGGCTCATTTGGAAATGCAATAATTTCCCCGTCCACAGAGATCGTGACATCTTTTAAAAGCGGGTCCAGCCCAGTAATCCTGTTTCCATTTTTCCCTAAAACAAAATCCCCTGTAGCTGTTACTAGCTCGCCGTTTTCGTTAACTGAAAAACGTCCATTCCGGGTCAGCCGCATAGCACCATCCGCAGTTTGGACCGCAAAGAATGCTGCTGGCTTCACCATCCGGCCGTCCACCTGAATCGGTTCTAATCCTTGGTCGCTTATCGCGAAATCAAACGGCATGTTCGTTTCCGTAAGCGTCCCTTGTAAAAATAACGGCAGCGTTTCCTGGTTGTAAACGCCCATTGATAACGTTCCCATTCTGGCCTGGGCCCCGCTTTCTTTTCCGCGGATCTGCTCAAGCAATACTTCGGGAAATGAACGGAGCGGGCTCGCATCCTGTTTGAATCCAGGCGTTTCCGCATTGGCCAGGTTATTCGTCAGCGCATCCTGCTTCCGCTGCAGCGCAATCATGCCCGATGCCGCCGAATCAATGCCTCTTAGCATGTCGTCTCCCCCTTATCTACATGTACAGATTCACCAAAAGCCCTTTAATCTCGCCAAGTTTGTCAAGCAGGCTAACAGTTGTAGTTTGCTTGTCAAAAACCTGATCGGACAATTCGAGCAAATGGGTGTCCACCTGTTTTATTAAAATTAATTTCTTCTCACGGCCGCTTTGCTGGAAGCTGCGGTGTTCATCAAGGGAAAATCCATTTTGGACAACTTCCTGAAGAAATTCCTTGATTGTTTGCTTGTAGGCCAATAAATCCTGGATCGTCCTCGAAACGGCAAGGCGGCTTCCATTTCTGTCCAATTGGGACAATAGCGACTGAAGCCGTTCTTGGCTCAGACCAACCTGGCTGTCCTGGAAAATTTGCTGGAAGGAGTGTGTTTCCTTACCCTTTTCCCTTACCGCCAAAAAGCGTTCGTGGCCAATTCCGTGGCTTTGTTGTATCTTCAATTCGGGCCTCCTCCGTCACGCCGGTGTCGAATATTTTTAAAAAAATACAATTGTCGAATTTTGCCTTGTCCTTTACAATGGCAAGTATCAAGTTAAATTAAAGATAAACCAAAGGAGAAATTCATGTCTAGTATTTTTGGAATATTATTGGCATTGCTGGCTATTGGTTTTGGGATGGTTTTAAAGGGCGCGCCCCTCGCCTCGCTCAATAATCCCGCCGCATATTTGATTATTTTCGGAGGGACGGCGGCTGCTCTGTTTGTCGCATTTCCGTTCAAGGAAATGAAAAAGTTCCCTAAATTGTTGAAAATTGCGATGTTCGAACCAAAGCTCCCTTCCAATGCGGAAACGATCGCGAAATTGATTGCTTGCGCTGAGATTGCCAAAAAAGAAGGTTTTCTCGCGTTGGAAGAAATTGCCGAATCGACAACGGATCCTTTTTTCAAAAAAGGGCTGGAAATGATCATCGATGGATACGAAGCTGAATTTATCGAGGAAGTTTTGTTCGAGGAAGTGGAGGCCATCCAAAAGCGGCACCAGGCCGGAGCGCTAATTTTTTCCCAGGCGGGAATGTACGCCCCGACCCTTGGGGTACTCGGTGCGGTAGTAGGCCTAATCGCCGCGCTTGGCTCTCTGTCGGAAATTGAAAAAATCGGCCATTCGATTGCGGCCGCTTTCATCGCGACGCTGCTTGGTATTTTTTCCGGTTATGTCCTTTGGCATCCGCTCGCAACCAAACTAAAGCGCATTTCAAAGCGTGAACAGGACTCAAAGCTTATCATCATCGAAGGTTTGCTTGCCATTTACGAAGGAATCGTGCCTGGCGCATTGGAGAAAAAGCTGACCGTCCATATTCCTTTGTCGGAACGGAAAGAGTATGAAAACCTGGACAAATCCGCCTTGCTTGAGGAGAAATCCGCATGAGGAAGCACAGAAGGAAATTCGAACATGGCGAAGACGAGCATGTTGATGAATCATGGCTGATCCCGTATGCGGACTTGTTGACGCTTTTACTGGCATTATTTATTGTCCTTTACGCGGCAAGTACAATTGATGTCGCCAAGTACCAATACCTTATGGAATCGTTCAAGTCTGAACTGACCGGGACGAAGATTCCCGATAATAACGCAGGGCTGTCACCGCACATGCCAACGCCGGAAACTCCGGTTGTAGAACCGCCGAAGGAAGACAAAAAAGATGCAGAGCTAGATGCACTGAAAATCAAGCTTGAAAATTATATTAAGAATAATAAATTGGAAGCTGTCGTTTCCCTTCAAGAGTCTAAAAAAGGAATTGAAGTGTCTTTGAAGGATGTCATCCTTTTCGACTCGGGCAGGGCCGAGCTGAAGCCAAACTCCTTTAAAACGCTGGATGGGATGGTCGGCCTAATCAACACCGTTCCGAACCCTGTAAGCATCGAAGGACATACCGACAATGTACCGGCAACCAATACGATTTACAGGACGAACTGGGAACTTTCCGCTGCCAGGGCAGTCAGTGTCCTTTACTATTTTGAGTCAAAAAATGTTGACACCAGCCGACTCCAGTTTTCCGGGTTCGGCGAATTCCATCCGCTGTTCCCTAACGATACTGATGAACACCGCCAGGCAAATCGCAGGGTGACAATCGTTATTCTGAGGCAATAGAAATACTTTTTTAATATAAGAAAACCGCCTGCCGATTTAGTAAAACGGAGGCGGTTTTTTTATTAAAAATTCGACCAACTTGTCAATTCTAGTTCCCCGCTCCCCGGTATTGCTTTACCCCCTGGTTCCACAGGAATACGGAAACCGCGAAGAAGAGAATGCCCATGACCGGTGTGAGGAAGGCGTAGCCGTACCACTCTTCCCTCCCAAGGAAAAAGGCAGCTGGGTACACGCCGACGAACGCGAACGGCAAAATCCATGTCAAAACAAACCGGATTGCCTTGTTGTAGATGTCGACGGGATAACGTCCGTAATTCCCGATGTTGTACATCATCGGCATAATTGATGTCCGGGCATCGGCCCAAAAGCTGATGCAGGCGAGCATGACAAACACGCCGCCGTAAATGAGCGCTCCTCCCGCCACAAACAGCAGAAAAATGAACGGATCGGCCCATGACCATTGAAGGCCAAGGTTATGGCCGGCGTACAACATGACTGCGATTCCCGTGACCGCTCCAAAAAGCCCTTCCAGTTCCAGCCGCTCAAGGATAATTTGAAAAAGGCTATGGATTGGCCTTGTCAAAATCCTGTCCATTTCCCCTTTGACAATATAACGTTCATTGAAATCCCAAATATTGAAGAATGCCGAAAAAACAGCATAAGGGACAAGGAAAAATCCATAGATAAAGATAATTTCATCCCTGCTCCAGCCGTTCAGAAGCGATGTATGCCCGAAAACGACAAGGATGAAAATGAAGTTGACAGCCTGGGACAGCAGGTCGGATAAAATTTCGACAAGGAGGTCGGCCCTGTACTGGAGCCTTGTTTTCATATACTGCCCGGCATATTGGAAAAACATTGATGCATAAAACACGGTCAGCCCCCCTGAATAACAAGCTGTTTCTTGGCCAGCTGCCAAAGAATGATGATCGGGATGAGCAGGAAGAGCACCCAGACAGCTTGCTGCAGAATCGCTTCAAGCGCCTGCCCGTTGGAAAAACCCTTTGTGACAATCATGCTTGGGATATAGCTGATGCCCTGAAACGGCAAGTACTTCATAATTTCCTGCGCCCAGCCGGGAAAAAAGCTCATCGGCAAAAGCAGCCCGGAAAACAAATCGATGACGACCCTTTTCGCCCGAATAAGCCCGGCGTTATTATATAAGAAAAATGTCGTAATCCCCGTTAACAGATTGATTTGCGTATTGATCAGGAAACTGAAGAAAATCGATATCGCAAACAGCCCCCAGACAGCGGGATCCCAAATCAGCTTTACAGGAAAGATTAGCGAAACGATGACCATCCCCGGTACGGAGAAAAACAGCAGCCGGAAAATTCCTTCGCCAAACCCTTGCATTGTTTTCATCCCTAGGTAGCTGTAAGGCCGAATCAGTTCAATCGCTACTTTCCCTTCCATAATTTCAAGCGCCATTTCACGGTCGAGATTGTTAAAATAAAACGCTCTCGCCATCCAGGCGATTGCCACGTACGTTGTCATCTGGCTTACGGATAGCCCCTGGATGCTTTCCTTCCCGCTGTAGATTGCGCTCCAAAGGAAATAATAGGCGCCAATATTGATGCTGTATATAAGTATTCCAGTATAATAATTTGTTCGGTACGCCAGCATCATTAAAAACCGCATCCGAACCATTTCAAGGTACTTGTCCATCTGCAGCCTCCCTATGCTGAACCTTTTTCGTAAATATTTCGGATGATTTCTTCTGTTGATATTTCATTGATTTTAATATCCTTTATTTTAAAAGAAGAAACGACCTTTGAAATGACTTGCGAAATCACTTCATCCATATCATCGGTCTGGGCAGTGAACACCTGGCCTTTTTCGTCCATTTCCCATTTGACCGGCATCCCCAAGGTTGTATGCTGCAATGCCGCCAAGTCAACTTTTTCAAGAAATTCGAATTGTAGCTGCTTGCCTTCAGCCCATCTTTCTTTCAGGTCGTTCAGCGGGCCGTCATAAATTATGCTTCCTTCATCAAGCATGATGACCCGTTCGCAAAGCGCTTCAATATCCGAAAGGTCATGGGTCGTCAGCAGAATGGTCGTGTTGTATTTTTCGTTGATTTCTTTTAAAAAGTCACGGATGCGAAGTTTGACGAGCACATCCAGGCCAATGGTTGGTTCGTCCAGGAACAAAAGCGGCGGGTTGTGGATTAGTGCGGCCGCGAGTTCGCAGCGCATCCTTTGCCCAAGGGACAGCTTCCGGACCGGCTTGTCAAGCAGCGGCCCAATCTCAAGCGTTTTGATCACATGGTCCATATGCGAATTGTAGTCCGCATCGGAGACTTTATAGACTTTTTTCAAAAGCCGGAACGATTCCTGGACGGCGATATCCCACCAAAGCTGGGAACGCTGCCCGAAAACGACGCCGATTGTCTGGACAAACCGCTCCCTTTCCTTATGCGGATCCATTCCATTGACGATGATTTTCCCGGAGGTAGGCGTCAGGATGCCAGTAAGCATCTTGATTGTCGTCGACTTTCCGGCCCCGTTTTCGCCGATGTAGCCAACCATTTCTCCCTGCTTTACCTTAAAGCTTATATCATTAACCGCCGGAACGATTTTATAATTTCGTGTAAACAGATCACGGAATGCACCCGAAAGGCCCGATCGGCTTAAGTGCGATTTGAATTCCTTCCGCAACCCTACTACTTCAATAGCATTATGTTGATTCATTTTCAGTCCTCCAAAAAGCTGCGCTCTAACAATTCAGTTTATCCAATCCTTGCTCCCAGTACAACTTTCCCGCATTATTACGGCTAATTCGGAATACAGAGAACTTTCTATAAAATTGCATGTTTTACGTGCTTGCAAAAAATTCAGCCTTATGGAAGAAACAATGATATTATAGGAAAGAAATAACGAGGAGGATTCCAAAATGAACTTTTCCAATTCTGAAAAACTACATAACGAAGCACTTGAACATATTGTTGGCGGGGTAAACAGCCCCTCCCGTTCCTATAAGGCGGTAGGCGGCGGGTCGCCGGTCGTGATGGAACGCGCGTCAGGAGCGTATTTTTGGGATGTAGACGGAAATCAATACATCGATTATCTAGCGGCATACGGGCCAATCATCACTGGACACGCCCATCCACATATTACGAAGGCGATAAAAAAAGCGGCGGAGAGCGGCGTCCTGTATGGAACGCCTACTCCCCATGAAATTAAACTTGCAAAAATGCTGAAGGAAGCGATGCCTGGAATGGACAAGGTGCGCTTTGTGAACTCAGGAACAGAAGCGGTCATGACGACGATTCGGGTCGCGCGGGCCTATACGGGCCGGGATAAAATCATCAAGTTCGCGGGCTGTTATCATGGCCACTCCGACCTTGTCCTTGTCGCTGCCGGTTCGGGTCCATCCACTCTAGGGACTCCTGATTCCGCCGGCGTTCCAAAGAGCATTGCCCAGGAAGTAATAACAGTTCCGTTTAACGAGATCGAGCCTCTAAAGGACGCGCTTGAAAAATGGGGCGACCAGGTTGCTGCCGTCATGATTGAACCCATTGTCGGCAATTTCGGCATTGTCGAACCAAAACCCGGATTCCTTGAGCAGGTAAAAGAGCTTACCCATGATGCTGGCGCGCTGCTCATTTTTGATGAAGTGATAACGGCGTTCCGGTTTATGTACGGAGGCGCGCAAGATCTTCTCGGCATCACGCCTGATTTGACCGCTCTCGGTAAAATTATTGGAGGCGGGCTGCCAATCGGCGCGTACGGCGGCAAACAGGAAATCATGGAAAAGGTTGCCCCGCTCGGTCCGGCATACCAAGCCGGGACGATGGCCGGAAACCCGGCATCGATGCTCTCCGGGATTGCCTGCCTGGAAGTCCTGAAGCAGGATGGCGTTTATGAATACCTTGACCTTTTGGGCGAATTGCTTGAAAAAGGCATCCTTGAAGCAGCGGAAAGGCATAGCGTACCAATCACCATCAACCGGCTCAAAGGCGCGCTGACGATTTATTTTACAAAAGAAAAGGTTGAAAATTACGAGCAGGCGGAAAATACGGACGGCGAAATGTTCGCGCGGTTCTTCAAGCTGATGCTCCACCAGGGCATCAATTTGGCCCCTTCCAAATATGAAGCTTGGTTTGTAACCATCGCCCATACGGAAGAGGACATCGAGGCCACGCTTCATGCGGTTGACAATGCGTTTTATTCGCTTATGAATGAAGAAAATTAAGTTGAAATCCAGAGTCGAAAGCGGCTCTGGATTTTTGCCGAACACCTAGGAATCTTGCCGAATACCCGGCTAATCTTGCCGAACACCTGATTAATCTGGCCGAACACCCGGCTAATCTTGCCGAACACGCGGCTAATCTTGCCGAACACCCGGCTAGTCTTGCCGAATACTCGGGTAATTTTGCCGAACACCCGGCTAATCTTGCCGAACCCCGCCTAATCTTGCCGAATACCCGGGTAATTTTTCACAAAAAATACACTTGCTTCGATTCGATTCTCATTGTATAGTACTGAATTGTTTAACTTGGCCGGAAATGAGTAAAAAGTAAAGGAAGACATTAATCTTCAGTTTTTTTGCACAAGGCTGGACAGTTATTTATTTTGGGCTATACTTGCTGTATTAGAGAATCGTTTGAAGGGAATTTTTTCAATGAAGTTAGGTGCTCGTATTTTAAAGACGGGAATCGCCATTATGCTGGCGCTTTTGCTCAGCGAGCTGCTGAATGTGCCGTCGCCGGTAATGGCCGGGATTGCCGCCATTTTCGCGGTGCAGCCAACCATCTATAGATCCTACCAATCCATCCTTGAACAGGTGCAGGGGAATTTAATCGGAGCGATAATCGCGACAGCCTTTGTACTCCTTCTTGGTAACCATATCATGGTAATCGGCATTGCTGTCATTATCGTCATTACAATTAACTTAAAACTAAAGCTTGAAAATACAATCGGCCTTTCGCTCGTAACGCTCATTTCAATCATGGAATCGCCTGGCGATCAGTTCCTAGAATTCGCCGCCATCCGGTTTTCGACGATTATGCTTGGAGTATTCTCAGCGTTTATTGTTAACCTTGTTTTCCTCCCGCCCCGGTATGAAAACAGACTGTACCATAAAATATCCGATGCGACCGGGGACATTATCCGGTGGATCAGGTTGACAGCCCGGAACGCCTCCGATCACAATCTGCTCAAAAGTGAAATTGAAAAACTGCGGAAAACACTATCCAAGGCAGACGCCCTTTACTCGATGTATAAAGAGGAAAGAAAGTATTTCAAGCGGGAGGACGCGGTAAAAGCTCGCAAGCTTGTTGTTTACAGGAATATGCTGTCAACTTCGGAAAAAGCGCTGGAGATGCTGAACCGCCTGCATCGTTTCGAGAACGAATACCATATGCTTCCGGAACATTACAAGCAGTCTATTCAAGAACAGCTTGACTGCCTGATTACCGTCCATGAGCAAATCATGCTGAAATATATCGGGAAAGTGCGCCAGGAAGCTGCGGAGGAAAACCCGGTGCAGTGCCTCGATAAGCGGGAAGTGTTCCGGCTTTTCATTGCGCGGCAAAAGGAATACGAGGAAGAAGAAGATAATCACCTTTACCATACGTTGCAAATCGTATCCGCCATCCTTGACTACGGCGAGCATGTGGAGCATCTCGATATACTTGTCACAAGCTTTCTGTCCTACCATCGAGGCGAAAACGAAGTCGAGATTGAGGAACAGGTTTTGGAGTAGTATTTTTGTTAAAAGCGAGCACCAGGGTAAACTGGTGCTCTTTTGTTTGAAAGGACTAATTTTTTGAAAAAAAAATAAGCCTTCCGGATGGGGTATCTTTGGACATACAGCGCTTGAAAATTCACTTTACTGTCCAAATACCAGGATTCTTTGGACACACAACCTTGGAAAATTCATTTTGCTGTCCAGAGACCAGGGTTCTTTGGACACGCATCCCTTGAAAATTCACTTTACTGTCCAAACATCGGGTATCCTTGAACTTATATTTTCACAAAAAAACCGGTCCAGAGCCAATTACTCCGTTCCGGTTTTTTGTTCGAGCTGCTGGACCTGGAAAAGCCGGTAGTAGCTGCCTTGCTTTTCCATTAATTCCTCATGGGTGCCGATTTCGACAATCCTTCCATGTTCAATGAGGACGATTTTATCGGCATGGGTGATTGTTGACAGGCGGTGGGCAACGATGAAGGTTGTCCTATCCTTCGCGAGCTTTTCGAGCGCCTCCTGGATCTGGTGCTCGCTCTCGAGGTCGAGTGCAGAAGTAGCTTCATCGAGGATCAGGATTGGCGGATTTTTCAGGAAAACACGCGCAATCGCAATCCGCTGCTTCTGGCCGCCGGAAAGCTTGACTCCCCGTTCGCCGACCTTCGTTTCATACCCTTCCGGCAAATTCGCAATGAATTCGGTCGCGTTGGCTGCCTGGGCCGCCGCTTCGACTTCCTCGTCAGTTGCACCCGGCTTTCCGAGAAGGATATTCGACCGGACCGAGTCGCTGAATAGAATATTGTCCTGGAACACGACCCCAATTTTATCACGAAGCGTCTGGACCTTGAACGACCGGATATCCGTTCCATCGAGCAAAATCCTGCCTTCGGTTACATCATAAAACCTTGGGATCAGGCTGACGAGCGAAGACTTTCCTCCTCCGCTCATCCCGACTAGGGCTATCGTTTCGCCTTTGTTCGCTTCAAGGTTGATATTCTTCAGCACCATTTCCTCGCTTTCGCCATATGAAAAGCTGACGTTTTCAAAAGAAATATGCCCATTTACGGATGTGCAGTCAATTGCTCCCGGTTTATCGACAATATCGTATTTTTCGTCGGCGAATTCAAACACGCGGTCCATGGAAGCGAATGACTGCGTAATCGTGGTCGACGAGTTCACGAGCCTCCTGAGCGGATTGTACAGCCTGTCAATATAAGCGATAAAGGCGACCATGGTCCCTACCGTCAGCTGGTTTTCAATGACAAGATAGCCGGAGTAGCCGATAACGAGAAGCGGGGCGATGTCCGTAATCGTATTGACCACTGCGAACGCTTTGGCGTTCCAGCTCGTATGTTCAAGCGCTTTTTGTAAAAAATTCTTGTTTGTCCGGTCAAATTGCTTTTGCTCATGCTCTTCGATAGCGAAACTTTTAATCACAGACATTCCCTGCACGCGTTCATGCAGGTAGCTTTGGACTTCCGCTAGCGCCTGTGAACGGTTCCGGGTCAGGCTCCTTAAATTTCCGAAAAAAAACTTTACAGAAAATGCGTAAAGTGGGAACAGAATGATCGACACGATTGTGAGTTTCACATTCATTGTAAACATAAAGCCAATCGCAATTAGGATTGTCGCGACATCAAGCCACAGGTTCATTAATCCGGAAATGACGAACGCCTTTGTCTGCTCAACATCATTGATGACCCGGGAAATAACTTCCCCCGCTTTTGTATTGGAGTAATATTTGAAGCTTAATTTTTGCATGTGGGTATACAGTTTATCCCTAATATCATAAAGGATTTTGCTGGAGGTCCATTGGGCGAAATACTGCCGGTAATACTCTACTGGCGGCCGCAAAATAACAAAAATGACAAGCATAATCCCCATGATTAAAAATAGCTTGTCCACCTTTTCCGATTTTGGCATTGTCCCGCCAACAATATCATCGACGACATATTTTATTAGCAACGGGATAATAAGTGGAATGGCAAATTTTATAATTCCGATAAGTATCGTCCCGATTATTTGCCATTTGTACGGTTTAACATAATGAAGATACCTCCTGATGCTGCCCAAACTGTCCCCTCCCCCTTTTCAAACAAAAACCTGTTGATGTAATCAACAGGGCTCATGACTGCCTATTTCCTCAATGAGAGGTAGCGTTCATACCATGTATCAATGAAATCAGGCGCGAACGGCCCTTTGCGCTGGCGAATCCATCTGATTAGTTTTTCAACGTTCCTCTTAAGGATCTGGTCGATGACATCTGGATAATTCATTTCACGTCGGTGGCGCTCATATTCATCCTCATCAAGCAAATTGAAGGTCATATCCGGAAATACTTTGATATCAAGGTCATAATCGATATACTTCAAAGATTCCCCGTCAAAAATGAACGGAGAACTGATATTACAATAATAATGGACACCATCTTCACGGAGCATTCCAATCACATTGAACCAGCATTCCGAATGGAAATAGCAAATGGCCGGCTCCCGCGTTAACCATGTCCGTCCGTCGGATTCCGTGACAACGGTCCTGTCGTTGCCTCCAATCACAAGGTTTTGGGTCCCTTTAAGAATGGTGGTTTCTTCCCATATGCGATGGATATGCCCATTATGTTTATAGCTGTGTATTTGCATTGGTTCTCCTTCAATGGGTAAACCCATGAATCTCCCCTACTTTCATTTCCCGAACGCTTTGCAACCTATAATAAAACAAAAAAACGACAAAAGGCAACAAAAGGCTATTCCTGTTTTCTCCTATTATAACGGTTAAATGGCATTTTTAAAACAAAAGAGCCATTATCGGAAGCAAAATGGCCCTTAAAAAATTTCATTTTCTCCATTAACCGGATACCTCTTTCACATCATTGTTTCCAAGCTGGTAGGACCGGATAACCTCTTCGGTTTGTTCCTCGAATTTTATTTGAATATCCTTCAGCTCAGCCTTCATCCCCCTTATTTCATTCTGGATCGATTCAAGCTCTGTTTCATTTTGCAGAACTTGCAACTCGGCTTCTATCTCCTGGCACCGTTCAAGTTCTGCCTGCAAATAAAGGAGTTTCTCCATCGTTTTCATTTGTTCGGAAACCATTTGGCTAAACGTTTTCATTGTACCACCGCCCGCTTTAGTTGTTCCCCTATGTATTCTTGAAATTCTCGCCATCTCCTTTGACTAGTTCTGTTGCTTCACAGGAAGTTTTGTCGAAGGTGAAAGAGGATTTATTCCAGAAAACGCGATGATTTTCAGCCCACTGGAAAAAGGAAAAGGCACCCCGTTAAGGGCGCCTCATCGTACATTCAATCAATTAGCTGTTTTGGTTTTTACGGCCTTCAGCTTGCTGGTTTTGGCGTCTTACTTGCTGAGCGTTTGTTTCGCTCCCGAACTCAGTGCCAAATTGGCCTTGTTGGCCTTGAGCAGACTGTTGGTTTTGGCGCCTTACTTCTTGAGCGTTTGTTTCGCTCGCGAATTCAGTGCCGAATTGTCCTTGGCCAGCTTGGGCATTTTGCTGCCTTACTTCCTGGATGTTTGTTCCGGAAGAAGTCCTGTTTGCCTGTTGGTTGAATTTTGCCATTGTAATCACCTCCACGACTATTAATTTGTCCATGAAGGGATGGCTCTATCCTGAATATTTCGCAGGTAAAAATTTGAGGCTCAGTTATTTTTAATTGTTGTTTTCCACTCCAGGCATACGCTTTTCATGGGGGTAATTTTAAACGAGAAGGGAGATCCCGCCATCTACGATGATGGTCTGTCCGCAAATCATTTTTGACTGTTCGGAGACGAGGAACATGATGGTATCGACGAGGTCATCGATTTCGACCATCCTGCCCGCTGGCGTTTTTTTCCTTGCTTCCTCCAAAAGCTCCTCCCTGTTCGGGAAGTGCTTAAGCGCCTCGGTGTCGACTGCACCACCGGAGACGGCATTTACAGCAATGTTTTTCGGTGCAAGCTCGACCGCCAAATAGCGGGTAAGCGCCTCAAGGGCGGCTTTCGAAACCCCTACCGTTGTGTAATTTTCCAAATAGCGGATGGAACCGATCGAACTGATGCTGACGATTTTTCCGCCACCGTTCTTCTCCATGAGCCTTGCAGCTTCCTGGGCGCAAAATAGGAGCGCCTTACTATTAATGTTCATTGTCCAATCCCAGTGCGACTCCTCAAGTTCCATAACCGGACGGAGTACCCCGGAAGCCGCATTATTAACGAAAACATCAAGCCGGCCGAATTCTTCTTCAACTGTAGCGAACATTGAGCGGATTTTTTCAACATCCCCGACGTTTGCCCGGATGATGACCGCTTTCCGGCCGAGCGCCTCGATTTCAGCGGCTGTTTCAAGTGCGGCGCTTTTGCTGCGCGCATAATTGATTGCTATATCATAGCCTTCTTTCGCAAGCCTGATTGCGGCAGCCTTGCCGATCCCCCTGCTGCTTCCTGTAACAAGTGCGACTTTTTGTGTCATGTTATGTAATCCCTTTCCTGGTTGATTTGTTTTTATTTTAGCGTTTACGGGTATAGAAGACAATTGAATCCAAACACTAACCATGAATGTTCCGCTAGAAAGGAGATTTGCCATGTATGTCGGACGGGATATGACCGAACTGACAATGAAACCGAAAAGCGAATGGGAAGACAGCGAGCTTGCATTTTTCCACCATTCGCTTCAGCAAGTAGTTCCTTATCTAAATGAAGAAGGTGTGACCATCCATCGGGAAATCGTTGAAGAAATTGAACTGCGCGGCGGCCTGAATCGGGGCGAAGCCGATTATACCCACGGAACAAAAACAACCTATGATTAATGATGAATTCCAACTTTATTCGGCCGGTTTACCGGCTGTTTTTTATTTAATCCACATTAAAGCTTGAACTCTTCACTCCGCGCCGTAAAAAGCGCCAGCATTTTTTGATGCGGAACCGGAAGGGCAAAGTCCACGAGCCCTTCCAGCGGGACAAGGCGAAGGCCTTCATTCTCAGCGACAGGGCCTTCCAGCCGTGCCAAATAGACGGTAACGTCCCAAACAAGATGGGAAAAAACGTGCTGAACCTGGCCAAGGGCCTCGCCAGCCATTATTTCCACCCCAAAGGCATCTTTATAAAAACGCTTCAGTTCCTCAGGGGCGTTCCCAATCGGATGATGGACTTCGACGGAAGGAAGTTCCCACAAATTCGCCAGAAGTCCATCCGCCGGGCGTTTCCTAATTAAAATCCTTCCTTTTTCGTCCACAGCAACCGCGGCTGCAAGGCGGACCTGTTTTGGCTTTTTCTTTTTCGCCTTGATGGGAAGGCTATTTTGCTCGCCTTCATGAAAAGCCTGGCAATACTCCCTTACCGGGCAAAGCAGGCAAGACGGCGAAGTTGGGGTGCAAATGAGCGCGCCAAGCTCCATCAACGCCTGGTTGAAGTCGGAAGCCGACTCATGGGAAATCAATTTCCTGACCGCTTCTTCAAAGATCTTGCGCGCGGAAGGCTTCGCAATATCTTCACGGATGAGCAAAATCCGCGACAAAACCCTCATGACGTTTCCATCGACAGCAGGCTCCGGAATACCGTACGCAATACTTAAAATCGCTCCCGCTGTATAAGGGCCGACCCCTTTTAAAGTGGCGATTTCCCTTGGAGAGTCAGGGACGACGCCATTGTATTTTTCCTTCACTTCCCGGACAGCGGCTTGGAGATTCCTCGCCCTTGAATAATAGCCAAGCCCTTCCCATGCTTTTAAAACTTTATCCTCTTCCGCATCGGCCAGTGCTTCAATCGTCGGGAATTGTTCCAAAAACCTCTGGAAATATGGGATAACTGTATCGACCCGCGTTTGCTGCAGCATGATTTCAGAAACCCACACTTTGTACGGATCCTTATCTTCCCGCCAAGGAAGGCTTCTTTGCTCAGCACGGAACCAGGAAATCAGGTCTTCCTGGAACTGCTTTATTTGTATGTTTTCAATATTTTCCAAACGATTCATCTTGAGTTTTATCCTCCCCTATGTTAAAAAACAAGGTAAAGTGGGAATATAATAGTATTATTTCAACTAGGGCAAACTTGCCGCCATATACTAACGTAAAATACCAATTGGCTATTGGCAAGGAATTTTAACAGGAAAAACGATCCTGAAAAGGAGGAACCGGCACCTTGGATACTGGCACACATGTCGTTATGGGGCTTGCCCTGGGAGGCTTGGCCACTCTTGATCCGGCGGTTGCACCACATACAGCAACAGCCAGCGCCGTCATGATAGGGACAATTATCGGATCACAAATCCCGGATATAGATACGGTTTTAAAGCTAAGGAGCAACGCGGTATATATACGGAACCACCGGGGAATCACCCATTCCGTTCCGGCCGTTTTCCTGTGGCCGCTTTTAATCACAGGAATCATCTTTTTCTTTAACCCGGATGCGAATCTTTTCCATCTGTGGCTATGGACGCAAATTGCCGTTTTCCTGCACGTTTTTGTTGATATTTTCAATGCCTACGGAACCCAGGCACTGAGGCCGTTTTCGTGTAAATGGGTTGCGCTCGGCGTAATCAATACGTTCGACCCATTCATATTCGGCATCCATGTCGCCGGATTGGTCGTCTGGATTATGGGCGCGCCTCCTGGCTATACATTCCTCGTCGTGTACGGAATACTCATTTTTTATTATTTCCTGAGGTTTTCCGCCAAGCGCGAAGTTGTGAACGCAGTTAAACAGATTGTGCCAGACGCAACCCAAATTGTCGTCGCGCCGACGATGAAGTTTCACCACTGGAAGGTAGCTGTCATGAACGAAAATGAATTTTTCGTCGGAAGGGCACATGGGAAGACGGTACGGATACTCGATAAATTCAACCGTGTCCCCGTTCCCGACACGCCAGTCATCAACGCAGCGAAAAAAGACACGAATATTTCCGCATTCCTGTCATTTTCCCCGGTTTACAGGTGGGAGGTCAAGGAATTCGACGATTACTACGAGGTCAGGTTCATCGACCTTCGCTATCGGAGCAACGGCCACTACCCATTTGTGGCGGTCGCCCATCTAGACCCCGATCTGAATGTGATCAATTCATATACGGGCTGGATTTTCAGTGAGGAAAAATTGCGGAAGAAACTGGCCATCCTTCCGGGATGAACGAACAAATAGAACGGCAGCCATCAGCGGCTGCCGTTTTTCATACACCAGAAAATATTTAAATCGAACATTGTGGATAACTCAAAATTAGTTATCGTAATCCAGCTCCAGCGCCTAGCCCCTCGAGGTCATAAGCCGGTTCCCTCCGGAGAGCAGGCCCGTCCTGCGGGCCCCGTCTTATGCTTGTCGGGGCTGACCACTAAGGAAAGCTCCTTGGAATAATCATCGCAGGGACAAGCGGTTTTTGCTTGTCGCGAAGGCGCTTGCGCATTTTGTTCTTAATGCAATTTATTCTTATCCTGTTTCAAATAATGAGCATATTTTGGATTCTGCGCGGCAAATTCGTGGAGGCTTCCACCGTAATTCTCAATCCACTGGCGCACCACTTTTTCAGTGATTTCACTGCCCATATACTCCCTGCCCGCCTTCGCATAGGTGGTTTCAAAATCCTCCCAAAGAAGCTCAACCCAGGTCCGCGCCTGGCCATAGGACAGATGGTCATTTTTATCGAGTAAAACCTTCGTCAGCCTTTCATGATAGTCGTTCATCTTTTCACCCCCTGGCAGAAAATGCAGCTACATATTGATAAAAAATGAACAAATACTATTCATACCGCGGAACAATCCGCTCTGCGGCAAAAACGTGACGGATGGAGGCAGGAGCAATGAGAAACAAGGCAAAGGGCTTCCCGTACGGAAATGATAACAAGTTCGAAGGAGAACCGCGCGCAAAAGCAGAATATGCGTCGACAAGGGCGGATGGCAGCATCAATACCCATCCCCAGGAACGAATGAAAGCCTCTTCGCAAAGAGACCCGGAACAAATTAAATCGTATTAACCGTTTCCCCCGTCGCTCCCCGGCCGAAACCAGGCATCACCAAGCGGTGCCTGGCTTCAGCCCTTAAGGTTCAGCATTGAAATCGGCAAGGCCTCTTCCTGTCCCGTCCCGCCAAGGCGGTATCCCCACGCAAACACACCATTCAGGTAATCAATTTTAAAATAAGAACCAGGATCGCCATCTATTTCGTAAATTTCACCAGGCTTGAATGAATTTGGATCAAGCAAATATGCTTTTGCCATCACAGCCTTACGTTCAAGGACGGCATATTCGTTCACCATCCCCATTTGTTCAGCCTTCCTCGCCTTTTCATTGAGAGTTGCAATCTCACGCCTCAATTCATATTCCGTCATGGCGCTGTACCTTTTTTCCCGTTCCATCAATAAAGCCACCTTAATTGTTATAATACCTTCAGTATAGTAAATTATAGGGAGTTTTAAAAGGATAGTGCTTCATTTAAAGGAAGGAGATACCCCAATGGAAACCTTTATTATAACAGGCGCGGGCTCGGGGCTTGGACGGGAAATCGCCCTGCTTTTAGCAAAAGAAGGATGGGATGTTTTGTTAGCCGGAAGGACGTTGGACAAGCTTCTCCTCGTAAAAGAAGAAATCGAGGCTTCCGGCGGATCCGCGACTGCCCTGCAACTTGATGTTACCGATCCGGAAAGCCTGCCGGAAAAGCTCGTCCAGGCTCTCGAGGGCAAAACTGTCCGTGGCCTCGTAAACAACGCGGGAATCGGGCATTTCGGGCCTTTTGGAAAAATGGACAACGCACAAATTTCCGAACTGTTCCAGGCGAACGCACTCGGTACTATTTTTATGACAAAAGCAGTCCTGCCTTATCTCGAACAGACTAAATCCGGGTACGTCGTCAATATCATTTCAACCGCGGGACTGCGCGGCAAAACAAATGAATCCGTGTATTCGGCAAGCAAATTCGCGGTCAGGGGCTTCACCGAGAGCCTTCAAAAAGAGTATGAAGGAAGCGGGATCAAGTTCACCGCAGCCTATATGGGCGGCATGGATACGCCTTTTTGGGAAGGAAGCTCCCATGTGGCTGATTCCTCAAACTTCATGTCCCCGTTTGATGTTACCCGGCGGATTGTTGAAGGATTGGGAGATAAGGAAATCATCGTCGAAAGGCAAAAATAGCGCGCGGATCATTATTCTTCACCGCGCGCTTCTAAATAGCGTTCAATCAGTTCAATTGGAAACCCTTTGCGGAAAAGGGTTTCTTTCATTTTCCGCTCATAGGCGTAGCCCGTCAGCTTGGCATGCTTGCGGTGGGCCTTTTCGCCTTGCAGGCGGATTGCTTCGAGTTCGTCTTCCTCATTCCTGCCAAAATCGCCCTCGTCCAAGGCGAATTGGATTGCGTCAGTCTGGTAACCCTTCCGGCGAAGCATCGCATCCAGCTTTTGCTTGAGAATCCGCTCTGATTCCCCGGAGTACTTGCGGGCATATTTTTCGGCAAGCGTCTTTGCTTTTTCAAACTGTTCTTCAGGGGTGTATCGCTTTAGCGCTTCTTCAATGAGCGGGTCGGCGATCCCTCTTTCCTTTAGCTCCATCCGGACAACATATGCCCCTTTATCGGTTGTGCTGATTTGCGTCCTTACATATGCGTCGGCGTATTCGGCGTCATTCAAGTACCCTTGTTCATGCAGCCTGTGGATGACTTCGTTAATGGCTGCTTCTTCAAGCTTTTTTTCCTTCAGATGCTTGCGGACTTCTTTTTCCGACCTCATTTTATGGGAAAGGTAGTTGATTGCATTGTTATACGCTTTACGGATTTCATCATGGTATCCGACCTCCGCCAGCGCGAACTCATCAAGCTCCATACCTTTTCTCAATTTAAATTTAATAATAACGGCTTCATCGGCACTGAAGGCGAATTCTTCCCCTTTACCGAAATCCATATAAATATTGTATCTCCCTGTATCACGCTTCTGGGTGGTGATTTTCGTAATGATTGCCATTTTTCCTCACCTCTTCTCCACTGTACCACACACCAAGAGTGCCTTTCATATAGGAAGAAGCTAAAATAGAGTTAACAGGTTTTTCAGAGGGAGGAAATGGAATGAAAATCGCGATTGCCGGGGGCAGCGGTTTTTTGGGCAGCGCCCTTACGGAAGCTTTGCTCGAGAAGGGACATGAGGTGTTTATTTTAACAAGAAAGAAAAAGGAAAGCGGCCGGAACGGGCTAACGTATGTACAATGGCTCACCGATGGCAGCCGGCCGGAACATGAACTTGTGGGGATAGATGTCTTTATCAACCTTGCCGGCGAGTCGCTGAACAGCGGACGCTGGACTGCTGAACGTAAGGAACGGTTGTTAACGAGCAGGCTTGCCGCGGCAAACGAAGCAGTCTGGATTATGGCCTCAATGGAAGAGAAACCGAAAGTCCATATTGCCGCTAGCGCTGTCGGATTTTACGGAACTTCCACGGACAAAACGTTTATCGAAGGCAGCCCTTCAGGGAACGATTTTCTCTCGGATGTAGTCAAACGCTGGGAGGATGCGAGTATGAAAGCCGCGGACCTTGGCATACGGACCGTACTGTGCAGGTTTGGGATCATCCTTGATAGGAAGGAAGGCGCGCTGCCAAGGATTGCCCTCCCGTACAAAATGTTCGGCGGCGGGACGGTCGGCTCGGGACGCCAATGGGTATCGTGGATTCATCTTGATGATACCGTTTTCGGGATTCTTTTTGCTATTGAAAATGAAGGAGTTAGTGGCCCAGTTAATTTCACCGCACCTGAAGCTGTTCCAATGAAGGGGTTTGGAAAGACGGTTGGAAAGGTTTTAGGGCGCCCGCACTGGCTGCCGGTTCCCGGCTTCGCGTTGAAGCTTTTGCTTGGTGAAATGAGCACGCTCGTACTCGAAGGCCAAAGGGTTATGCCGAAAAAATTGCTTGATACGGGTTATAACTTCCGGTTTCCAGAGTTGGAACCCGCACTTAAAAATATATACAAAAGTTGAATCATACCCCCTTTTTAAGGAAAGGATTGGAATAGCAGCATACTTTTCTTAGAAGGAAGGGATCAAATATGGAAAAACGCAAAAAGGAAAAGTCGAGGCTGACGTTGACGGCCACGCAGGAAGTTCTTTATCAGCGGGAATTTAAAGCGGCGGACCGAGCGGCGGGCTTTGAAGGGCCGAAACTGAGGAAGCGGTAAGGGAAGGACTGCGGATATTTCTGGTAAGGTAAACAAGGCGGCTTTTCTGAAAAATTTCCCACTTATGGCTGAGGCTGTGGCGGAAAGGATAATACTGCGGGTTACTCCGCAATTTATTTCCGAAAGGGGTTTTTCGTGATGGGCCGTTCACGCGGACACAGGAATCGTGACAAGAACACAACTTCCCTGCCACAAACTCCAAAGAACCTGAAAATTACCGATGGGCGCGACGTTGAATTTGACCGCGACCTTGCCGACCATGACGACCTAGAGGCAATGGCCAGGTCAAAAGCTGCCGACCAGAGGGCGAAAAGCAGGCGGAAATAATCAATAAAAAACGAGCATTCGCCTGGCTAGGTTGGCGAATGCTCGTTTTCCAAAGACTGATGAAAAAAGAAGCAGGGCGACCCTGCTCCTTTTTTATAGTTATGCTTTATTTGCAACAGCCTTTTTATTGATTGCAGCTTTTAGATAAGGTACTGCAAACCTATCAACGCCCCAGTAGGTTGCACCACTGCCAGCGAACAAGAGGACAACTGCTACTGTGTAAAGGATTGGGTTTGTGCTTGTTGTACCGGCAAGCAAGAAGTTCAGGTTCATGAACGCAGCTGCTATCAAAGCAGGGATTGTTGCTGCTCCCAAGATCAGTCCCAAGCCAACCAATGTTTCACCCCAAGGAATCAGGACATTAAAGAGGTCAATATTTGGAGCTGCTACGTTTTGTAGGAAATCTGCATACCAGCCTTGGACGGCTGGATGATCTCCGCCAGCTTTTGCAATAGCGCCTTGTAGGAATCCGCCTGCATCAAAACCTCCTGTTATCTTGCCCCAGCCAGCTTGTAACCATTGAAGGCCCAACCAAACCCTTGCGATTGTCCAAATTACTGCTACTTGTGGTGTTTGATACCATTTTTTCATTTTAACCAACTCCTGTTTTTGTTTTTGTGAAATTATTCACATTCTTAACGGAAAAAAATTATTTAGAATAAGTTCTTATGTTTAGTGTTTAAGTTTGTGAAGGTTTTCACTTACTTTCTACACCCTTACTTTACTCCCTTTTTTAAAAACTATCAACATATTTTTATAGATTTCACTGTGTTTATAGTGATTATTTGACTAAATTGTGAACGACTGTGGATACAGGGGATATTGTGGATAAATTTTGTGGGTATAACAAAATAAAGGTATGTAGAAATCGGTGTTTGTGTATAACATTCGGCAGTATTTCTGTGGATAAAGTGGATAAGTCTGTGGATGATTGTTAAAATAACAACCTTTCTGTGGATATCCTAGTGAATAACTGAATGTGTCCCCAAAATAACGTTTAGATGTGGATGAGTACGGGAATTGATACTTTCTTCTCTACATTCCGGGTTCGGTTTAGCGTAAACTGGTAGAGATAGATTTTTACTAGAATGTTGAATGGAGATGGCTTGTTTGGTACTAAAATTACTTAACGATTTGATTTCCATTGACAGTAGTTCGGTTGAAGGGGCAAATGAAGCAGTACGGTTTTGCGGTGACTGGCTCCAAGGAAACGGGCTTCCGGTTTCTACTTTTGAAAATAATGGCTACACAATGCTTGTTTCAGAAATCGGCAGCGGCGATTTTACTCTCGTCCTAAATGGCCATGTAGATGTTGTAGCCGCAAAGGCTGGCCAGTTCCTGCCTTTTGAGCGGGACGGAAAGATTTACGGAAGAGGCTCGGCCGATATGAAGTCCGGGGTCGCGGCGATGATGTCCGCACTTTCCCAATTAAATGGCATGGAACTCGGAATTAGGGTTCAGCTGCAAATTGTTTCCGATGAAGAAATTGGCGGGTTCAATTGCACAGGCTTTTTAGTCGAAAAAGGCTATAGAGGGGATTTCGCGATTTGCGGAGAGCCGACGGGCCTTGGCATTGCCAACCAAGCGAAGGGCGTTCTGCGTACTGATTTGCGGGTAACCGGAGAAGCAGCGCATGGGAGCCGCCCATGGGAAGGGATTAACGCGATTGAGAAGGCATACGGAATATATGGTGAAATTCTTCGGCTTCCATTCGCATGCGAAAGCAGTGATTATTACGAAAAACCGTCGATCAATTTGGCTAAAATTAATGCAGGCAGCGCCTACAACGTTGTGCCAGACGAATGCATGATGGGGTTTGATATCCGCTACCTCCCCGGTCAGGACAAAGATGAAATCCTCCGCCAAATAAGCGGAATTGAAGGCGTTCAGCTTATTCCTGGGATGTTTTCGAATCCCGTCAATACAGACCGCAGCCACCCTTTCCTGCAACTGCTTGGCGAAATCGTTCAACGGCATACCGAGCGGGAAGCCAATTATTTTGGCCAGCATGGCAGCGCGGATACTGTCTTTTTCTCGAAATATGGAATTCCTGCAATCGAATTTGGCCCCGCCGGAGGGAATTGGCACGGAGATGAGGAATACGTGGAAATTGACTCGGTGCTGGCTTTTCGGAATATTCTTGTTGAACTGGCTTCTTCCGGCAGATTGGCGGAGTTTAAGGGATTGACTGAGAAAGAACGCGGTTAAAATGGAACTTATCGTTAGTTAACCTTTGGCATTAATGCCGAATCCGGGCGTAATAATGCCGGATGGACTTATAATAATGCCGAATGGAGCCGCAATAACGCCAAAATCAGCAATAATAACGCCGAATTTGGCATTAATAAAGCCAAACGAAGCATTATTAATGCCAAAAAAGAGATTAATTCTGCCTAACAGGGATTTACAGCCCATTGGATGGCCCTTATGTTAACTAAATTATTAAAAGGTCCACGTTAACAAAACACAAAAAAACGCGCCGCCCATCAACTAATGAGGGCGGCGCGTTACGTTAATGCTTACAATGGCAAGAGGGCGACTGTTTCTTTATCCCGGAGAGATTCAATCATGTCCAGCCATTCCTTTGGCTTGTTGGACAGGACGGAGTAATAGGTTGTCAGGAAATCTACTACAAGCGAGGCTTCGACGGTATCTTGGCTTTCGTCGCCCGGCATGAAGCCGAGGTCGAGGCCGGAGACGGCTTCTCCATTGTTCTCCCATGATGGGTGGACGTACTCAAGGTCAAGGCGCTTGTATCCAAGATGGGAAAGCACTTCCCGTCGTACATACGGGTCCATTACCTTAACCCCGCCAAACTCGTATTTCTCAACACGGTAGGGATCATAGATTTCAGCAAACATGCCGTACAGCTGTTCCTTTCCGTTTTTGCCGGCAAGCTCCTTTAGGTCGTTCATTCTATTAACAGCAAGAAAGCGGCCGATTCCTTTTCCGGGCCGGCCGATAATCGTGAAATCGGTCATGGCAATGTTCCAATTTTCATAATAGCGGTATTCGGTTGCGCCAACGACTTCATCTCCGTCCACAGCGACGAATACACGGATGCCAGGGTCTTCGAGCGGTTCTTTCCATAAATCGTATTCGAGTACTTCCTCCGGAGGGAAGATTTCCCCCATGAGATTGTGCAGTTTTTTAAAATTCGGGTCTTCGATGCTTATTATGCGCTTATATTCCATTTCCAGGTACTCCTTCGTTTTTAAATGGATTTTTCCATTCCATGATGACAGCATGGTTTTTCGATTCTTCATCGTCAAGGTAATTTTCCACGACAGCAACCGGCACCCGGCCGCAGCGGAGAAGGAAGGTTATGACCGGGTCCTTCAGTTCGCCCGCCATCACCTTTTCAAGATATTGCTGAGGGGTCATCGACGAAGCAACCTTGTGGTAGCCCGGCATCCTGCTTCCGCCAACTAGCCTGTCGATGCCTTGTTCGATGACAACATGGTACATTGCCTGCATCATCAATTTTCCAAGGCCGAGCTTCCGATATTTTGGCCTGACACTGATGTCTACTATATAAAGCGAGTTCCCGTCTGGCAGGTGATTGCGGATATATCCGTTATCCGTCACGTCTTCCCACGTATGGTCCGGGTGGGCTGGATCGAAGTTGACTCGGAGCCCGGTAAGCGAACCGGCCAGGTTTCCATCAACCAACACGCAAAGCGCCCCCTCTGGGAACAACTCCACATGGTTTGCCAATTGTTCCTTGTTCCACCAAAGGTCTGAGGGGAATGGCGGCGGGAAGCATTCGGACTGGATTTCAATGAGCCCGTCAAAATCATCCTTCGTATAATTCCTTATGCATACGGAATACGGCTTTCCCTGCTCGTATACAAAAAACTCGCTTTTGTACATTCTCCTCACCCTTCCGATTCAGTTTTTTCCCAATCCACGTATAGGTCGGTCCTCCGGTCGCGCCATGTTGTCACAGATCCACGTTCGCGGACTTCATATAATAGTTCAAGATCCAAATCTGCGGTCACAATCATATCATCATTGATTTCACCTTCAACCATGAGCCCTTTTGGCGGGAAAGGAATGTCATTCGGGGTAATCACGACAGCCTGGCCAAAATTCAGGCGCATGAAATCGACTGTCGGGAGCGCTCCGACTGTCCCGGTCAAGACAACGTACACCTGGTTTTCGATTGCCCTTGCGTGGCTTGTGTAGCGGACACGGTGGAAGCCGTGGCGGTCATCGGTGCATGAAGGACAGAAAATTACATCGGCGCCTTTCGCCTTGGCCATGCGGACGATTTCAGGGAATTCGATATCATAGCATGTAAGAATGGCAATTTTGCCTTTTTCTGTGTCAAAAATACGGAAGCTGTCGCCTTTCTCCATATTCCATTCATGAACCTCGGTTGGAGTGATATGAAGCTTGGCCTGCTCTTCAATCCTTCCATCCGGGTAAAATAAATGGGCGGTATTATACAGCTTGCCTCCCCTTTCGACTACATGGGTGCCTCCGATGATGTGCATGCCGGTTTGTTTAGCGAAGGAGGCAAACAGCTCCCGGTATTGTTTAGTAAAACCTGGCAAGTCATTGATTGTCAGTGCCTTGCCCTTACCGTCTCCGATTGAAAGGAGCTGGGTGGTGAAAAACTCTGGAAAAAGGACAAACTCTGCTCCAAACTCCTCTGCTGTTTTTATATAATGCTCGCATTGAGCCGCAAATTCCTCAAAAGAAGAGATTGTATGAAGATGATACTGAACCGCAGAAACTCTTAGCTTCATAGGAAAAATTCCTCCTATCCAATAAATGATTTCCTATATTATGCCTTATTCCGCGCAAAACCGATACCGTTTTGCACCATAAAGAGCCAAAAAAGGTGCCAGGCACCATAGTGGGACAAAAATGTTCCACTGCGGTGCCTGACACCCACAAATGCTACTTACTAGGCCAGAAAGGTTTTGGCAAGCTGAATTTGTTTTTGAACTTGGTCCGGGGCGGTTCCTCCGTAGCTGTTGCGCGCACCGGCGACGTGTTCAGGGGTAAGGATTTTGTAGATGTCGCCGTGGAAGAGTTCACTGAATGACCTGTATTCGTCCATGGTTAATTCAAGAAGGTATTTGTTGTTCTGGATGCAGTAAAGGACTATTTTCCCAATCACTTCGTGTGCTTCGCGGAACGGCATTCCTTTTGCAGCGAGATAATCCGCGATATCGGTCGCATTCGAGAAATCCTCGTTCAGCGCCTGGCGCATGACTTCACCGTTCACTTTCATTGTTTCGATCATTGGTGCGAGAAGCTTCAACGAGCCTTCCAGCGTTTCAACCGTATCAAACATGCCTTCCTTGTCTTCCTGCAAGTCCTTATTATAAGCAAGCGGCAAGCCTTTCAACACGGTCAAGAGGCCGATAAGGTTCCCGTATACCCTGCCTGTTTTTCCTCGTAAAAGCTCCGGGACATCCGGGTTTTTCTTTTGCGGCATGATGCTTGATCCTGTGCAGAAAGAATCGTCGAGCTCAACAAAACGGAATTCCTGGCTCGACCAGATGATCAGTTCTTCGGAAAGCCTTGATATATGGGTAATAATAATAGAACCAATCGATAGGAATTCGAGGATGAAGTCCCTGTCGCTTACCGCATCCATGCTGTTTGGGTAAATCGTTTCAAAACCAAGCAGCCCGGCCGTCATCTCCCGGTTGACCGGGAAGGTTGTCCCAGCGAGGGCCCCTGATCCCAGCGGCATCCAGTTCACGCGTTTCAGGCTATCCTTGAGCCTTTCCTTGTCCCGCTCAAACATCCAAAAATACGCCATTAAATGATGCGCGAATGAAACTGGCTGGGCGCGCTGCAGATGGGTATAGCCGGGAATCAGCGTATTAATATGCTGATTTGCCTTCTCGACAATCGCTTCCTGGACATTTTCAACAAGGCCAATCAATTCATTCGTCTTGGTCCTGAGATACAGGTGCATATCGGTTGCGACCTGGTCATTCCGGCTTCTGCCCGTATGCAGCTTCCCGCCAACAGGGCCGATCAGTTCAATCAGCTTCTTCTCGACATTCATATGAATATCTTCATCTTCTATTAAAAACTCAATCTCGTTGTTTTTGGCCATCTCACGGATTTTGTGGAGCCCGCCAACAATTTTCTCGACGTCCTCCATTGGGATAATTCCACACTCGCCCAGCATTTTAGCATGGGCAAGGCTACCTTCGATGTCCTCCTCGACCAGCTTTTTATCAAAAGAAATTGAAGCGGTAAACTCTTCAACCAATTTATTAGTCTCTTTTGTAAAGCGGCCGCCCCATAATTTTGACATAAGCCTGCCTCCTGATGATACATGCGGGCTCCCCTTTTTATTCAGAGGAAGCCGCAAGTTTAATAGTTTATATTCCGTCCATTCAATCACTGTTTAAAATTGAACCTATTTCCCTTCGGCGGTTTTTTTAGGCAAAATATTATTTCAGGACGGACTGCTTGCTGTTCACCTGGGAATAAACCTTTGTCGGCAAGCCCCAAATTTTGATGAAGCCTTCTGCTGCAAGATGGTCGAACGCGTCGCCCTTCGAATAAGTCGCAAGCTCTTCGTTATACAGGCTGTATGGCGATTTGCGGCCAACAGTCATATGTGTCCCTTTATGAAGTTTGACACGGATTGTACCGGTCACAACTTCCTGTGTTTCGTCTACAAACGCATCAAGCGCGGCTTTCAGCGGCGAGTACCAAAGGCCTTCATAAACGATTTTTGCCATCTGCTGGTCGACCTGCGTCTTGAATTGTGTTACTTCGCGCGGCAAAGTCAGGAATTCCAGCTCCTTGTGCGCCTGGATCAGGATTAGTGCTGCTGGGTTTTCGTACACTTCCCTTGACTTGATGCCGACAAGGCGGTTTTCGATATGGTCGATACGGCCAATGCCATGCTTTCCGCCGATCTCATTCAGCTTTTCGATTAGCTCGACAAGCGGCAGCTGCTCGCCATTCAATGCGGTTGGCACGCCTTTTTCAAAATCGATTTCAATATATTCCGGCGCATCCGGCGTGAGTTCAATTGGATTCGTCCAATCAAAAGCCGCTTCAGGCGCCTCTGCCCAAGGATCTTCAAGAACGCCGGCCTCGCACGCACGTCCCCAAATATTTGCATCGATTGAGAACGGATTGTCTAGGTCTACTGGAATCCGAATCCCTTTTTCCTGAGCATACTTGATTTCTTCATCCCTCGTCATTCCCCATTCACGTACTGGAGCAACAACCTTCAGGTTAGGGTTCAGCGCCTGGATGGATACCTCGAAACGGACCTGGTCGTTTCCTTTTCCTGTGCAGCCATGGGCCACGGCGGACGCTCCTTCTTTTTCAGCAACCTCAACGAGCAATTTTGAGATGAGTGGCCTTGACAATGCCGAAGATAACGGATATTTCCCTTCATACAGGCAGTTGGCCTTCAGGGCAGGGACGATGTATTCTTTTGCCAAAAGCTCTTTCGCATCAATCATGTAGGCCTTGATTGCCCCGACATTCAGCGCTTTCGTGCGGATAGCTTCCAAATCCTTGCCTTCTCCGACATCGAGGCCGAGCGCGATTACGTCGTACCCGTATTTTTCCTGGATCCATTTAACGGAGACGGATGTGTCCAATCCGCCCGAATATGCCAAAACAATTTTTTCTTTTGCCATGTCTGCACCTCTTTAGTTGGTTATATTTTTCAGTTGTTTTTTAAAAAAACTTATCGTTGACGCACTGTTATCCCACAAGCAACGCTTTTAGGATGGCTTTCTGGGCGTGGAGCCTGTTTTCGGCTTCGTCGAACACGACGGAGTGAGGGCCATCGATGATGCCTTCGGTCACTTCCTCGCCGCGGTGGGCTGGCAGGCAGTGAAGGAAGAGATAATCCTTGTTTGCAAGGCTACAAAGTTCTTCATTCACCTGGAAAGGGGCGAATGTTGCCAGGCGTTCCTTTGCTTCCTCTTCCTGTCCCATACTCGTCCAGACATCCGTAACGACAACATCGGCTCCGGAAATCGCTTCACGTGGATCCTCAGTTATTAAAACATTGCTTCCTGACAAGCCTGCTTCTTTTTCCACCTGGCTCACAATTGAGCTGTTCGGCTCATAACCTGCTGGGCTCGCAATGCTGATATGCATACCCATTTTGACTGACCCTTCCAGGAGGGAATGGGCCATATTATTATTCCCGTCGCCGATATAGCAGAGCTTCAGGCCTTCAAGATACCCTTTGTTTTCGTAAATCGTTAGCAGGTCGGCCATTACCTGGGCCGGGTGATGGAGGTCGGTCAGCCCGTTGATGACCGGAACTGATGCATGCTCGGCAAATTCTTCAATTCGCTCGTGCCCAAAAGTACGGATCATTACCGCATCAACATACCGGGAGAGGACTTTCGCTGTGTCTGCAATGGTTTCGCCGCGCCCGAGCTGAATGTCCTTTGTGCTTAAAAAGATCGCCTGGCCGCCGAGCTGCATCATGCCCACTTCGAATGACACACGAGTCCGGGTGGATGATTTTTCAAAAATCATCCCGAGGACCTTTCCGCTTAGGAATGGCTGTGGTTTCCCCTGCTTTTGGGCCTTCTTCAGCTGGACAGCCGTTTCAAGCAGCCAGCCAATTTCTTCCTGTGAAAAGTCCGCCAGCCGCAAGAAATCCTTCCCCTTTAAATTTGGTACGAATGATTCTCCCTTTCTGATTGCATTCAGCATGTTGTTCCCCTCCGTTTTAGAAACTCCCGGCCGTCTTGGCATGTACGGACTTAAAACCGGGAGATTCATTACTAATTTATAAAAACCCCATTGGCAAAATTGCTTTTACAAAACGCTTAAAATTTGTTTAAAACTTTGTCTAAAATGTCCAGGAACTGGTCCACTTCTTCCTTTGAAGCAGTGAGCGGCGGGAGGATCCTGATTACATCAGGGCCGGCCGTCAGAATGAGCAGCCCTTCGCCCATTGCCGTTTTTACAATATCAAGGGCATTTCCATCAATTTTTATACCCTTCAAAAGGCCAAGCCCACGGATTTCCTTTACAACCGAATGCTTTGCTTTCAATTCGGCAAGGCCTTCATCCAGGTAGCTTGCAAGACCGGCTGCTTTCTCCAAGATTGCGCCATCAAGCACTGCTTTTACTGTCGCCAGTCCGGCTGTTGCAGCAAGCGGGTTGCCGCCGAATGTACTGCCGTGGCTTCCCGGTTCAAATCCCTTCGCGGCTTCTTTTCCGGCAATAATCGCTCCAATCGGGAAACCGGAGCCAAGCCCTTTCGCAAGTGAAATGACGTCCGGCACGATTCCGTATTGTTCATATGCGAACAATGGTCCAGTCCTGCCAATCCCAGTCTGGACTTCATCAATCATGAGCAGCATGCCTTTTTCCCGGCAAATCGCCTCGAGTTCCTTCACCCAGGCCGGATTCGCGGGAATGACGCCTCCCTCTCCTTGGACAAGCTCCAGCAAGACTGCACAAGCATTGCTCTCCCTAATTTCGCCGAGTGAAGCCATGTCATTGAATTGCAGGTAGCGGAAGCCCGGAAGAAGCGGGCTGAATCCATCTTGGATTTTTTCCTGTCCGGTTGCGGTCAGTGTCGCCATTGTCCTGCCATGGAATGACTGCCTGAAAGTAATAATTTCGGGCGAATCGTTCCCTTTTATTTTCCGCGCGTATCTTTTCGCAAGCTTGATTGCCGCTTCATTCGCTTCAGCCCCGCTGTTGCAAAAAAACACCTGCTCCCCAAAGCTGTTTTCAACAAGAAGTTTGGCCAGCTCTTCCTGGGCCGGAATATTATAAAGGTTCGAGCAATGCCATAATTGATCCAACTGCTTTTGAACCTCATTTTTCACCTCGTCGGGAACATGGCCGAGATTGCATACCGCAATTCCAGATGTGAAATCAAGGTATTTGTTCCCTTCTGTATCCCACACATGGCTCCCCTTCCCTTTGGCAAGGGAGATTGGGAATCGGCTATACGTTTGCATGAGCGCCGATACTTGTTCTGCTGTACTATTAGTTGCCATGGATGGCCTCCTGTTCTACGGTTATTTTCGTTCCCTGAGTTTCCCCATGGGCGTATGAAAGCAAGCTCCCTGGCTCTAGGCCATTAATGATTGCCGCCTCTCTTACTCCAAAATTAAGCGCGTTGACCGCGGCCTTTACTTTGGGAATCATCCCGCCCCAAATTTGGCCAGATGCAATCAATCCATCAATTTCGGCTGGGGTGGCTGCGTCCAGTTTCACTTTTTCCCCTTCTTTTTCAACAAGGATGCCGGGGATATCGCTTATAAAACAAAGGTTTGCCCCGAGTGAGGCTGCAACCGCAGCTGCGGCTGTATCACCATTTATGTTGTATCTCTGTCCGGTTCCATCCATTCCAATTGGGGAAATGACCGGGATGAAGCCACCTTCCACAAGGTGCTCGATTATCGATGTTTGCACGTTCGATACCTCCCCGACAAAGCCAAGAATGCCCGCATTTTCCGCCGGCCGCGCTTCCAGGAGCCCTCCGTCCGTACCGCTGATTCCGATTGCCCTGCCGCCGGCGATTCCAATGTTCCGGACTAGTTGTTTATTGGCCAATCCGCTCAGCGCCATTTCGGCTACATCCAACACCTCGTTGCTCGTAATCCTTAAGCCCTCTGCAAATTCGGTTTTGATATCCAATTTCGCGAGAAGTGACGTAATCAGTGGGCCGCCGCCATGCACAATGATTGGCGACCATTCGCCCGACTGCTTTAACGCGACAATATCTTCATAAAATGTTTGCGGCATATCTTCCATAATGCTTCCGCCACACTTAATTACCAAGAAGCCCATCCTTTTCCCCCATTTTTTCGCAAAATTCCAGTCTGGACATCAGGTCCGGTACGATGCGTTAATTTTCACATAATCATACGTAAGGTCGCATCCCCAAGCCGACGCTACCGCATCACCCTGGTTCAGATCGACCAAAATATCAACTTCGGTTCCGCCGAGATACGCCTTTACCTCCTCTTCTGAAAAAGGAAGCGGCAAGCCGTTTGCGAAAACAGGGTAAGAACCGATTGAGACTGCAACATTTTCCGGGATCACTGGAACGCCGCTATAGCCGATTGCCGCGACAATCCTTCCCCAGTTTGCATCCTGGCCGTAAATCGCCGTCTTTACAAGGTTCGATGAGATGATTGTTTTGCCCACTGCCCTTGCATCTTCAAGGCTCTTTGCACCAACCACTTTTACCTCAACAAGCTTAGTCGCCCCCTCGCCATCGCGGGCGATTTGTTTTGCGAGCGATTCACAAACTACCTTCAGGCCGTCGGCAAATGCCAGCCAGTCGAGGTGTGCCTCATTCAGGGCTTCATTCCCCGCTAGGCCGTTTGCCATGACGAGGACCATGTCATTCGTGCTGGAGTCCCCATCGACCGTTATCATATTGAATGTTTTATTCGATGTATCCTTCAAAGCTGATAGCAAAGCTGCCTGTTCAATATTGGCATCGGTAGTGACGAAGGCGAGCATCGTGGCCATATTCGGATGGACCATTCCCGAGCCCTTTGCCGCCCCGCTGATTGTAACGGTTTTACCGTTTATATTAATTTCTACAGCAGCACTCTTCACGCATGTGTCTGTTGTTAAAATCGCTTTTTGAAACTCTGCCGGCCCTTCAAATTCCGGATTAAGGATTGTATCTATACCTTTGCGGATGCAATCCATTGGAAGCAGCTCGCCGATGACCCCTGTTGATGTAACAGCGACGAGATGGCTCCCGATGCCGAGCTTTCCAGCGAACAGCTGCTGCATTTCATACGCATCCTGCATTCCCTGATTCCCTGTGCAAGCATTGGCATTCCCTGAATTCACGATTAGCGCCTGGATTTTGTTTTCAATAGCAATGCTTCGTTGCGTAACCGCAAGAGGCGCCGCCTGGAAACTATTCGTTGTATAAACGCCTGCTGCAACAGCAGGGACCTCCGATACAATGTAGCCTAAATCGTGGCGCTTCCTCTTGATGCCGCAGTGCAGTCCTCCTGCCTTAAATCCTTTGGGCAAAAGAAAAATGCCCTTTTCTTCCGAACCCATTTTCCCGCTCACTGTTGCCTGCACTTGCTTGTTCCCCTCTTTCCATTCGGAATTTTTTTAATAAAATGGTTTTTTCCGTTGTTTCATGGTTTCTTTACGGATAAAACGAAATATCTTCAAGGCCAGCCCGGACATCCCAGCCATTCATCAGGTTCGCATTTTGAATGGCCTGGCCCGCGGCCCCTTTCATGAGATTGTCGATTGCAGAGACAATGGTCAGCCTGTTCGTCCTTTCATCTAAATAAAGCCCGATATCACAAAAATTGCTTCCGGCCACTTCTTTCGTCGACGGAACATTCCCTTCAGGCCGTACCCGTACAAAAGGATGGCTGCCGTAGTACTCAGTATAAAGATTCCTAACTTCATCCAATGAGATGGATTCCGTCAGATTAACGTATAACGTCGCAAGTATGCCTCTCGTCATCGGGGCGAGATGTGCGGTGAATGTTACTAGTACCGGCGTACCTACCTCTTTCGAAAGGATTTGCTCAATTTCAGGAATATGCTGATGGGAACCAAGCTTGTAAGCTTTAATGTTTTCGTTCACCTCGGAAAAATGTGTGCCAAGTGATACGCCCCTTCCCGCTCCTGAAACACCCGATTTTGCATCAATAATGATAGACTGCAAGTCCGCAAGCCCACTTTTTATAATAGGCAGCAGCCCTAATAGGGAAGCCGTCGGGTAACAGCCTGGATTTGCTATGATTCTCGAATTCTTTATATTATCGCTATAAATTTCGCTTAATCCATAAACCGCCTGGCCGATTATTTCCTCGCCAGCGGGTGAATGGCCGTACCACTTTTCGTAGGCATCCGGTGAAGTAAGCCTGAGGTCCCCAGATAAATCAATGCACCGGACCCCGTATGCCGTAAGTTCTGGGACGAGTGTTTTGCTGATGCCTGATGGGACTGCAAGAAACACAATTTCTGCTTCCTTGCTAATCTTTTCCGCATCAAAACTTGTCATCCTGTTGTCAATTGTTCCTGCTGCATGCGGAAAAACTTCGCTGAATACAGTTCCTGCATTCGAACTGGAAACGATCGGCCCCAACTCCAAATGCGGATGTTTGTTTATGAGCCGAATCAATTCAAGTGCACTGTATCCCGTTCCACCAATAATCGCTGCTTTCACACTTCATCCCTCCAATACTGAATTATTATAATTACATATTCATAATTATGCAAGTAGTCTTTTGAAAAAAATTAAAATCTTTCTGATAAATGGGCGTTTATCCCTAATAATTGGATATGAAGGATAAGTAATATTCATTTCATTGTATAAAAATATATAAATTTGACCTTTACGAGTAAAGCCGACACAAAAAAACAGGCCGCCAATTCGCAGCCCGTTCCTTCTAGAATATTGCTATTTTAAAAACTTCGTAACCGTATCAACCCTGTTTGTCCAAATCCAGCCCCGAAAACTGTCCGGTATCCGTTCCATATCTTCCTGTGTATCAAATCCCTCCGAAAAACCTCCATCGCCGGCTACAAGGACAACCCTCGTTCCTGCATCTTCCATTCGGCTCGCAAATTTCCCAGGCCAGCCCCAAAGCCATGGCGCGATTTTTTCAGGGATGTGAACCTGTGTCCGCTCGCATGTTTTCGGTACATAGCCTGTCCAGCCAACCGCTATATAAGGAAGAAGACAGCTTTTCATTGTAGCCTTAGACATAACTCTCAAATCAGGGATCTCTTCTTTAAGAGAAGCAATCGGTTCGTCCCCTCCATATACCGTTAGCTGCCCAAACCTTCCCTCTGGAAAACTCCGCAAATAATCGGCGAGCATTTTCCCTTCCTCAGGATCATTGCTCTTGATATGAATCAGTAAATCTTTATCTGGAAACTGTTTTAACACTTCATCTAGCGAGGGCATTAGCCCAATGCCCTTCCCTCTGAATGGAAAAGTTTTTCCACCGTCAGCAGTGTAGCCATAGCCGATGTCCAGCTTTTTCAGCTCTTCCATTGTAAAATCCCTTGTCACGCCTGCCCCGTCCGTCCTGCAGTCCAGCTCCCAGTCATGGAACACTGCAAACTTTCCATCCTTCGTTGGATGGATATCCAGTTCAACTACATCGGCACCGTTTTTAAAAGCAGCTTCCATTGAAGGGATTGTGTTTTCCAGGTATCTATGCTCGGGCGGGTAGATCCGTTCTGCCGTGCACGTCTCATTCGTGATGCCAGCCATATCAAACGTCTGGGCCACCCCCCTGTGGGCAAGGAGCTTTGATTTCCCTATTTTATTGCCACTGAAGATGGATGTATTGTTTATGAAAATGAAAAGAAACAGTATCGCCAAAAAAATGGCCATTCGCCTTCCAGCCTTGCGCTTCTTCATAAAATCCCCCTTAGAAAAAAGGCATTGCCAGCCAACTGGACAATGCCTTCATCAATCTTACCCCTGCTGTTTAAAATAGTTCATTGCCCAGTTGATACCGATTTTATCGGTTACCTGGGCATGGAGCGCGCCAAAGAAAGTATCCTGCAGTTCAACCGTTACTTTCCCGCCTTCACTTAAAGCAGCATAGACATTTTTGATTTCTTCCTCTGAATCACAGGTAAGAATAATCCTAACCATATCGCCAGAAACTGGTTCCTGCTTGAATTTGAATGCAAAATGGATGTAAGAGCCGTTTCCAAAATGAAGCTCGGCGTGGAGTAGGTTTCCTGCGTGTTCGTTCAGCACTTTTACTTCTCCGCCAAGAATCCCCTGATAAAACTCGATTGCCTCTTGGCAGTTATCTACTAGAACATATGGGCTTGCACTTCTCATCACTGTAACCTCCCGTTCAAATGTTTCTCAAGCAGTATAGCATACAGGAGTGGCATCATAAAGTGGCTACATTATTTTGGCGAATACGCATGTGTCACGTAAATCCCCGTCAACGGAAAGAACGTCGTTTCTCAGGATTCCTTCCAATTGAAAACCCAATCGTTCAGGAATCGCCCTGCTTTTCACATTCCGGGAATCACAACGAATTTCAATCCTTTTAGCGGAAAGTTGTGAAACAGCAAAATCAAAAATTCCCTGGACAGCTTCTGTCATATAACCTTTTCCGCTGTACCGACTGTCAATCCAGTAGCCAATTTCGAATTTCGGAACACTCCAATCAATCCTGTGAAGGCCGGATGAACCTATTAGCACTCCAGATTGCTTGTCGAACACGAGCAGCCTCAGGTCTTCCCTTTTGATGAATTTTGCGTATGCCTCCCGGATGTTGGCTTCCACATCCTCTTCGGTTTGTTCAATTTTGGCAAACGGCATCCATGGCTTTAATTCCTGAATAGATGCCTGAATTGCGTCAAATACCGCCTTTCCGTCACCAGGTTTCGGCAGCCTAATCAGTAATCTCTCAGTCTCAAATTCGCAGGGAAACTCTTTTAAAATAGGGACCATGCCTCTCGCTTCCTTTCATACTTGTCCTTCCGGTTAATTTCTTCCAAATTAATTTCACCAATTATATACCTAAACGCCATTTCTGCATAGATGTATTTCCGGTCATGTTGAGGAAGCTTTTTCAGGCAATAATGAGTATACTAGCTTTAGAGTTTTCCCCTAAGAAAGGAGCGGCTTCATGAAGTTTAGGATGATTGCTGGTTTTGCAATCTTTTTTATCATCTATTCCTTGCTAGTTTTATATATCGGCTGGAATGGCTGGATTTGGCTTGATTCAGCCGGATCGCCAATGCTTCCCGCCCCGCTGTATGGTGCAATTGTTTTCATACTGGCTTTCTCCTATCTCTTGGGAAGGGCGAAGTTCAGGATGCCGATTTTCACAATAATTGGTTCTTACTGGTTTGGCATCTTGCAATATGCGCTTCTCCTGTTGCCGCCCGCGAACCTTGCTGGATATATTCTAATTGAAACTGGCCTTCCCTCCAGTAAGGCTATTTTTTGGACAGGCCTATTTGTGCTTGCTGCCTTTTCAGCCATTTTCGTCTACGGCACTTTTAACGCCTACAGCCCGGTTGTCAGAAAGTATTCCATTACCATTCCAAAACAGGCCGGTGGGCGCAAAAAGCTGAAAATCGCCATGGCTTCGGATATGCATTTTGGCAATTTATCCGGGATTGCCCATCTCCGTAGGCTAGTTGAAAAAGCGAATGGGATCAAGCCGGATATTATCCTTTTGCCTGGTGACATTATTGAGGATGACCCGGAACCTTTCATCCGCAAAAAAATGGGTGAAGTGATAAAGGAGTTATCCGCCCCACTTGGCGTTTACGGAGTACTTGGCAACCATGAATATTATGGAAGGGCCATCCCGGAGTTTGTTCGGGAAATGGACAAGTCCGGCATTCAAATCCTTCAGGACGAAGTTGTAGAAATTGATGAATCATTTTTCCTTGCCGGCAGGAAGGATAAAACTGATAAATTTCGCCAAAAACTGAATGACCTTTTGGCCACAGCAGACCCGTCCATGCCAATTATTATGATGGACCATCAACCAGCCGAGGTTTCAATCGCAGCCAAAAATGGCGTCGATCTTCTGCTATGCGGCCATACGCACCGGGGCCAGATGGCACCCAACCATTACATAACGAGAAAATTATTTGAGATTGACTGGGGCTATTTGCGAAAAGGGGACATGCATACGATTGTCTCATCGGGATTTGGCTTTTGGGGCCCGCCCCTTAGGCTGGGGAGCCGCTCGGAGATTATCGAAATCGATGTGATGTTTGCTGAAGAAGCCGAACCGGATTACAACAAAAATGAAGGAGCCATCCTCTGACCGTGAGGGGGCTCCTTTCTTTTTCCCTGTACTTTACTTCCGCTTTAAATTGATGAAATACATCTCTTAACCCGCATGTTATTCAGCATGTTTCATCTCCTTTCAAGGCAATCTACTATATTGTTCTCTGCCATTTTGGGAACTTTTAATCACTTTGTGGGACTTGGTGTTGGCTTGCCATTTTGGGGGCTCGTGGTAGACGCGGCCTCTTTTTGTGCCGGTATAGGGGAGATTCATGGAGGTGAGGATCCAGTATGCTTTTTTATCGTTATCCAGCTTTAAAAATCGCTGCAATTCGGAATTTGTTAAATTTGGTGAAATTAATAGGAAGTAGTCCTTAATTGCTTCCAGATGAGCCGTTACCGAGGTATTCCCGCATTGACTGCAATGGCATCTCCCGTAATGAAGCTTCATTGAAAATGAAAGGCATGTGGAGCAATGGATTCCAGGAAGGATTTCTGTAGTGGATATAGTGAAGTTTTTAAGAATGTCAGGACGGTGTGGTGTGTGCTTTGAGAGGATGTTCTTTTTAAGCTTTTTGAATTCATTTAATGATAAATATTCTTCCCTATGCTGCTTTTCGATTTCAGAAACTTTTTCAACCAGGCGTATTTCATGAATGACTTTTTTGAAAACTTCGTAGTAACCCGGATCTGCTTTTAACTTTGAGGAATTGTTGCTCATAACGACCAGAAATTCGATGGGAATGTCGGAGAAATTATTTTTTTTGAGCCATTCTCTTAATCTTAGTGTCTGCAGTCTGGCTTGGGAAATCGGATTAGTATATAAGGTTGTTTTACCCTCCTTCTCCTGAAAAACCTGGCAAAAATTCTTATCAAAATGGATTTCGCCGCCCCAATTCTTGATTTCCAGGATCAACACGAAGAACGGTGTAATTAAAAGCGTGTCAATTTGAAAAGAGAAACCGTTGTTTTTGAGGCGTAATCCTTTAAAAATCATGAATTTCTCCTTGTCGAGGAAATTAAGGTAATAATCAACCGATTTTTCACCGTTGTACCCCGCTTTTTGGGTCCGTAACGACTCCTCAACCTCCTTTCTCCTTGAATGGCCGCTCGGCAGCCTCCTTAATAGTGCCTCTAGCATCAAAATAATAAGTGGAATTACTCTTTCCAATGCAATCAACCTCGTTTCCTCCTTTCTATCTGTTCCTATTCTAGCATTTTTTGTAAAAACCTGCCGAATTTGACTGTCGGGTGATGAAATATTTTTGCGGATTTGCGTTTTGGAAAAGTTATCGAAAGTTTCGGACCACTTATCGAAAATTTATTGAATTTATCCCCCACTTTTTTGTACTTATCGAAAATTTCAGCCTGGATATCGAAAACTGTCACTTTTCAGCCACATTTACAGCAGGCCGCCTCTTGGTTAACCACACTGCCAAGGTGGCAACAGGTGAACGAACTGCAGTTTTTTAAGACCAATCACTTCCAAAAAGGGCATCTGCCAATTATACTGGCTGGCTCTTCGGCAACTCGCAAGCTACACCCTTGTGAACGAAAACCCTGTTGGAAAAAACCTCGCCCAAATCACTGCACACGCTCTTCAATCCAGCCGGCCCTTCGGCAACCCGCATGCAAAACCATTTGTGAATGAAAACCCGGCTGGAAAAAACCTCGCCCAAATCGCTGCACACGCTTTTAAACATAGCTGGCCCCTCCGCAACCCACATGCAACACCATTGTGAACGAAACCTGTTGGAAAAAACTTCCCCCAATCGCATTAAAGCTTCCTTAACCATGAAAAAGGAGGCCGTTAATATGGCCTCCAGCATCAATTTTTCATTTTCGGATCAAGTACATCGCGAAGCCCGTCCCCCATAAGGTTAAAGCCAAGGACAGTCAGCATGATTGCCATACCGGGGAAAAACAAGGTCCAGGGAGCATGCATTAAATAGTTTTTCGAATCCGCAAGCATTCTTCCCCATTCTGGTGCCGGCGGCTGAGCTCCCAATCCAAGGAAGCCAAGCGCTGCCGCTTCAATGATAGCGGTCGCAATCGCAAGTGTTGCCTGGACGATTACAGGCGTCACACTGTTTGGCAGGATATGCCTGAACAAGATGCGGCTGTCCTTCATCCCGACCGCCTTTGCCGACATGATATATTCCTCCTGTTTTACACTGAGTACCTTCGACCGGACAAGCCTCCCGAAATTGGGAATGTTGATGACTGCAATCGCTATAAGCGCGTTCCGGAGCGACGGGCCAAGGATTGCGACAATCGCGATTGCCAAAAGGATACTCGGAAATGCAAGCAGGATATCAAATAAGCGGGAGATTAGCCCATCCACCCAGCGCCCATAATATCCGGCGATGATTCCTAAAAATGTTCCAATTATCGCCGAGGCCAATACGGAGAAAAAGCCAACCCACAAGGAAATCCGTGCACCATAAACAATCCTCGAAAAGATATCCCTTCCAAAGTCATCCGTCCCGAACCAGTGTTTTCCGGATGGAGGCAAAAACCTGTCCGCCAGAACTTGATCCCGGAAACTGTATGGAGCAATTAAAGGGGCGAAAGCCGCAATGACAATAAAGAATAGTACAATAAAAAGCCCTATAAGCGCGAGCCTGTTTTTCCGGAACGAATGCCACGCTTCCTTCCAGGGGGATGCCACATCCTCTTCAAATGCTTGAGGCGGCATGTTGCCCGTATGTTTTGCCAGTTCTGCCACGTTCTTTCCCTCCCATCCTTAATTGTATTTGATGCGCGGATCAACAAATGCGTATAAAAGATCGACGATTAGATTGATCAATACAAAGATCCCGGCGATAATCAAAATCCCGGATTGGATGACAGGGTAATCGCGATAACTGATTGCATCGTATAAATAACGTCCTATTCCCGGCCAGCCGAATATCGTTTCTGTCAGGATGGCGCCACCAAGCAAAAGTCCTGTCTGAAGCCCGATAATCGTCATTACCGGAATGACGGCATTTTTCAAGGAATGCTTGTAGACGACCCAAAACATTGGCAATCCCTTAGCCCTGGCCGTACGGATGTAATCCGATTTCATCACTTCAAGCATCGAAGACCTTGTCATCCTTGCAATGATAGCCATCGGAATGGTTGCAAGTGCCATACTCGGCAACATAAGATGCCTTGCCGCCACAACAAATTGGTCGAACCGCCCTTGGAGCAATGTATCCAGCAAATAAAAATTCGTTATTGCCGTTATTGGATCCCTTACATTTTCCCTGCCGGTTGTCGGAAGCCACCCGAGTTCGATTGAAAAAAGCCATTGCCCCATCAAGCCAAGCCAGAAAATGGGCATAGACACACCGACAAGCGCAATCACCATCGCCGCATAATCAAACCATGAATTCGAGTACCAGGCGGAAACAATGCCTGCATTCACCCCTATAATGACCGCGATGACCATCGCCGCGAACGCCAGCTCTGCGGTTGCGGCAAGATATGGCCAAATCTCCTGGTTAATCGGGCCCCTTGTCCTTAGTGAAGTCCCCAAATCCCCCTGGAAGAGGGATTTAAGATAGTCAAAATACTGTATGTACCATGGCCGGTCCAATCCAAGCTGGGCAGTCAGCGCTTCAATGGATTCCTTAGTCGCCCTTTGCCCAAGAATGACCTGGGCAGGATCACCTGGAATAGCATGTATGATTGCAAAAACGATAAGGGTCATTCCGATAAGGACGGGAATGAGTGATACGATTCGCCTTATGGAATATGTCAACATCCTTCCGCACCTCCTCTTTTCTTTTTTCCAAAAAGGTTCTTGCCGTTTCTTTCAAGCTGATTCATATCGGGCTAGGAACTAACTTAGACATTGTGTAAAACCTCTTTACTCCTCCATTTAAGGCCAAAAGGGGAGTAAACTCCCCTTTTAGCCGCCAACTTATTTAAACTCGACTTTCATGAGTGATTCAGATCCTGTTGGGTGAGGAACATAGCCGGAAACCTCTTTAACAGCTGCCGAAAGTGGCCTTGAGTGGACAAGCGGCACCCACGGGGCATCCTCGTGGAGAATAACTTGGGCCTGCTTGTAAAGCTCCGCCCGCTTTTCCTCATCTGTCTCGGATTGGGCCTGGATTAAAATATCGTGAAGCTCGTCATTCGCATAACGGGAATAGTTGCTTCCTCCAATGCTGTCCTTATCAAGAAGTGTATACAGGAAGTTGTCGGCATCGCCGTTATCGCCTGTCCATCCAAGCATGAACGCGTCAAATTCGCCTTTTTTCGCTTTGTCTAGATATGTTGGCCAGTCAACAGACTTAATTTCCGCCTGGACGCCAATTTTGCTGAAGCTTTCCTGGATAATCTCGGCCACCTTTTGCCCTTCCGGCATATAAAGGCGCGCTACCGGCATGGCCCAAAGTTCCATTTTAAAGCCTTTCTCATAACCAGCTTCCTTCAGCAGTTCCTTTGCTTTCTCCAGATCATAAGGATACGCTTCAATCTCTTCGTTGTACCCCTTGATTGACGGAGGCATCGGGTTTTTAGCAGGCTCAGCCATACCGGCATAGAAAGCCTCGATAATGGACTCCTTATCGATCGCATGGTTCAGCGCCTGGCGGACAAGCTTGTTGTCAAACGGTTTCCTTGTGGTCGTAAAACCAAGGTAGCCGACGTTCATGGATGGACGTTCAATCAGCTGAAGTTTCTCATTGCCTTCAACCTGGGCAACTTCCGAATAGTTCAAGCCGTCCATCATATCGATTTCCCCATTGGCCAGTGCATTAAGGCGGGCAGTATTTTCAGGGATAACCCGATAAATGACCTTGTTCAATTTCGGGAAGCCTTTTCTCCAGTAGTTTTCATTCTTTTCAAGGGTAATAGTGTCATTCTCTTTCCATTCAACAAACTTGAATGGGCCGGTTCCAATCGGGTTTTTCCGGTAATCTTCACCGTGCTTTTCAAGGGCTGCGGGACTAGCAATCCCGAAACATGACATCGCAAGGTTTACAAGGAAGGTTGCCTGTGGCCTTTTTAGAATGAACTCGATTGTATGCTCATCCACAACCTTAATTTCTTGGATGACATGGCCTTCGTCTCCCTTATATCCACCAAACATTGTATAGTAAGGGAATTGGTCTTCATTTCCTCCCGCCCAGCGGTCAAAATTGTATTTTACCGCCTCGGCATTGAAGTCGGTGCCATCATGGAATTTCACGCCTTGTTGCAGGTTGAACGTATAGGTAAGAGAATCATCGGATATTTTCCAATCCGCCGCCAATCCAGGCTGGGTGGAAGTATCGCTGTCGCCAAAGCTGACCAGGGTGTCATAAATATTTTCCGTTACTTTAAAGGTCTCGCCTTCCGTTGTTGTAATCGGGTCAAGCGTTACCGAGTCGCCACCGCGCGCATAAACAAGCGTATCCTGTTTCGGCGTTGTTTCGCCCGAGGATTTTTCCTTTCCGGTTGAGGATTTCTTTGTTCCTCCCCCGCTGCTGCAGCCAGCCAGCAACAACCCAACCGCCAGCAGTGCAATCAAGAGCACCTTAAGATTTTTGTTCATAGCTTTGTTACCCCCTTTTTCTAATTTTGAATTTATCACTCCCGCCGCATTTCCTTAGCCATAAAGGTGGCATGCAACGTAATGACCATCATTCGTAATACCTTCCGGCCGGACTCTTGTGCAAACTTCCATACAGGCCGAACATCTTGTATGGAACGCGCAGCCGGACGGAGGATTGGCGGGGCTTGGCAGCTCCCCTTCAATCAAAATGGTTTCTTTCTTCAAATCCGGATCCGGAACCGGTACGGCGGACAAAAGCGCCTTCGTATACGGGTGCATCGGATTTTCGTACAATTCCTCGCTTCCCGCGAGTTCAATAAGGCGGCCAAGGTACATAACCCCGACCCTGTCACTGATATGGCGGACGACTCCCAAGTCATGCGCAATAAATATATATGTAAGGCCGAATTCTTTTTGGATATCTTTCATTAAATTCAATACTTGCGCCTGGATTGAAACATCCAAGGCGGAAACCGGCTCATCGGCAATAATAAGTTTCGGCTTTGTCATAAGCGCCTTCGCAATGCCAATCCGCTGTCTTTGCCCGCCGCTGAACTGGTGCGGATAGCGCCTGGCATGAAAGCTACTGAGCCCAACGACCTCGAGCATTTCCTTCACCAGTTTCCTCCGTTCCTCCTTTGAACCAATTCCATGGACAATCAAAGGCTCTTCCAAAATTTCTTCAACTGAATGGCGTGGATTCAAAGATGCGTACGGATCCTGGAATACCATCTGAATGTCCCTGCGCACTTTTCTTAATTCTGACTGTGTCATTCTCGTAATCTCTTTATCTTCAAAAAGAATCGACCCGTCACTCGCCTCAATCAATCGCATGAGCAGGCGGCCTGTCGTCGATTTTCCGCAGCCGCTCTCCCCGACAATCCCGAGTGTCTCTCCCTTCCTTACATAAAAGGACACATCATCGACCGCTTTTACCTCGCCGACCTTCCGTCCGAACAGGCCACCGGTTATTGGGAAATATTTTTTCAGGCCGTTTACTTCAAGAAGTAACTCTTGCATTTTCCCCGCTCCTCTCACTCGTTTCATATAAAAAGCAGCGGACTTCATGCCCTGGCTGTCCCATTTTATACAAGCCTGGCGTCTCTTCCAGGCATCTCCCAAACACCTCAGCGCACCGCGGGGCGAATCTGCATGTATTCGTAATCGTACCCGGCCTTGGCACGTTGCCAGGAATGCTGTACAGCCGTTCTTTTTTTATCCTCAAGTCAGGAACCGACTTCAGGAGTCCCCGCGTATACGGATGCTTCGGGTTTTTTAAAATTGTCCTGACATCGCCTTCTTCAACAATTTGTCCCGAGTACATGACGATGACGCGCTCACAAATCTCCGCTACAACGCCGAGGTCATGGGTAATCAGGATAACGGTTGTATCTGTTTTTTCGTTTAAATCCTTCATCAAGGCAAGAATCTGGGCTTGGATCGTTACATCCAGCGCGGTGGTGGGTTCATCCGCGATTAAAACCTTCGGGTTGCAGGCCATCGCCATCGCAATCATGACGCGTTGGCGCATTCCTCCCGAAAGCTGATGGGGGTATTCCTTCAAGATGCCATCCGCACGCGGTATTCCTACTAATTGCAGCAACTGGATACAGCGTACCTTCGCTTCCGCCTTTGAAAGGTTCGTATGAAGTCGGATCGCTTCGGCCAGTTGGTTTCCAATTGTGAATAAGGGATTTAATGAGGTCATCGGTTCCTGGAAAATCATTGAGATTTGATTTCCACGGATTTTCCTCCACTCTCTCTCTGGGAGTCCGGTAAGGTCCCTTCCTTCAAAAACAATTTCCCCATGCTCTATTTTGCCTGGCGGGGAAGGGATTAACCCCATAGCGGCAAGGGATGTCACACTTTTTCCACTCCCAGACTCGCCGACAATGCCAAGTATTTCTCCCTTTTTCACTTCAAAGCTGATGCCGTCAACGGCAGGAAGCAGCCTTTTCCCGGTTTCGAAGGACACTTTTAAATTATTTATTTTTAAAATCGCATCTTTCTCCATTTTTGCCGCCTCCGCCTTAACTACGCAATTTTAATAGAATATTTTAATTTTACTAAATTTATAAACTATTATGACATTTAGATTTTCCTATGTGTGTCTAAATTTGTCAAACATCTAAAAATTTTCCCAACATAATTCACGCTATAATAAAAAATTGAAAATGGGTTCTACATGGACGGTTGATTGCATTGATTTGTTAACCAATTGATAGAACCGGAAGGAAACTATGAGTAAAAAACTGCGGCATACTCCTGGAGGAAAAAGAGGAAGGCGGGCAACCTGCTTATCTGAATACTTGTTCACTTTCGGAAGACTACAGCCAAAGGCACCCTTCTCGATACATTCATTGTCGAGCCTTTCCTTGTACCAGCATCACAATTCTTTTAGGAAAGTGGTCTTTCTGGGCTTCAAAAAAGAATATGAAGCAGACACAAGCCATAAAGAAAGCCAGGCGGGTTAATGGAAAAGAAAAAAGTTTCTACATTAAGTTTTAAAATCCCTCCCATTATAGGAGGAGTTTTTTTCCAAAAGGCTGAAATGAATACACAAAACCCCAATCACACAAACTAATTCCCGAACAAACATAAAAGGAGTGAGTTTTGTGAAAAAGAGTACCAAGGTATTGCTTTCAGCTTTATTGCTTCTCGGATTGGCTGGTTGCGGCGCTGACAATAACGATAACAGGGTGCAGACAAACAGGGCAAGGATTAATAATGTTGGCGATAACCAGCAACTTCGGGTATCCGACCGGGCGGCACGGGCTGTTGAACGGATGAACGAGGTCGACAGGGCTCATGTTATCATTTCCAACAACAATGCCTATGTCGCAGTACGAATGAATGACAATAATGGACGGAATGGTGCTGGAACGTTTAACAACGGAAATCGCAATGACAACAACGATATGCTGGACAACGGCCGTATTAATCAGCATGGCGATGACGGTATCATCAATGGCAAAGGCGATGCCGGAAACAAAAACCGTAACGGCAATGACGGAATTTTCGGGAATAGAAATGACGGAAACCGTGATGGAACTGTAGGAATCGGCAACGGAGACGGATTGGCGGGGGAATTTGGTAATAACAACGGAAATAATAACAATCGCGGCTTTGGGAACGACAATAACCGGGATGTTATCAGCGACCCGAACTATACAAGCGTCAATACCAAGTTTGAACAGAAAATTGCGGACCAGGTCCGGAAGGCTGACAGGGACATCCATAGGGTCTATATTTCCTTCAACCCTGATTTTTATGACACGATGAACGGTTATGCCAATGATATCAATGATGGCAGAAACCGTGACGGCCTGTTTAACGACTTTACAGGAACAATGCGTGGAATTTTTGGAAGGTAAAAAAGGGCGGGCGGCATAATAGGCGCCGCCCGCTTTTTTTATGAAGATTTTATTTTAAAACAGCCATAAGACCTGAATGTTAGGTTTTTTTTTGGTGGATTGGTCTAAGGTCGGTCATAAAGTTAGGCAATTATCCTCGTTTTTTGGATAAAATCGCAATTGTGCTGATAATACAGAAAGTTCCGAGCCATTCTTCCAGGCCAAACGGGACGCTCAACCAAATCACGGATACAAATGCCGCGGAAAGAGGCTCAACGGAAGCAAGCAAGCTTGTTTCGGAAGCGCTTATGTATTTCAGGCTTTCCAAATAACAATAGAAGGCAATCAGCGTTCCGAAAATAACAACGAACACCACAGCAAGCAAAGATTGGAATGAAATAGTTCCTTCAAACATCCAGGGAGGGTTAATGAAACTGAAAAATAGTCCACCTATGACCATACCCCATCCTGTTACGGTGACGGATCCCCATTTAGCAAGTAGCTCCCTGGGCTGAAGCGTATAGAAGGCAAGCGCCACCGCAGATGCGATCCCCCAAAAGACGGCCAGGCCTGAAATCGACAACGTCCCGATATTTCCCTTAGTCACAAGGAGAAGAGTTCCCCCGAGCGCGAGAATAATCGCCGAAATCTCCCAACCGGTAGGGAGTTTTTTTCCCTTCATCGCCAAATATGCCGCAATCATCGTTGGGGCAAGATATTGCAGGACAGTCGCCGCCGCGGCATTAGAATGGTCAATTGCCGAAAAGTATGTATACTGTACTGCAAGCATTCCAAGAATACTGAATAAAAGGAGGGCTCCGGCATCGCGCCTGCTTTTCCAAATGCCCATTATTCTGGCTGAATCCTTCGCCCTGCCAATGGCCAGCAAAATTGAACCGGCGAGAAGGAGCCTGATATCAACAAGCCAAGCTGGACTGAAGCCCTGCCTTTGAAATAAATATTGGGCAACCGTTCCCGATATTCCCCATAGCGTCGCACCAATAAGCACAAGGGCAATTCCCTTCCCCCTGACGTGCGGCAAAGCCAATTGTTCCGCGTTCACCTGTTGTTCCCCCTTTTATCCTCTGTATAGGTTCATGTTCCCCTAACCTTTCAGAATTTTCAAGGGATTTCTTTTTATTAACAAGCGGTCTTGAATGAGGAAGGGCATTAATCTTCTTTTAGTGACCAAAGGAGCGGCTGGTGAAAGCTGTTCGGGCTTTAAATCTTCTTTTAACTACCGAAGGACCCGCTGGCCAACGCTGGCCAATGCCGTTCGGGCTTTAAATCTTCTTTTAACTACCGAAGGAACCGCTGGCCAATGCCGTTCGGCTTTAAATCTGCTTTTAACGACCGAAGGAACCGCTGAACAAAGCTGTTCGGGCTTTAAATCCTCTTTTAACGCCCGAAGGATCGACAACGGTCCTTTGAATGATGAAGAATGTAACACAACTCTTACTTTTTCATTCCCGTGTAAATATGGATTGCATCGCGAAGGAATTCTGCTGTTCCCGGCTGATCCTTGTCATAATATTGACGGAACCGTTCATCGTCGACATACATTTGGGCAAGGTTGGCATGGGCTTCGGCGTTGTAGCTCCCCCAGTAATGCATCAGCCATTTTTTATGCAGGCCGGCCGCTTGTTGCGCAAGTTCGCCGGCGGGATCGCCGCCCGTGGCAATGGCTTCCGACAGTAGAAGCATGATTTGTTCCGCCAGCCTTCCCGCCTCGCGATGCTGTTCCTCTGTCATCCCCCTGACCTTTGCATACGATTGTTCAACTGATTCTTCCCCATATTTTTCACGGATTTCTTTTCCGTATTTTTGCTCATTATCTTCAATCATTTTTTGTTTGAAGCCTTCGAATTTTTCCTTGTCGCTCATCTTTGCACCTCCTTCCGCCATTTCAATTGTCTTATCCACATTTTTCAGCAAAAGATCCAGCTGGCGCCTTCTGTCAAGGAGCTTTTGGCGGTGGTCCCTTAGTGCCCCGACGTTGTCAAACTCCGGTGAATGTAAAATTTCTTTTATGGTATCGAGGGAAACATCAAGCTCCCTGTAGAACAGGATTTGCTGCAGCTTATTTACCTCGGTCTCCCCATAGATCCTGTATCCGGAAGAATTAATCCTTGCCGGCTTGAGTAGGCCGATTTCATCATAATACCTTAACGCCCTTGAACTGATTCCCGCCAACTTTGCCAGCTTTTGGACCGAATATTCCATTCCGCCACCTCCTTGCTTTTACTGTACACGTTAACGCAGCGTAAAGGTCAACCTACTTTTTTAAAAAAAGTTGACTATTTTTTTATCTTTTGAATGGTAAATAACAGTTGACAGAACTTTCCCATATTATAAGATATGTTTAGAGGCACGAAATAATATGGAGGGATGTTAAATGAACAAAACAATTGAAAAACGCCTTACCCGATCCGAGGTTCCCGAAGAATTAACTTGGGATTTGTCCAGCCTTTTTTCAAGCATGGATGCCTGGGAAGCTGAACTTGAAAGCGTAAGGGAAGACCTGAAAGCTTTTGGACAATATAAAGAAAAGCTTGGAACCGGCGCATCTGTCCTTTTGGAATGCCTGACAGCACAGGAACGCCTGGCTATGAAGCTAATCAAAGTTATGACCTATGCAAGCCTGAACCAATCAGCCGACGGAACGGATCCGCTCAACCAGGCAAATTCCGCACGGGCCGCCCAGGTTAGGACGGAGGCAAATGCAGCACTTTCGTTTATTGATTCCGAAATCCTTTCCCTCCCTGAAGGTGTCATTGAAGCATACATAAATGAGGAACCAGGACTTGAAGCCTTCCGGAAAAACCTTCTAGAACTCCTTGAGGCAAAGAAGCACAGGCTTTCACCGGAAACCGAGGAAACGCTTGCCGCTCTGGGGGAGGTCCATTTAGCTCCTTATACGATTTATAACCTGAGCAAGCTGGCTGATATGGAGTTTTCGCCTATCAAGGATAAGGACGGGAATGAATTGCCTGTTTCATTTGCCTTATTTGAAAACAGGTATGAGTTCTCCTCGGATACCGACCTTCGCAGGAAGGCCTATGATTCTTTTGTAAAAACATTGAAGCAATACAAGAACACAATTGCCGGAACATATGCTACCGAGGTCAAGAAGCAGGTTACTCTCGCGCGTCTCCGGAACTATGAATCCGTTACTCATATGCTCCTTGAGTCGCAAAAAGTGACGATTGAAATGTACAACAACCAGCTAGACATCATTTTCAAAGAGCTGGCTCCGCATATGCGACGCTACGCGAAATTGAAGAAGGAAGTCCTTGGCCTGGATGAATTAAGATTTTGCGATCTGAAGGCTCCTTTCGATCCTGAGTTTAATCCGGAAACGACCTATGAAGAAGCAAGCGAAATTATCATGGAATCGCTTAAAGTAATGGGGCCTGAATACAGCGAAATTATTAAGCGCGGTTTTGAAGAAAGATGGGTCGATCTCGCCGACAACATCGGAAAGTCGACCGGGGCGTTTTGCTCAAGCCCTTACGGAGCCCACCCTTACATTCTTATTACATGGCAGAACAATATGCGCGGCGCGTTCACGCTCGCCCATGAATTCGGCCACGCAGGCCATTTTTACCTTGCGAATAAAGAGCAGCGCATCATGAACACCCGCCCTTCCATGTATTTTGTCGAAGCGCCGTCCACGATGAACGAGATGCTGCTTGCCCAGCACCTAATGGACAAAACCGAAGATGCGCGGATGCGCCGCTGGGTCGTCCTGCAATTGCTCGGAACCTACTACCATAACTTCGTGACACATCTGCTTGAAGGTGAATACCAGCGCCGTGTGTATGCGTTCGCCGAAAAAGGCGGCGCACTGACCGCGAAAAAGCTAACCGAAATAAAGGGAGACGTCCTTTCGGAATTCTGGGGAGACAGCGTTGTTCTTGATGAAGGCGCTAGCCTGACATGGATGCGCCAGCCACACTATTACATGGGACTCTACCCTTATACGTATTCAGCCGGCTTGACCGCCTCAACAGCTGTAGCGAAACTTATAAAAGAAGAAGGCCAGCCTGCCGTTGACCGCTGGCTTGAGGTCCTTCGTGCGGGCGGTACAATGAAGCCACTTGAACTGATGAAGCATGCGGGCGTCGATATGTCCACGCCTCAGCCAATCAAAGATGCGGTCGCTTATGTTGGCTCTCTGATTGATGAACTTGAAAAGTCTTATGATGGACATGAAGGTCGTTAAAACTAAAAAAATGATGGCGTACGGGATTTTCCGTACGCCTTCTTCTATTAAAACTTATTTTAGATTATTACAAGCATTCCAATTCAACGCTGACTGTCGTGCCGATTCCCGCCTGGCTGTCAATTTTCATCTTTCCCCCATGCTCCTGAAGGATTTTATTGCTTACCGTGAGGCCGAGCCCAATCCCCTTGTCCTTCGTCGTATAAAAAGGAGTCCCGAGATACCCGATAATCTCGGGGTCAATGCCAATGCCTTCGTCCTTGAACTTGATAAGGACCCGGTTTTTTTTGACGAGTTGAACCTTAATATACACATTTCCACCATCCGGCATCGCTTCAATGGCATTTTTAAGGAAATTTACAAATACCTGTTTCAACTGATTCTCGCTACACATCATCTCGATGTTTGTAGCCGGATAATTCGTCTTGACCTGGACATTGTGGAGCAAAGCCTGCGGCTGGAGGATGTTAATCGTACTTTCAATGATCGAGTACAGTTGCGCCCTTTTAAACACGATTGCCTGGGGCTTGGCCAATGACATGAACTCATTCACAATGATATCAATCCGTTCAAGCTCATTCTGGATGATGTCCAAATATTCTTCTTGCTTTTCCGCGGAAGTTCCTCCGTGAAGGAGTTTCGAAAAGCCCTTCAATGAGGTAAGAGGATTCCTAATTTCATGGGCAACGCCGGCCGCAAGTTGGCCGATGATGGAAAGCCGGTCAAGATTCCTTAGCGCAGCTTCATTGCGGACACGGTCTGTAATATTCCTGGCAATTGCAAGGAACGTTTCAATCTCATTGCTGTCATTATAGATCGGCGAAACATTATATTCGAGATAAATTGTGTCGCCCTGGACAGTCCTCATTTCTTTTTCAAATAAGATTGGCTCTCCAGTCCTTTCAAATTGCTGAAGAAGGACACTAAAGGAAGCCGCTTCTTCATCCGAAATAAAATCATAAAGGCTCCGTCCAACAATTTGTTCCGGCGGCCTTCCAAACCACTTTTCATGCGAAGGGGAGGCAAAAAGGAAAGTTTTCTTTCGGTTGTTTTTAAAAATACTAATCAGGTCGGTCGTATTTTCAATGATTACCCTGTATAGCTCCCTGCTTTTTTTCAGTTCCCTTTCGAGTTTTATTGATTCGGAAATATCACGGAAAATTCCAATTACCGCCGCAACATCTCCGTTTGAGTCCTTAAAAGGGGAAAAGGAGGCGGCAAGATCAAGAATAGTACCGTTTTTGTGGTAGCCTTCCGTTCTTAGGTTGGTGAATGTCAGCCCCTGCTTTACCTGCTCCAAAATTTCGGTATCCCTTCCCGGATAGCCAAATTCATCAAAATTTTTTCCAAGCAATTCATGTTCCTCATATCCAAAAATAGCCGTATACATCGGATTAACCCTTACAAACTGGTTGTCCATGTCCAAAATAATAAAGCCATCCGGGGTGCAGGTGAAGAACAGGTCGGCCAATTTTTCGGAGTCAATATTCATCATTCCGTTCTTTTTTCCGAAAATAGGGTAGCTTTTGGACATGGCATTTTCCTCCTAATAGTTGAAACTACAATCCACAAAGAGGCGGTGGCCTGTATTGGAACGGCACCTCGCGTTTTTTGGATAATCAGCAATTCAATTTAATTCCATTCTAACCAAAGTGGTGCCATATTGTCGATAATCCGCAGGGGACACTAAAAATAAAAAGTGCCTCAAAGCCGTATTCCGGTTTTTTGGCACTTTCCTTCCCTTCTTACAATTGATAAGACAAATTACCTAAAATCATTATCTATGTGTTACCGCTGAAGAACTTTCCGGTAAAAATCCGTATCAAGGATTTTCGCAGAGAAGTGGAATTTTGCCTGGATAATGGATGAAACGGATTGAATATACTTTTCATCAACAGAAGTGTTGCCCGCCGGAGTAAATTCCCTCGTAACTGAATTGTACTTTCCCCGGTCCGTTATGAAGCTTTTATCAACAAACATGACCAACGGTTCCGAGTTGGAAAAAATGTCCCTTCCCATCAGCAGGCGCGAATCATATTCGAGCCCCAGCAAGTTTGATAGGGTTGGAATGATATCAAGGCTGGATGCAGGCTTATCAATTTTTTCCGGCTTCATTCCTTTTGCATATAAGATGAAGGGACTTTTGTACAGTTCAAACGTTTTATCAACTTTGTGTCCGGCCAATTCATCAATTGTTTCAGCAGAAAGTCCATATGGATAGTGGTCAGCACTCAGCGCAATTAGGGTACGATCCGCTACCCCTTTTTCTTCCAGCCTTTCGAGTAATTGTTCAAGCGCCCGGTCTAGTTCAATCTGAGTGGCCAAATAAGCCTTAGCCTCAGTCGATAGAGGAAGCCCTTCAACCTTTTTTTTATTTTTCCAGGCAATATAATTCCCGGAAAAGTTATATTGCATATGCCCGCTAACTGTCATGTAATAGGTGTGGAACGGCTCGTTACCGATATAATCCGGTACTGTCTTTTCTATCATTTCAAGGTCTGATTCCGGCCAAGTCACCTTCACATCAAGCCCGTTGCCGACGGCTTTGTATTCATAGCCCATATTTGGATGCGATACATCTCTTCCGTAGTATGAATACGTGTGGTTATGGTAGGCCCTTGTTTCGTAGCCCAGTTTCTTTAGCTGGTTTCCCATTGTAAAGGGCATATAATTCCGGCCTGACGCCTTAAAGCTCCATATGCCGCTTTTTGGAATCAGCCCTATACAAGCAACATATTCCCCATCGGATGTGCTTACTCCCCATACTGGATTATAAAAGTTTGTGAAATTATATCCCTCATGGACAAGCTTATACAAAGTGGGGGTAACCTCCTTGTTCACAGCGTAGGGCGAAAAACTCTCAGCAGTAATAAAAATTAAATTATATCCTTTGAATTTTCCTGTATAACGGTTTTTTTCAGTCGGTTCAACCATGCTGAAATACTTATACATATCCTTCAATTCTTTATTCGTTTCTTTAGCCGCGAGTTGTTGAAAATCTATATCCATTACATTGTAACCCCTGGCCTCATTTTCCCATGAAGGACTTTTTGAAGTTGGCCAGTTTCCTGAAGCTCCTGGGGGATTTTTTGTTGAAACTGCTAGCTTTGGCTCCCAGCCGGACAGCTGCCTCTGCATGTCAAGCCTCATGGTGGTAAGAAGCCCAAGCCGATCCACCGAAAGGAGAGGCATGCTGCTTTGGTAGTAAAGGTCATAAGCTGAATTTATCCCTTTCCCGCTGGCCTTTAGCGTGCCAATTCCGGCCAATTGGACCATTACTATGCAGGCTACAATGGATATCCTGTTCAACTTGTCCTGCTTTTGAAAAGATAAATAACGCCCTAAAAAAAGAAAGAGGATGGCGGGCATAACCAATAAGGTCAGCCATAACCCATTTTTCCATGCCAGTGTTCCGATGTCCTTCCAAAACTCTGCAATCTGTCCGCCATTCCCCGCCGAGTAGACTGTATAAAAGGTTTTAAAAAACTTGAAGTAAATAAATTGCGATACGTACAAAAGGGAAACAAGTCCTATCAAAAGAGACGAAACTGCAAACCCCACTCTCCCTTCCATAAAACCGACAATAAAATAAAGAAAGAAGGCTATACCAAGCAAGAAAATGGCCGCCAACAAAAAATCCCTGAGTTGGATTTCCCGAAAGACCCCTTCCCTAAAAACGAATTCCATGAATAGTAGTGAAAAAAACAAATAAAAAAGAAGACCATCCCTCTTTACAAACTCCGCCATGTTCCCCACCCTTTTCCTCGTTTGCCCGTACTGAATTCTTTCCTTGTTTGTACTGGCTGCTTTAAATGTATACTCGGGCAAACAAGATAAAATTACTGCTTAAAATAACGGGTCCAGCTTTCTCACCCAATGTTTCTTTTCCGCTTAGATGGGGATAAGAAATAAGGAAGCAATTTATTAAAAGGAGGGGCAGAAATGGGATTATTGGATGACAAAGTGGCCTTTATTACAGGGGCAAGTTCTGGCATAGGGCGCGCCGCCGCAATTAAGCTTGCCGAAGAAGGCGCAAAAGTCGCGCTAGTTGACGTAAAAGCGGAAAACGGTGATGAGGTTAAAGGCATCATAGAAAAAAAAGGCGGCAGCGCGATTACCGTGGAATGCGATGTTTCAAAGCCGGATGATGTGGAAGCCGCATACAAAAAAACACTGGACGAGTTCGGAAGGCTTGATATTGTCTTTGCGAATGCCGGCATCAATGGCGTAATCGCTCCAATCGAGACACTCGCCCCCGAAGATTGGGACGAGACAATTACCACAAATTTGAAAGGCACCTTCCTGACCGTCAAATATGCGATTCCCTACTTGAAAGGCGAGGGCGGAAGCATTATTATCACAAGTTCGATTAATGGCAACCGCATTTATAAAAATTTTGGTTTTTCCGCCTATAGCACTTCAAAAATCGGCCAGACCGGATTCGGAAGGATGGCTGCCCTTGAACTTGCAAAATACAAAATCCGTGTAAACACCATTTGTCCAGGAGCCATTGAAACAAACATTGATAAAAATACGTTCCCGATAGAGGATGAGCTGGAGGAAATCAAGATTCCGGTTGAATACCCGGAAGGGAGCCAACCGCTCGAAAATGGCCCGGGGAAACCCGAGCAGGTTGCCGACCTTGTATATTTCCTTGCTTCCTCACTTTCTAGCCATATTACCGGGACCGAGATTTACATCGACGGTGCGGAATCACTTTTATAGTAGCTTTATATTGAAAAAAGGGCAGGACCAATTGTGGCCTGCCCTCCCATTACTCTTCTTTAAAAGTGACTTCGCCAATCCCCAAATTCGAATCGATTACAATCACAGTGTCAGATTCCTCAAATGCCTTGTTCACATAAACATTGCTGCTTTTTTTGGTAAAACCCTCCATATCGACTTTGCCAATTCCTTTATCTGTGGTGAGTTTAACCCCGACGTCCTTTGGCAAAATGACTGTCGTTTTGCCAACTCCGAGATTCAATACCGTATGGAAGCCTTTTTCCCGCTTGCCGCCAAGGTTTATTTCAATATCCCCAATGCCGCCGTCAACTTCAAGATTGGACAATTCAACATCCCGCAAATCAAGCTTTGCATCGGATACGCCGGCATTTACCTGCAGGTCGACCGGTACCTCATCTGTTAAGGCAATCTTCCAATTGTTTTCCGCTTTGCCAAAGCTGAAATTCCAAAATCCATTCTTTTGCTGCTCAATGACTGCCTTTCCTTTTTTTCCGGAAAGACGGTAGGAAAGCTCAGGCTTGAACTTTTTGTTCTCAACAACTGTTCCTTCAAGCCATTCATCCGCGCCACCGGTTACTTCAAGTTTGCCAACGCCTAAATTCATTTCAACCTCGAGGCTTTTCGCCTTATCCTTTTCAACAAGGAAATCTTTTTCTTTGCCTCCGCCAAAAATGGCCCCCATTGCGTACTTTGCCGTAAAACCTAGAACGGTTGCGATTAGTAAAACGACCAACAACTTTTTCATCCTTTATTCCCCCACCTACGTTATAGTTTCATATTAATATAGTTGCTGGGTTTCGAATACAGCCCCGTGCCATATTTTTCTATACGGCTTAGGTCTTAGTGAGAATCCGGCTTTTAGGTATAGGATTAAACGTCTGGTATAATTGAATCGGGACTTCGAGTACGTTTTTAGATTCGTCTCTGTCCCGTAAACTCAGGAGTCGAGACTCAGAGCACGTTTTCGGAGAGGCCTGTGTCCCGTAAACCAAAAATGCCGCTCATTAAAAAAGCAGGAACTTCAGATAGTTCCTGCACGAATTCTTATACTATCGCCAAATTATTCTTCTTTTCCAAATCAAGCAAAAATCTCTTCATATCCAAGCCTTCTCGGAACCCGGTCATGCTGCCGTCTTTACCGACCACTCTATGGCAGGGAACAACAATCAACACCGGGTTGGCGCCGATTGCTGAACCAACTGCCCGTACAGCGGTTGGCTTGCCTATCATGTTGGCAATATCGCTGTAACAAACTGTCTCACCGTAAGGAATTTGCCTCAGTGCTTCCCAGACACCTTCCTGAAAGGCTGTCCCACTACTATCCAGCTGCATGGTAAAACCCATTCTCCGCCCTTCAAGATACTCGGAGAACTCCGTTATATAAGGCTTTAGAGGCTCTTCCATTTTGACCAGCCTCGCGCCAGGATACCTTTTTTGGATAAGCGCCTCGCATTCGCTGTCACCACTTCCCGGTGATCCCGCATAACACAGTCCCTTTTCCGTGGCCGCAAGCAGCAAAGGCAAAGATTCATTCTCAAAAATTTCCCAGTATATCACCTTCATGTCCTGTCGTTCCTCCTCCCAATAGGGACCATATTAATCCAAAAAGTAAACTCTCGCCTCAAACGGTTTTAGCGTAAACTCCTTCTTTAACTTGCTTTCATGAATAGAATAGTTGCTTATCGCAAGCCTGCTCGTTTCATACTGGATGGAAGCAGGGATCTTGAATCGGGTCGGTGTCCCGTGGAAATTACAAATAATGATAGCATTTTTCCTCCCCAATGTCCGCGTGTAAACGAAAAGCTTTGGATGGTTTGGATGATACAGCTCATATCTTCCGTAAACAAATAGCGGATTCTCCTTTCGAAGGCGGATGAGCTTTTTATAAAAAGAAAGAATTGAATCTTCATCGGAAAGCTGGCTTTCAACATTGATTTCCCGGTAATTCGGGTTTATCCCGAGCCAGGTTTTTGGCCCTGTCGTGAATCCCGCCATGTGGGAATCATTCCATTGCATAGGGGTTCTCGCATTGTCACGTCCGCGTTTCCAGATGATGTCCATGATTTCTTCGTGCGGGCGGCCCTTAGCTGTTTCCAGTTTGTAATAATTAATCATGCCGACATCGTCATACTCGTCGATGGTAGGAAATTTGACGTTTGTCATCCCGATTTCCTGGCCTTGGTAAATAAAAGGCGTTCCTTTCATCAAGAAGTACATGGCGGCCATCATTTTGGCGCTTTCCTTCCAATACCTCCCGTCATCCCCCCACGTCGAAACACGGCGCGGCTGGTCATGGTTTTCAATAAAGAGTGCGTTCCAGCCCCTGCCCTCAAGGCCTTTTTGCCATTTTGTTAGAACGCGCTTAAGCGCTTTCACATCCACTGAATCCTTGGCTTTTTTATCCCAAAGTTCAAGGAATTCGAATTGGAAAATCATATTGAAATGGCCATTTTCCTCACCGACCCATTTATCGGCGTCTACCACTCTTACCCCGTTTGCCTCTCCTACTGTCATAACATCGTAGTTCTTAATCGTCCTTGCCGAAAACTCGGATAGGAGCTCATCGATCCCATTTACGTTCATCATATAGCCAAAGCACGGCACATAGTCAAGCTTGTTCGGGTTTGGCATATCAGGTAGGCCCGGCCTTTTTTTAATATGGGAGATAGCATCGACCCGGAAGCCGTCAATCCCTTTATCCAGCCACCAATTCACCATGTCGTACAACGCTTCCCTGACTTCGGGATTTTCCCAATTCAGGTCAGGCTGCTTCTCGGAAAAGAGATGCATAAAATACTGTCCGGTTTGCCCATCATATTTCCAAGCGGAGCCACTGAAAATCGATTCCCAGTTGTTCGGCTCTTTCCCGTCTTTTCCGTCCCGCCAAATATACCAATCCCGCTTTGGATTCTCCTTTGAGGACCGGGACTCAATAAACCATGGATGTTCATCACTTGTGTGATTAATGACCAAATCAAGAATCAGTTTCATTCCCCGCTTATGGACTTCCTCCAGTAATTTATCAAAATCATCCAGCGTTCCGAATTCTTCCATAATATCCTGGTAATCTGAAATATCATAGCCGTTATCATCATTCGGCGATTTATACATCGGGGATAGCCAAATGACATCAATCCCTAGTTCCTTCAGGTAATCAAGCTTTAGAATGGCCCCTTGCAGGTCGCCAATCCCATCGCCATTGCTGTCCATAAAGCTGCGGGGATACACTTGGTAAGCGACACTCTCTTTCCACCACTTTTTGCCCATTTCCACACCTCAGAATAAAGAAAATAGTATATATCTAGTTTAGAAATATCTAAAATAAAAATCTCAATAATTGTAGCATATTTCCAGTCATCATACATCGTAACCCCTTAAAGTTTCAATCTATGGAAAAAAGAACCACAAAAGTCGCTTTTTAAATTCAGCCTCTAAAATCTTCATGGAGTAAGTAAAAAGGCAACCACAGCCGGTTGCCTTCAAATAGTTTATGAAATTATGCAGGTTGCCTTCCATTTGCCTCTTCCTGGAGCGGATCTTCCGCCTGCGTGGCACGTTTAATGAAAAATGCAAGGACTAGCGCGACAGCGGCGATGAATGTTGCGATCAGGAACGAGAAGTTAATGCCGTGAAGCATTGCCTCAGTCAAAACTTGCTGCTTCATCTGGGCAAGGACTTCTGGAGTTGCTTGTTCGGCCAACTTCTCCATCGCTTCCTTCGCCTGGGATTCTGTCCGGTTTGTCATAATGGTGACCAGCAGGGCTGTACCAATTGCGCCGGAAACCTGGTTCATTGTATTGTTCATCGCGGTTCCATGTGGATAAAGGCGGGGTGGCAGTTGGTTCAGTCCGTTTGTGGAAACAGGCATCATGACCATCGACATCCCAATGCTGCGCACTGAATACAAAATGAGGAGATGCGTATAAGAGGTTTCCAATGTAAGCCGGCTGAAGTCATACGTTGTAATGACAATAATAGCCAGTCCGATAATGGCAAGCATCCTCCCGCCGACTTTATCAAAAAGGCGGCCGGTAATCGGCGACATAATCGCCATCAAAATCGCTCCTGGCATGAGCAGCAAACCTGCATCCATTGGGGAAATGCCTCTTAAATTCTGTACATAGATAGGCAGAAGGATCATTCCTGAAAAAAGTGCCATATTCACAATCATCGAAATAACAGATGCAAGGGCAAACGCAGGATAGCGGTAAACCCGGAAGTTAAGGAACGGTTTTTCAAGCTTGAGCTGGCGCAAGATAAATATTATCAGGGACAGGACTCCTATAATGATCGTTCCATAAACATAAGGGCTGTCCCAGCCTTTGCTTCCTGCCGAGCTGAACCCGTACAGGAGGCCTCCAAATCCAATGCTCGACAACACGAGCGAAGGAGTTTCAAGCCGTAGATCGACCTTTTCTTTTTTATCACGAAGGAGGAAAAAACCTACCAGGAGGATCGCAATCGCGATTGGCGTTACAAAATGGAAGAGCATCCGCCAGTCGTAATGTTCAATAATCCAGCCTGATAAAGTTGGTCCAATTGCGGGCGCAAACATGAGGATTAAACCAAAGACCCCCATGGCGGTTCCGCGTTTTTCAATCGGGAAGCTGATTAGCATGACATTCATCAATAGAGGCATAAGGATTGCCGAGCCCGAAGCCTGCAGCATCCTCCCTGTCAGCAAAACCGGGAAAACATGCGCGGTCCCTGCGACGATGGTTCCGATTGCGAACAGGCTCATCGCCGCTAGGAACAGCCGTCTGACCGAGTATTTCTGAATCAGGAAAGCTGTGGCTGGAATAAGGATTCCGTTGACAAGCATAAATCCTGTCGTCAGCCATTGGACGGTCGGCGGCTCGACCTTTAAATCGCTCATTATGGAAGGAAGTGCGATATTCAGCAATGTATTATTCAAAAATGCGATAAAGGCGCCAATCATTAGAACGGCTAGAATTCCGTAAGGCGGCCTGCCGTGCTTATTTATTGTTTGGTCCATTGTTGTTCCTCCTGTATACTAGCGGTTCATTGTGCTAGACCATCGTTACACATGCACTTTATCATATACCATCGGTCTAAAATATTCAATAATAAAATCCCGCTCTATTACTGGTCTTTTACACTATTTTTTAAAAGTATAGTATACTTTTTGTACAGGCAGTATAATAAGACCGGGTGATATAAATGAACGATAGAAAACAACATGTTATTGCTACCGCGCATCATCTATTTATTGAAAAAGGATTCCAGTCCACTTCCATCCAGGATATCCTTGATTCTAGCGGAATTTCAAAAGGAACATTTTACAACTACTTTTCCTCAAAGAATGAGCTATTAATCGAGTTAATCAAATCCATTTACAAGCAGCTGGAAACAGACCGGAATGAGTTGCTGATTGGGAAAAATCGCTCGGATATCGGCATTTTCATTAAACAGGTCGAACTGCATTTGAAAACGAACCGTGCGAACAAACTGCTATCCTTATTTGAAGAAGTCATGATGTTAAATGATTCCGACCTAAAGGAATTTCTCAAGCAGAATCATCTGAGGAATGTCCACTGGGTTTTCCGGCGGTTCACGGATATTTTTGGCGATGAAAAAAAGCCTTATCTTCTTGATTGCTCCATCATGTTCATTGGCATGCTCCAATTAAATTTAAAGTTTAATTCCATGGCGTTTGGCACTAGGCTGGGGGTCCACGAAATCGTCCGATACAGTGTTAATCGAATCGTCAACATTGTTCAGGAAGTATCAGAAGCGGATGACAAATTGCTTGATCCATCCCTACTGGAACAGTGGCTTCCGGGCAGTATGAAAGAAAACATGGAATTCGAGCAAAATCTCCACCATATAATTATTTCGATGAAAAAAGCGCTGCATGAAACCAATGACTTTCAAAAATATTATGAGCTATTGGATTTTATTGAAGAAGAACTCCTCCACTCCAAGGAGCCAAGGGGGTTCCTGATTGAAAGTGTGTTAAACTCCCTTAAGGCTGCCGCGCCGGACGAAAAGGCCATTCCGTACATGGCTAAGCTTGAAAAACTTGAAGGGCTTGCATCCCTCATCCTTTCACCCCCGTTTGAAAAAGGCCATTAAACTTATGATTTGCTTTCGGATTCCATCCGGAAGCTTTTTTTATTTCTACGGTTTTGCAATTTCAAACCGATCGCAGCCCCAATCGCATACATACTTATCAGGCAAAAATACATAATAAGGGAATAACAAGATTACCTAATAAGGAAATTGGTGGGCCACTATGTTCAAATGGAAGCGGACGAGTTCACAAAAAAAACAGGAGAAAAGCGAAAAGAAGCTGGCTGATATTCTTGAAGCCGCTAAACGGTCAGCAGACTTTAAATCGTTCTCTCCTCTGGATAACAGCCAGATTACAATTAGCTGCTATACGACATTAATAGATGAGAAGATGCTGCACCGTGTGCTTCTTCCTGCCATCCAGAAGAATTCCGACTTGCTCAGCGATCTACGCGATTTGAAAAACATCGTTCCCTTGGAAGGAATTGAAATTACCGAAGATACGAGTGAAGCAGAGAAAAAACTTAACCAGGGGCACGCTATCCTCCAGTTAAAGGGGGGCGGTAAGTTCGCGCTTATCAACATCGCCAACCCAATGAAAGGCGTGCGCCAAAACAATAAAACTGATAATGAGTTTAGTGTGATTGGGCCTAAACTAGGATTTATCGAAAATCTGGATACCAATTTGCATCTATTGCGGAGACAGCTTGGAACGACTGACCTGGTTGTAGAAGAACACGAGGTGGGAAGCATCTCCAAAACCCGCGTTGCCATCGTTTATTTGAACGGAACAACCAATCCCGAGTTTGTCCAGACAGCAAGGGAACGGGTTAAAAACCTAGATTTTGAGGTCATTCATGACAACACGATTGTTGAACAATTGATATCAGACAATACGTCCACACCATTTCCGCCATTTTTATCAACGGAAAGAGTGGACAAGGCCGCACACTCCCTGATACTCGGCCAGATTGTTATATTGGCGGAAGGTTCCTGTTACGCGATTACCGCTCCTGTTTCAATCGTTGAATTCTTCAATTCTCCCGAAGATTATTATTTATCATGGTTTCAGGGTTCTTTTTTCAGGCTTATCCGCTTTTTCGGAGTGTCTTTTTCTGTTTTCGCCACTCCCATTTATGTAGCCGTCCTGACTTTCCATTATGAAATCATACCGGAAGACTTGCTTGGCCCAATTATTTTTTCCAGGGCAAATGTTCCTTTCCCGCCATTCCTGGAAGTACTCTTTCTTGAAATAACAATTGAACTCCTTAGGGAAGCGGGGGCAAGGCTGCCAAGCAAAATCGGCCAGACACTAGGAATCGTCGGCGGTATCGTCATTGGCCAGGCAACAGTGGAAGCAGCTCTTACAAGTAATATCCTTCTCATTATTGTCGCTTTAGCGGCATTGTCATCGTTTACAACGCCAATTTACAAAATGTCCAATACGATCAGGCTCTTACGGTTCCCGTTTATTTTCATCGCCGCAATTTGGGGCGGATACGGCCTTGCAGTAGGGGTCGTCCTGCTTCTCGGCCATCTTTTACGGCTTAAATCACTTGGAATCCCTTACATGGTCCCATTGTTCCCATTCAGAGCCGCTGGCATTGGTGATGCCTTTATTCGATTGCCTTACTACAAAACAAACAAACGCCCAAGTTACTTACGGACTCAGAAAGACAAACGTTTTTCACCCTCGGAGAGTAGGGATAGGGAAAAAGATATCAATACGGAATAAGAAAAGGCGGGAACCTATGAATCGGAAAACGCTCGTTGTTCTAAGCCTTCTCTCGATGCTCATAGCGGCATGCGAGAGAACGAAGATTGTCGACCAATTGAGCATAGTCAATACAATAGGATTCGACACCCAGGAAGACGGCCAGCTAAGGGCAACTTCCCTTTATCCCGATTATACAAAAAGCAAAAGCCAGGAAAATCTGCAAATAAGGAAGACACGAGGAAATACATCAACTGTGCTGATACAGCGGACAAATGCACAGTCAAAAAATCCAATTGAGTTGTCTAAAACACAGGCCATTGTTTTTGGGGAAGACTTTGCGAAAAAAGGGATTGGGCATATAGTCGATACGGTTTTTAACAATCCAATGATTGCCACCGATATCCAGGTAGCTGTTGTCACTCCGTCGGCAAGCAAATATTTGGAGACAGTCAAAAAAAACGGTTCCCTTACGATTGCAGATACAATTAATCAAAACTATAATACTTCCTCGCTGCCCCGGTCCAACCTTCATATTTTTTTAAACAATTATTATGGACACGGGAGGGACCCATATATGCCCTTTTTGAAACACGGCAGTGAATCAAACGTCTACGTGGATGGAGTAGCGCTTTTCAAGGACGATCAATACAAAGTCTTATTGGACAATAAACAGGTCTTTTTCCTTGGACTCCTGGATGAATACAAACATTCCGGATATTATGAACTTCCCATTAAGAAAGGCTCCAAGAAAGGAACCTTTGTCATACGCACGATGAAAAACAAACCTGAGTGGCTAAATATTAATCCTGGGCCTGAGCCCAAGTTGGATTTGTCCCTGAATGTCTTTGTCGTCATAAGGGAATACCCCGATTGGATTAATTTGCACGAACAAAAAGACATTACTTTCCTGGAGAAAGCCATTAAAAGAAAGTTAAAAACTGAAATTGCAAAGTTAATCAGGATTTGCAAGGAAAATGGAGTCGATCCGCTGGGGCTAGGTGACAGGTTCAGGGCACACGATAGGAATTGGGACGAACAAGAATTTTATAAAGAACAATATAAAAAAATGCAGGTAAACATCAAAATTGAACCAACTGTCATCCAGGCTGGAATCAAGCGATGACGGAAAAGGAGTGGAATGATGATAGCGGTCCAGGAAAGAAATAAGGTTTCACCGTTTTTTCTTTTTTTCCTCCTCCATTGCTCACAGGTAGGTGTAGGGTTGTTAAACTACCAATCCAGAATAGCCGATGGGGCCGGACAGGATGCCTGGGTATCAATCCTCGCGGTCGGAGCGAGCTTGAATATTCTTCTGGCCTTGGGCTTTCGTGCAATCAAAACAAGTTCAGGGGGGGATTTGGCCTCTTTTCAGCTAGAGGCATTTGGAAAATTCTTCGGGAAGCTTGCGAATACCGGACTTGTTTTTTATTTCCTGCTAATGGGTTTCCTGACCGTCTACAACTATGTTGACGTTCTCCAAACCTTTGCGTTTGACAGAATTCCTCTTTGGGAGCTTTCATTCGGGGTTTGCATTGTAATTTACTATATCGTCTTGGGTGGATTCAGGGTTGTTACCGGGCTTGCTTTTTGGGGAGTACTTATCCCGATTTTCATTTTTCTCCCTTTCGCCATGCTTTTTCAATACTTTCAAATACGCAACATCATGCCTATCTTCGCGCATGGCTTTATTGATTACATGCAATCAGCCAAGGAAAGTGCATTTATGTTTACAGGCTTCGAATGTGTGTTTATTTACTTGCCATTTATTAAAAATGGAATCAAATCAACGAAATGGGCCCATTTTGGCTTATTAGCTACAACAATGCTGTATTTCGTCGTTGCGATCATTACTTTTTTATATTACACACAGGGAAAGCTTCTAAGAACCCAATGGGCGACTTTAACTATGATTAAGGTCATTTCGTTTACTGTCGTGGAAAGCTTTGAGTTCATTTTTATTTTTGTGTTTTTTGGTGTGATTGTTTCGACGGTTTGCATCTTCGTATGGTCTAGTACGCGGACGTTAAAAATCACTTTTAACTTTAAGCCTTCCAGGTCGCTATTTGGAATTATGATAGCCTATTTTGCATTAAATATTGGGCTTGAGGACATCATGTTCGGGAGGAAGCTTAATCATATAGTCACTTATGTATGCCTCACCTTTTTCTATGGCTACATTCCGTTTATCTTTTTGGTTAGCCTTATTAAAAGGAGGCTCGACCGGCGGAAGGAGGTGAAGTGTTAATTTCCAAATAAATAAAGCCAGCTCCCTCCGTTAGGAGAAACTGGCCCAGTTTTAGATATCCAACTCTTTATCTTTTATTCTTCTTTCCGTTTCCTTTTGAAAGCCTTCCTGCCAGGAATGCGCCCGCAGCCAGGCCAAGCATTGTATTCGTCTTTTTGTTGAACACTTGCTTGAATACAAGGTTCAGGTTCTGCGGCCTTTCGGCTAGGCGGCGCATAAAGTAGCCGTACCAATCTTTCCCGAATGGCACGTATGTGCAGAAGTTGTAGCCTTCTTTGGCAAGCTGAAGCTGAAGCTCGCGGCGGAAACCGTACAGCATCTGGAATTCGAATTTGTCATTCGGGATATTGTGTTCCTTAACAAATCGCTTCACATGGTTGATGATGTTATGGTCATGGGTGGCAATGGAAGTGAATTTCCCGTTCAACAGGTGCCACTCAATGATGCGGACATAGTTAGCATCAATGTCCTTTTTATCCTGGTATGCGATGTCTGCAGGCTCCTTGTATGCGCCTTTTACGAGGCGAATCCTCATGTTCTTATATTTTTCAACCTGCTCTTGCGCATCGTGCAGATATGACTGGATAACGGTCCCGACATTTTCGTAGTCAGCCGAAAGAAGATCGACGAGTCCAAGAGTCGCATCAAGATGGCCGGAATCCTCCATATCGATATTGACAAAAATCCTATACTCGTTTGCTTTCGCAACGATTTCCCGTACATTTTGCACACAGAAATCAAAGTCGATATCAAGGCCGACCTGGGTAGGCTTAAGCGAGATATGCGCATCCACTTGATGATCCTGGATAGCCTGAATAACCTTTAAAATTTGCTCTTTGGCTTCAGTCGCTTCTTCCTCTTTGAATACGAATTCTCCAAGATTGTCAACGGTTGCAGAAATCCCGTGTCTATTAAGCTCTTTAATGCTCTCGATTGTTTCCTCAATCGTTGTCCCTGCGACAACGTTTTGCGCGCCTAGTTTCAGTCCGTAATTTTTAGCTGCCGTGTTTAGCATTTGGTTTTTAGAAAGTCCAATAAACAAGTCTCTTAGCATCGCTTCTGCTCCTTGTTGTTTTTCTTTTATTATATCATGCCTCTTTTCAAAATTAGCATATTTAAAATAATTGAAATTTTTTCAAAATAGTTTTCTATCATATACACTATGGATAAATAATGGCTTTCTCAAAGCTGTCAGGCTATAGGCCAAGCCGGCCTATCTCCTTGGCAAGCGCTTGTTTTACCGGTGGGAAATAAGGCTTTTTAAAACCATAGGCAAAAAGCTTTTTGGTTTCAATGAAACGCTCATCTCTATCGTTCGCCCCCATGACAACACTGATCAGCCTCGTGCCGCCATTTTCCGCCGTTCCCGCGAAACAATAACCAGCGGCATTTGTAAAACCGGTTTTCAGCCCGTCCACGCCTTTAAAAGAAAAATCCAGATTATGTAGCATCGAGTTTGTTGTAAAAATAACCGACCCGTCATACTGGAGTGTGTAATCCGGCAAGCTTGAAATGGCCAGGATATCGGGGTAATCCGCTATAAGTCTGCCCGCCAATATGGCAACATCCCTGGCCGTCATTTTAGATTCATGCCCGTTCCGATTTGCAAGGCCGGTCGCATTTACAAAGCGGGTATGTTCCGAAAGCCCGATATCCCTTGCTTTTTGATTCATCCATTCTGTGAATTCAGCTTCGGTGCCTGCAGCCTTTTCAGCCAGGGCGACAGCTGCATTGTTGGCCGAGGCGATTTCCATTGCCATGAATAAATCCCGTACTGTAAGTGTATCTCCTGCTTTCACGGGAATCGCGACCCCTTCACTGTTAGCTGCATTGTCACTGATTATTACTTCATCATTCCAACCGAATGTACCTAACTGCATTTTCTCCAAGACCAGATAGGCTGTCATCAACTTAGTCATACTAGCAGCGGGGAATGGCGTGTCCTCATTTTTTGCGAACAGGACATCCTTAGTTTCCGAGTCGATTAAAATCACCGCCCTTGCGTGTACATCCGGGCCATTTATGTAAAAGGCTGAATAGCCCACTCCCGCCAACATGGCAATAATCAAAACGGCGAATGCCGCAAACCTGCGCATCTTTTTCATGTGGTTCACTCCTTTACCTGTCATAACCCCTTTCAAGTAATATGGAATGACAGGTCGCCCTCCTTGGCTCATACTTGATTATTTTCACTGATTTTTTGATAGTTTTAGCGCCATTCGCCCGAGTCTTGGATCAGCCTCGAGTATCCCAAGCCGCCCTAGTACAGCCATCATGAAATCATAATGGGCGTATCCTCGTGCAGAAATGATTTTTTCGCTGGAGACTACATCGCAATCACAATAACCATCTTCGGGAAAATAGCTTGAGAATCTGTCTTTCATATGCGGCATGGTTGTATACTCTCCATCAAAGATTCCTGCGGAAGCGATAATGATGGTAGAAGCACAGCTTGCCGCGATTAGCCCTTTAAAGGTTTGAAGAAAAAGATGCAATTCCTTATTTTCAAGAAGCGACTCGGGCATCGCACCGCCTGCCCCGGGAAGAAGGAGCATCTCAAACTCGTTTGCATCCCGTCCTTCCAATGCTTCGGATGCCACGTATAAACCGCCATCAGTCCGTACCAGCCCTCCCCCAATTGATAGAGTCTCAATCTCATACCCATTGTTGTTTAAAAACTTTTGCAAGAGGGCCACCTGCCAAATTGCAAAATCTTCAAAAACAATAAACCCAACCTTTTTCATGCCCATTCCCCCAATAAAGTTCACTTTTTCCTTTTTCCAACGAGCCTATCTCCATAAAAACACACTATTGCAATCCTCCAGAAAACCTTTAAGAAATATGCTTTGCATTTTTTGGACAATAGAAAACAGGGACCAGTAATTTGGCCCCTGCATTTTTCGAATTATTCCTTGGAAAATTCAATAGTACTTCTTACTGTATCTATTGGACGTACCATTGCTTCAATTTGTTCCCGTTTCGGTTCAAGAAATGGTGGGAGAGACAATTTTTCTCCAAGTGTTTCGTATGGCTCATCACCCATGAAGCCTGGTCCATCCGTCGCAAATTCAAAGAGAATTTGCGGTGCGACCCTTACATAGAGCGACTTGAAGAAAAAGCGGTCAATCAGCCCGGATGTCTGGAAGCCGAAGCTCTCCATCCGTTTCATCCAATGTTCAAGCACCGATCCATCCTCCACCCTGAATGCGGCATGATGGACTGTCCCAAACCCTTGGAACGCCTGCGGGAGTACTGTGTTTGCTTCGACTACAATTCCGGCGCCGTTTCCTCCTTCACCGACTTCGAATAAGTGGAGGGGTCCGTCCTGCGCAACTTCTTTGAATTCCATTACCTTTTCAACTACTTGTTTAAAATAATCGTAATGCGCCGTACGTACATATATTGGTCCAAGGCCGGTGATGGCATATTCAAGCGGGATAGGCCCTTTTTGCCATGGAGTACCTGGCGAAACCCCTTTAACGTTTTCGTCCGAAACTAACTGGTAGTGCTGGTCGTCAAAATCAACAAACGGCAGCGTCTTTCTGCCAAATTGCTCCTTGATTCCGCTATGGCTGACCCCCATCCTGTCAAAACGCTCTAACCAGTACTCAATAGCTGCATCACTTGGCACCCGGAAGGATGTTTTATAAATTTCATTCGTGCCATGGCTGCCCTTTGGAATGCCAGGAAAGTCAAAAAAAGTCATATCTGTTCCCGCGCTGCCAACATCGTCCGCGAAAAATAAATGATATGTTTGGATGTCATCCTGGTTGACTGTTTTTTTGACTAGCCGCATGCCCAGAACATACGTAAAAAACTCATAATTCTTTTCGGCGCTGCTAGTAATGGCCGTTACATGGTGTATACCTTTTAATCGATTCATTATAAAAACCTCCATAAGGTGCTTTGTTTTTTCGCTTACTGTCAATTTACCCTTAATAGAAATATCTTTAATTCGAGATAAATTTATCATGAATTTATACATCTGTCAATGTAAAGAGCCTCTTAGTAATGAGGCCCTGTGGATTGTTGAAGTTGTTTCAATTCCTTTGTCGCAGCGATTGCGTTGATTAAAGTATTCGCTTGCTTAATCATGTCGCCTTTCCCCTGTAGATGGAGATACATAATCCTGGGGCGTTCATTCATATGGTGGTTATGAAGAGCGGTTACTTCCAATCCACCTTTTCTTAGTGCGTCAATTACAGGATTGACTTCTTCTTCAAGCAGGGCCATTTCACCCATAACAGCTGTCTGGCCGTCCGCTTTTTCAAAAGCAAAATCAAAGGCGAGATCGATTGATTCCGGAGATATTTTGTTCCCCATTAGTGCGACGTCCAGGTTTTTTCGGGTTATATCAACCTTACACACTCCGTCTTTTTCCTTCACCTTTACTTTAAAAATCTGTTCGAGTGTTTTGCAATCAGGACTTTGCTTTGCAGATGCTTCTTCCGGCGGCAAAATAATGCTCAAAAATAATCCGGCTATTATCAATAGTTTTTTCATTTGGCACCTCCATTGTTAGGATGCCCTTGTTGCTTAGCCATATGTAAAAAACCCTGCAGGACTAAAATTCCCCCAGGGCTTAGCCACCCCCATCAGGAATGACTATCGGATTAACTTCATTCCCCCCGTTTCCGCCACCGCCGTTGTAATATTGCGGCACTTTTCCAGGCAAGAAAAGATCGCCTATCATAATTGAGTTCGTAACCTCAATCTCTTTTCCGATCAAAGGGATAATGACGCCCATTTGGACATGGGTTTTTACGTAAATCTCAAGGTATGTGTTGTTTATCCCTGTTTCTCTTATTTTCGTTTCAATATTGGCAGTAACATCACCGATTATCTCAAACCGGACCGGTACTTTAGGGCCTAGATTTGAAAATAATGTATTATCCGTAGCCATTCCAATTGGGATTTCATATATTAAGCCTTGCTGTTTCTTTGATTCTCCGGAGTTAAATTCCTTGAAGGCCTCAAGTTCTTCAATATTCCCTGACTCGAGCAGGTTTAAATATCGCTGTATCCTTGTGGTTATCTCAGATATTACCCGGGTATATACCTTGGGGTTAAAGCTATAACCTACCTCATTGGAATTATTATGGACGATAATTAGTTCTTCTACATCAACATTTTCCACAACATACTGAGCTATGGATTTGTTTACTGCCTGAGATGCAAACTCTCTAGCCTTTGTCTCGGCAATTTTTATTAATCTAGGTTCAATTTGTTTGTTAATGATGTTTAAGCTTTGATACGTGACTAAAACAAATACTATAAAGGTTATTAATAAAACATGGCTTAATGGCAGCGGTCCCCGCCTGCGATAGCTCCTTCTGATCTTCCTCAACTGGGACCCTCCCCTGCATTTTAGGCTATTATTTGTATATGCTACGGACTCTTTTTGTAGTACGTAGAGGTTTTTATCATGCTACCGTGCGGTATTACTTTCCATCCGTTTTACAAAAGCCAATAAAGGGAATATCATCACAAATGCTTTAAGAAACTAGGTGTGAATGATATGAGAAAATCGGTTATTTGTCTTTTGGTTTTACTGATGGCAAGCATTCCTTCCCATGCTTATGGGAGCGAAAACAGCAAATCTACTGAAGTAGTCATTTCGTATGATGGGATGCGCCAGGACTTTTTAGAAGCTTATATGAAGAAGGGGATCATGCCCAATTTTAAAAAGATAGAAGATAAAGGAATGTATGCAAATAATATACAAACTATTTTTCCTTCGTTAACGTCAGCCTCCCATGCTGCGATTGCAACGGGAACGAAGCCAAGTGAATCCGGCATGGTCAGCAACGAAATCCATAAACCAGATAAAAAATTGACGAACCGGGACAGCGCCTTTTTTTCCCCGCTCGATTCCGAACCCGTTTGGTCTGTGGCTCGTAAAAAAGGAAAGACAACTGCCACGATCCTCTTTCCAGGTTCAAATCCAACATTCAACTATCAAGCTGATTACGCAATTTATTATGGGGAGACTTGGGCTGAAAGCGATTTGGCCAAACTTGATTTTCACAAAACGGAATCAAAGAAGTCGAATCAAAAAGCCAGTATTACATTGAAAATGAGCAAAAACGATACACGTACTATCTATATCGTTGCTTTCAAATCCACAAAGGGCCAGAAAGGAAATTACGATACCTTTCACGTTTCATTGGATCCAAAAATGAAAGATGCACAGACTGTAAAATTGAACAAATGGGGCTCTCTATCATTTTTGACTAAAACGAACGAGTTGGCGGGATTTTCTTTTAAAATAAAAGCGAATAAACCAGATCTTTCCGACGCCAAAATGTATCGGACGGCAGTGACGTCAGCAATCATTGAGGGACCGGGAGATTTTAAAAATGACATCAATAGGAAGTTCGGCTACTTCCCAGTCCAGGATGATGACGAAGCATTGGACAACAACTGGATTACCCGGAAGGAATATGAGGAGATTAGTACGCGCTTCGCGCAATGGACAACAGATGTATCTTTATATATTAAGGATCGTTACAAGCCGGACATCCTGTTCTTTTATTATCCACAGGTAGACCATGAATCGCACAACTACCTCCTTGTTGACCCGAGGCAGCCTGGCTATTCAAAGGAAAAGTCCGAACGCTATATGAATTATATCCGCTGGTCTTACCGCTTATCCGATGAAATGCTGGGACAAGTCCTTTCGAAGCTAAATAAACATGACCGCATTTATCTTGTATCCGATCACGGAATGGAGCCAGTCCATTCTCGCCTTTCTCCAAATGAGGAATTGGAAAAGGAAGGGTTACTCGTAAAGGATGGCGATGGGGAAATTGATTACAAAAAATCAAAAGCGTTTGCTGTTGCCAGTGGGTCGATCGCGCAGGTTTATATAAACTTAAAAGGACGGGAAAAAGAGGGGATTGTCGAACAAAGGGATTATGACTCTCTCCAAAAAAGGATCGCTGATATTTTTGAGAATGCGAAAGTTGAAAAAAAGAAAATCAAACTCGGGAATTATTTGTCCTTCGTATCCGCTCAATTATCGGACAACGATACTACGATTAAAGAAGATTTTTCCAAATCCGTAAAGGCCATAAAAAATACTGTACTATTCTCTCCTGTGAAGCAACTAGTCTCACCATATGAAAAGGTCATCAAAATCCGCAACAGCCATGAAAACACAGGTGATGTTCTATTAGTCGCCCAAAAAGGCTATTATATGGCCCAGGGCGATGGCAACAAAGTTATGACGGTTAATGATCTTGGCAACCATGGGGGCGACCCAGCCCGAAAAGAGTTAATCCCTATCTTTATGGCAGCCGGGAAAGGAATAACCCAGGGAGAGATTGAATCAGAAATTACAACTTTGGACATTGCCCCTACATTATATAAATTTATGCAAATTGATATACCGGACTTTATTGATGGGAAACCAATTCCAGAGCTGACAGAAAACTAATGTCCACGGTTGGCATAAAAAGGTGCCAGGCATAGAAATTCATCAAGCCTGGCACCTTATTTGATTGAATAAATTCTGCATTTTTCATAAAGGCTTGTTTTTCCGATATCGAGGAGTTTGGCTGCTTCCTGGCGGTTTCCCTCGGCAGCGGCAAGGGCTGCGAGGATGGCCTGCTTTTCGGCTTCGGCTATTGTTTCCTTTAACGGCTTTATCTTTGTTCCGGCTGGATTTGCAGGTTGAGGAACGGAATCAAATGACGCTGTTTCCTGGTCCCGTAAATATAAGGGAAGATGGTTAGGCATAACGACATTCCCATCCAACACATTGATGCACCGTTCAAGGACATTTTCGAGTTCCCGTATATTGCCTGGCCAGGAGTGCTGCTGCAGCAGACGGATGACTTCCTGGGACAGCCGAACGGATTTCCGGTGGAATCTCTTTTCAAGCTTTTCCACCAGTTTCAGGGCAATTTGCTCGATGTCTTCTTTTCTTTTCCGGAGCGGGGGGATTTCGATTTTTATGACATTTAGCCTGTAATAAAGGTCCTGGCGGAATTTGCCCTCGTCTACCATCTTTTCAAGGTCACGGTTGGTAGCCGTAATAATCCTTACATCGACCGGTATCGATTTTTGCCCTCCGACGGCTTGGATTTCCTTGTCCTGCAATACACGGAGCAGTTTGCTTTGCATGGCAAGCGGCATGTCGCCTATTTCATCAAGGAAGATGGTCCCCCGATTAGCAAGCTGGAAATGACCCTTCTTTCCTCCTTTTTTCGCCCCTGTGAATGCACCGTCCTCATAGCCAAACAGTTCGGATTCCAACAAATGTTCTGGAATGGATGCGCAATTTATCGGTACAAACGGATACGCCGAACGGAGGCTGTTAGCATGAATCGAATGGGCGAACAATTCCTTTCCCGTTCCGGATTCACCCAGCAAGAGGACAGCAGACTGGCTGACAGAAATCCTTTCGGCAAGCGCTTTTGCCTCCATAAAAGGCCGGCTCATCCCAATCAGGTCTGAAAAGCTATACTTGCTTGTAAATTCACTCTCTTCTCTCGTTTTATAGTATTTCAACTCTTCTACGAGATTTTGGATTTTGCTTTTATACAAATGAAGCTCCTCGGGATTCTTGAACATGACTGTTCCCACTGCCCCGACCAGTTCTCCGGAAACAATGAGAGGAAATCTGTTGGCAATCATTTCACTCCCGTTGATATGGTGGACAGCGGCGATTTCAGCTTGTCCGGTCCGGGATACAATATGCATCCTCGTATTTTCAATTACCTCCTGGACAGGCCTTTTCATTGCTTTATCCACAGTGGTGCCAAGAAATTCACAATAAGCTTCGTTAATATAAATGATGATGCCGTCACGGTCGGTGACAACAATCCGCTCGGCAGAAAGGTTCAATATTTCCTCGAGCCAGTTTAAAGGAATATCATCGATTCGTGCGTTCACCATTTCCCCACCTTTTTGGAATACTAAAGATTATTATATCAGTATTTTGTTTGTAAATGTACGGAGATTTCTGACTATTTCCAAATAAAGAAAAAGCCCCGCCGGGAATAAGGCGGGACTTCTTGATTTTTTTAAAACAGCCTCTTTACTGCACGGTATAGCCCCCATCAAGGATGACAGCCTGTCCGGTAATCCCTCTTCCTTTGTCGCTTGCCAAAAAGACTGCGTAATCGGCAATTTCCGATACCGATAAAAGCCTTTTTTGCGGAACAAGCGGATAAATAACCTCTTCCAATACGCTTTCCAAAGGGACATTTCGCGTCTTGGCCAGGTCGCCAAGCTGCCCTCTGACGAGCGGGGTATCGACATAACCAGGACAAAGCGCATTGACAGTAATTCCTTCGGCGGCACCTTCAAGAGCGGCCACCTTGGTCAGGCCGATTACGCCGTGCTTGGCGCTATTGTAGGCGGCCTTGCCGGCAAACCCGATGACCCCGTTAATTGAAGCCATGTTGATAATACGGCCGAAGCCCTGCTTTTTCATCATCGGGAAAACATTCTTAATGCCAATGAACGGTGCGGTCAGCATAACTTTTACAAGCAGCTCGAATTTTTCCGTTGGGAATTCTTCAATAGGTGATACGTACTGAAGCCCGGCATTGTTGATCAGGATATCGATTCTACCGAACTTTTCAGTGGCTAGACCGATGGCATTTTTATAGGCTTCCTCATTCGTTACATCACAAGGGGCTGATAATGCTTCATAGCCTTCTCCACGTAGCGTTTCCGCAACCTGGCCGCATTTTTCCTCGTTTAGATCAGAGATGACAACCTTTGCCCCTTCTTTAGCAAATGTCTTTGCGATTTCCAATCCTATCCCACTTGCAGAACCGGTAATAAACGCTACTTTTCCTTCTAACAGATTCATAGATTAGCCTCCCTATTGGATTAACAGTCTCTCTTTGTTTAAACCCAGCCAAACAATGAGTAGATGCCAATAATGACGAATACAGCAAGTGTTTTGATGATCGTGATGGCAAAAATGTCACGGTAGGACTGTTTATGAGTCAAGCCAGTAACAGCCAGAAGGGTGATGACCGCTCCGTTGTGAGGAAGGGTATCCATTCCTCCTGAAGCCATGGATACGACTCGATGCATGACCTCTGGCGGAATATTGGCCGCCGCGATTGCCGCATTGTATTTATCAGCCATCGCACTGAGCGCAATCCCCATACCGCCTGAAGCAGAACCTGTAATACCTGCTAAGGTAGTTGTTGTCACCGCTCCGTTTACAAGCGGGTTCGTAAACGTGCTGGAAATGCCATCGCTTATTTTCGCAAAACCTGGAAGAGCGGCGATAACTCCACCGAATCCATACTCGGCACCTGTATTCATCGTGGCAAGAAGCGCGCCTGCAATGCTAAGGTTCAGGCCTTCCTTGAAATTAATTGTTACTCTATTCCAGTCATAAGCAAGCGTAGCAATGATTCCGACTACGAGCGCCATTTCAACTGCCCAGATGGCCATTACTGCTGAAACATCGACTGTAAAGGCATTAAGCCCAATTTTCGCAAAGTCAAAGCCTTCCGGATACCATTTTGGAATTAGGGTAATAAACAGCTTGTTCGTAACGCCAACAAGGATAAGTGGAACGAATGCCAATAATTGCTTTGCTCTTGATTGCTCAAGTGACATATTTGGAACGGCAACATTCTTCTCCGCTTCAGCCTGTTCCAGCGCCGCGGCATTTTCTGTATCAAATCCAAAATAGCCTTCACCCGCTGCTGCTGCCTTCTTCCTCCTCCACTCCAAGTAAAGCATTCCCATTGCAAAGACGAAAATGGCGCCGATGATTCCCAGGGTTGGAGCAGCATATATATCCGTCTTAAAGAATGGGGCAGGGATAACGTTCTGAATTTGTGGTGTGCCCGGTAACGCATCCATCGTAAACGTAAATGCCCCCAGTGCGATTGTACCGGGAATAAGCCGTTTAGGGATGTTCGCCTGCCTGAACATTTGGGCGGCAAATGGATAGATGGCGAAAACTGCAACGAACAAGCTTACTCCGCTGTAAGTTAGAATTGCGCCGAGCAAAACAATAGTTAGAATGGCCCGCTTGGCGCCAAGCCAGCTAACAATTGTCTTGGCAATAGATTCTGCAATTCCGGACATTTCAACGACCTTTCCGAAAATTGCACCGAGTAAAAAGACTGGAAAATAAGATTTAATAAATCCAACCATCTTTTCCATGAAAACCCCTGAAAAGAATGGCAGCACATGGCTTGGGTCAATCAGGACTACAGCTAGAAGTGCACAGATCGGTGCGAAAAGAATGACTGAAAAACCGCGATAGGCAACAAACATCAATAGGCCCAGCGCCAAAAGAATACTGAATAACTCCATATAAATCCCCCTTTGATTTTTTGTAAGCCCATCCCATCCCCATAGGAAAGCGTTTACAAAATAAAGCTTACATTCTTTAAGAATGCAAGTTTCGTGCCAAAACATAATTTTCGAATAATTTTGAATAAACACTTACCTATTTACCCTTTTTACCACTAACTAAACGAAAAAATTGATTTTATTTTCCGGAATTCCGGAAAACTGAAAGTGGGTTTTCCGGAATAACGGAATTTTCCGTCTCTTTTTAATTTGAATGTTGGTGCGAATTCTTTTCAAAACAACAGGCAATCCTTCGTATATCCAACCTCTGTGTTATGTCAGCAGGTTCACACTAAACGAGGCTTCGGTTTTCTCACGTACCAATTCCAATGTCGCCCCTTCCTGTAGCTCCTCAAGGACAAGTCCTGATGGCGTTACACGGAAGACGGCAAGCTCGGTGACAACCATATCGACTACCCCTTTACCGGTAAGGGGCAGGCGGCAATCCTTAAGGATTTTAGAAGATCCGCTTTTTGCACAATGCTCCATTGCAACGATAACCTTTTTCGCTCCGGTCACTAAATCCATGGCACCGCCCATCCCAGGAACCATTTTGCCGGGAACCATCCAATTCGCAAGGTTTCCTTTTTCGTCCACCTCAAGCCCACCGAGCACTGTAACATCGACATGGCCCCCGCGGATCAGTTCAAACGAAAAAAGGCTGTCAAAAAATGCTCCTCCCGGAATAATTCCAGCTGGCTGCCCGCCGGCATTTACGAGGTCGGGATCAATTTCCCCTTCAAGTGGCTTCAGCCCAACATATCCATTTTCTGATTGAAGAATGACGTTCACATTATCAGGCAAATAATTTGGGACCATTGTCGGAAGCCCAATACCAAGATTCACGACATCTCCGTCCCTTAATTCCTTTGCGACACGTGAAGCAATGAGCTGTTTAGGGCTAACAAGTGTTGCTGTCATTATTTACAGCCTCCTTGAACCAAAATTTTATCTACAAGGACTCCCGGGGTCATTACGTCATCCGGGTCGATCTCTCCGACTTCTACCACCATTTCAACCTGGGCGATTACAACGTCGGCGGCTAGCGCCATTAATGGGTTGAAGTTGCGGGCCGAGCGGTGATATACAAGATTGCCGGCTTTGTCAGCTTTATATGCCTTTAGGATTGCCACTTCTGCCCGGAGCGGCTTTTCAAGCAGAAATTCCCGCCCGTCAACAGTAATTTTCTGTTTCCCATCTTCGACCACTGTTCCAATTCCAGTTGGGGTCAGCACCCCGCCAAGCCCTGAACCGCCTGCCCGGACGCGTTCGGCCAGAGTCCCCTGCGGAACGAGTTCAACTTCCATTTCTCCGGCAATCATTTGCCTGCCTGTTTCAGGATTCGTTCCGATGTGGGAGGCAATTACCTTTTTAACCCGATGGTTGACAATCAATGGGCCAACTCCGGTTTCGATAAAAGCAGTGTCATTCGCAATCAGCGTGATATCCTTAACGTTCTTTTCGAGCATTACCTCAACAAGCTCCTGTGGCGTTCCGACCCCCATAAAACCGCCTGCCATCAGTGTCATCCCATCCCGAAAAAACGTAGCCGCATCCTCTTTCGAAATTACCTTATTCATTTTTCACACACCCCCAAATCTATTTGTGGAAGTGAGTCCGATCCACTCACACACCCTGTAACGGTGCAAGAAGTGTGCCAAAGAATTAAAGATCCATCCATCCAAAATTATTTCTTGCGCTCACAACAAAAGAGGTATAACTCCCTCACATAATGAGGAATTATACCTTTTGTTTTTGTATGATTAACTTTTCAGCGCCTTCATTAAAGAGTGCAGCTTTTCTCATTTGGCTATAGTGAGTTTTTTTAAAAAATGGAATAGATGGTGGAAATCACAAAGAGAGGGTTATTTGTTGAAGAAATAGGATGCCTTTAAGATGATTTACTTTCGAAAATTCAGGATAAACCAAAACTATTTAATTGATTTTCGGTAATCCCTTTTATTAAGTGCAATTCACTAATCAAAAATTCATACGCATCAGCCAACATTTTCTTTTCGCTAGCATTTAGTGCTTTTTCTTTCTTCATACGCATTAAATCACGTACAACTTCTGCACCTTCTTTCATTTCACCCGTTCTTATTTTTTCTGTGTTTACTTTATACCTTTGCTTCCATGGCAGTAAACGATCTGATTCTCCATGCTGAAAAATGTGTATAATGTGTTTTAATGCAAGTATATCGGTAACCGGCCTTATTCTTGAATTTGAAATTTTACGCGTTGGAATCATCACTTGCATGTTACTGATTGACATTTTGATGACAAAATAATCTTGTTTTTTTCCAGAGAATTCTCTTTCTTCAATGGCCACAATTCTACCTGCACCATGCATTGGATAAATAATGTTATCGCCAACTTGAAACATATAATCGCCTCCATATATGCTAACCTTCTAATCGTAACATACACGGATGATTTAATCAAATAGACTATAATACCATAAATTTATTTTTATTGTCAATAAATTTTTATCAAAAAAAATCCAACCAAACAAACCAAACCAACAGACTGGATTACCAATATAGAAAAGTAACCTAGTCCGTTGTTAACCTGGAGCCTCTCGAATTGATATAGGCCAATTTTTCCGGATTCTTATTTTCAGCCTTGCGAGGTACTACTAAAAACAAGAACCCGCAGACTTGTTTCGCCTCGCGGATTCTTGTTTTAAATAATTTATATTTTCCAGCTTTAAAGATTATTGCACCTGCCTGTCCCAATGGCGGTGGGCGGCGATGGCTTGAACAAATTGCCCGGAAAATTCCTCAGGTGTGCTGGCGACTACAACGCCCGGCGCACCGATGATACCTGCTTGTTGAGCTATTTCGGCCCCTGCGTGAGTTGCGCCAATCGGTTTGTAATGCTCGAATGCTTCCTGAAGGAAATAGAGAGCAGTCTTCTTAAATTTTGGGGTGTTCTCTCCCCCTCCAACCACATAGATTGCATCCAAGAGGACTGAATCGGCGGTGAGGAACGAATGATGGACTGGCAGTTCGAAATTGTCAGTTCCTCGTACGGACCCGAGTTTTTCACTAATGAATTCGGTAATTGCGCCTTCCGCCTTGAGTGCATCCAGTATCGTTTTAACTTCATTTCCGCTAAAACCATCGGCCACAAGCACACCGACCTTACGCGTTTTCGCTGTCTTCACAGTGTTAGCCATGCTAAGTGCCGGCGATGACTTTAAAGATGCAGGCTCCCTCGGCTCCGGCACCCTCGCTCCAATCACCTCGGCAACCGGGGTGATGAGTTCCATGCTCACATTGGCAAACATATCAACAACCTGCTGGCGAACATCCGGTGATTTCACTTTGCCGAGTTCAAACGATAATGCATCAATAATATGCTGCTTTTCGGGCGGGCTCATGCTGTTCCAGAACATGGACGCCTGGGAGAAATGATCCTTGAAGCTCTCACTGCGAGCCCGGATTTTACGGCCATCCACCTTCTCCTGATAATGGACATAACCGCCTTCCTCCGCAGTAGCTGTCGCAGGCGTATTTTCGGCAAGGGAATTTCGATGGTAGCTAACCTGGCCCCGGTTGATCGTCTGGCGGCCAAACCCGTCCCGCTGGTTGTTGTGGAACGGGCAAACAGGCCGGTTGATCGGCAGCTCGTGGAAGTTTGGCCCGCCAAGGCGCAACAGCTGCGTGTCCGTATAAGAGAACAGCCTGCCCTGCAGCAGCGGATCATTCGTAAAATCAATTCCGGGAACAACATGGCCAGGATGGAAAGCAACTTGCTCTGTCTCGGCAAACACGTTGTCTACATTCCGATTCAAGGTCATTTTTCCGATAATCCTAACCGGAACTTCCTCCTCAGGCCATAGTTTGGTAGGATCAAGGATATCAAAATCAAACCTGAACTCTTCTTCCTCGGGAATCATCTGGACACCGAGCTCATACTCTGGGAAATTCCCGCTTTCAATGGATTCGTACAAATCGCGGCGATGGAAGTCCGGATCCTTGCCGGCTATCTTCTGGGCCTCGTCCCACACAAGTGAGTGGACGCCCAGCACCGGTTTCCAGTGGAATTTGACAAAATGGGCCTTACCCTGCTCGTTCACGAATCTGAACGTATGTACGCCAAAGCCTTCCATCATACGGAAACTGCGTGGGATTGCCCGGTCCGACATTTGCCACAACACCATATGTGCCGACTCCTGATTATTGGCGATGAAGTCATAGAACGTATCATGGGCGGATGCCCCCTGCGGCATTTCGTTATGAGGCTCCGGCTTCACCGCATGCACAAAGTCGGGAAACTTTATTGCATCCTGAATGAAAAATACCGGGATATTATTCCCAACGAGATCATAGTTCCCTTCTTCCGTATAAAACTTCGTCGCGAATCCACGCACATCCCGGACCGTTTCAGCTGAGCCTTTCGAACCCTGGACCGTCGAAAAACGGACAAACACCGGCGTCTTCTTGGCTGGGTCATGCAGGAACTTCGCCATCGTGTACTCCTTCATCGACTCGTAAACCTGAAACTCCCCATGAGCCGCAAACCCACGGGCATGAACAACCCTTTCCGGAATCCTCTCATGGTCAAAATGCGTCATCTTCTCCCGGAAATGAAAGTCTTCCATCAACGTCGGCCCGCGCACTCCGGCTTTCAGGGAAAACTCATCCTCCGAAACCTTCACACCTTGATTGGTTGTCAGTTTCTTCCCACGATCATCAACCGTAAACTGCTCCAGCTGTTCCTGCTTTTGATTCACATTCGGAACGCGATTCTCCTTTGTCATTCATCATCCTCCTCAGTAAATTTGTAGCCCACTCCCCTTCTACCCCACTCTCGGTCTAAAAAACATATAAATTTAAATGCTTATTCTTGCAAATCCATTTGTTAAAACACGTCCTTTTAATTGGGGCCACGTAATTTTCCCAATAAAAAAACCATCTGGTCGTTGTGACCAAACGGTTCATTTTGATTGGTCTTGAAATGGCGCGAAACCGAGCAGGAAGCGGTCCACCCCTTTCGACTGTGAAACATCTTGTGAAACAAGAAAATTCGGGGCGTGACAGGCACTGTTCGCGTTTTTAAAACATACTCAGCGAGTATTTTTCGGCTAATAGTTCGAGGAGTTTGATGCCGCCGATGCTGTTTCCCTTTGCATCCAATGCGGGGCCGAATATCCCGATGCCAAATTTGCCGGGCACCGACCCCATGATTCCGCCCGAAACGCCGCTCTTTGCCGGAATGCCAATTTTGATGGCAAACTCACCGGATGCATTGTACATGCCGCATGTTACCATGAACGTTTTGCAAATCCTTGCTACATCCTTAGGCATGACACGCTTACCCGTTTGCGGGTGTACCCCGTCCATCGCGAACACCAGCCCTATATCAGCCAAATCCCGGCAATCCATCTCAATCGCACACTGCTTCGAATACAACTCAATCAGCGTGTCGACATCCTCTGTAATCACCCCATGCTGCTTCAAAAAATAGCACAAAGCCCGGTTCAAATGGGCTGTTTCAAACTCGGATTGGGCTACTTCCCCATTAAACCCAACCGTCTCATTGTCCGCCAACTCCCGAATAAAGGCCAACAGCCGCCCGAGCCGCTCCCCAACCGAACTGCCCTTAATCATGTGCGTCACAACGAGCGCACCCGCATTAATCATCGGATTCAACGGCTTTGCCACACCCAAAGCCTCCAATTTGGCAATCGAATTGAACGGGTCCCCCGTCGGCTCCATCCCGACCCGCTCAAAAACATAATCGTACCCCCGGTCCATCAACACCAGAGCAAGGCTGATCACCTTTGATATGCTTTGCAGCGTAATCTTTCTTTCGACCTCCCCCGCCGCAACACAATCGCCATTCGGATAATGGATCGCAATCGACAATTCAGCGGCATTCGCTTTACCGAGCGCCGGAATATAATCCGCGACCTTCCCCTGCTTCGTAAAAGGCCGCGCCTCCTCCACAAGCGCATTCAACTCCTCGTTCGACTCACACGGCATTTTCATCACCCGTATTAGTATGAACCACTCTTTTTGGAAAAATGCCCGGCTAACCGCCGGGCAGGCCCACGCACAGGATTGGCAACTCACCGTGCACGCAACACTGTATTTAGCGGGCTCCCTCCCCAAAACGAAGCGAAGCCTGAAGGGCAATGATTTCATTCTGTATTTTTTCAAAACCAGGTAAATCAGGTACAGATTTTTCAGCTGGCGGCTCGTTTTGCCCGGCGGCCCTCGCCATCGTTTCGAAAATATATAGGAGCCTTGAAAGCTCTTCATCTTTTAGGACTGGCCTTTTTTCATATTTTAACGCTGCATCCATGTAAAAACCCAGCTGCTCAATCGAGAAAATAACCGGCCGGAACAATTCAAGTTTTTTCTTTTTACTCGGCAATTCTCCCAAAGCTGTTGTGTAGACCGCTAGGAGGTTAACAAGGTTTGTGTGCATTTTCCTCCGTTCCCAGCTCTCATGGAACTCCATTTTCTCATTGTTTTCGGAAAACAGGCCTAGTACATATTGGCCTTGGCTCCGGAGGGTTTTCACAATATAATGATTGAGCATTCTAGAGGCTGTCCTGCGCCAAATAAGCCAAACTCCCAAAAGCCCGATAATGCTTCCCGCAATGATATCTGTCGCCCTCGCCGCTGCGAAAAAGGGAAAGTTATGTATCTCCGCAGAATATTCCGAGATAATCATAGCGGACGGAGTGATAAACAGGACGGCAATCGCATAATTGCGGACGATGAACAGCTCTGTAAGAAATGAAAGGGATAGAATGAGTAAAGCCACAACAAAACCGTTATGGACATTCATCAAAATTAGCCCGGCAATCAAAAGCCCCCCCAATGTGCCGATTGTCCGTTGGATTGCCCGATGAATTGTGGAGATGACTGTCGATCCAAGCATAACCGCCGCACAGGAAAGGGGGACCCAGTATGGCCTTTCAAACGGAAACGCATATGAAATCAGGGACGCTGCCATTAGGATAACCCCAAATCGGACAGCTGAAAGAAAAACAATCGAGTTTTTATCAAACGCTCCTAAAAGCTTGATCCGGATTGAAGGCTTTGCTATTTTCACATCGCGGTGGATTTTTCCTGCCGGCTCATTCAGGATAGCATCCGCATCGTATATTTTCCTGAATAAATCGGCAATTTTTAGATCATCTGTGTCAGGTTGAAGGATTTTTGCCTTGTTCTTTCTGGATGACCCGATTGTGTTGGCCAACGCCCGCAATGAATCGCCAAGCTCAGGGGGAAGCCCGTTCTTCTTTTCTTCAGCCAATTTAAGAATATCGATAAACAGACGGTTGGCATGGTCGTTCAGCAAATACAGCCTTTTAAACAATTCCGTGTCTGTCCTAGAAGAATAGCCAGCCAGGATGGTTTCCTCCGCTTCCTTTATCACGGCGACTGTTTCATGCCGGGCATTATTCAAATCTGCTCCCCCGGCGGAATCGGCAAATGCGGCCAATTGAGAATATACCTTTTTAACAGCATTTATTTCCGGTCCATGAGGATTGAAAAACCAGCCAAACATACCGATCACCCATGATAGAGCGCCACCCAATAAAACCAGCCCGCCACGTAGAGGGGCATCCGCTGGATTAGCCGGAATCCCAGTCGCAATTGAAAAACAAAGTATAAAGAAAATTGCCGATGGGCCAGTAATCCTTAGCGCGCCAAACATAAACGTCGCAATTGCTCCTATCATTCCCATCCCAATGGCCACCCCAAAAGGATAAGGGGAGAGAAGGATGCCGAGGAACATGGACAAAGCCAGGCCGGCAGCAACAAAAAATATCAATTTTGCCCGCTGTGCATAAGGCTGGTTGAATACGTATAAATAGGCGAATCCCCCCATCCCCGCCGCAATGCCATAGTGAAAATTCCCTAGGAGCAATCCGATCACAATCGGCAATGATGCCGCAAGGCCCGCACAAAAAGCCTTTCTCCAAGGGAAAGGGTTTTTTCTCACCGTAAAGGCGTTCTTGAATGTTTGTACTGCCATTTCACTCAATGTCCGTTCATGTTTGTCCATCTAGTTCATTGCGCCGGAAAACCACTATCCAGAGCAAGTACCTCCCTGCCTTCAAAAAATTCACTTGAATGTAGTATACGCCACTTTAAATGAAACAACGATTTGCCGTCTTCTGTTCCCAAAAACCAACCAACCCCATTACTTCCATTTAAAAGAAAATACTGTAAATTAACTCCAAACTACGCTAACTAAATAACCAACTTCTTAAAATTTTTTATAAAAATTATTATCCTTGAATTATCAACATTGTAAACGCTACCAAATGGACCGAATATTTAAAGTTGTCAGATTTTTATTATTTTACCCTTGAATATTTAATTAAACGGGAGTATCATTAACGGAAATCTCAGAAAAGTTCGTATTTTATTTCACGTACTATTTTTTTAAAATACAAAATTGGGCTTTTCCGAGTCAAACCTTTTAATTTTTTCTTTCGATAGAATCTTTTTAACAGGGCAATTTTTTAGGAGGAGTGATTTTTTTGGAAAGCCAGTATATATTTCTTGGCGGTGAGTTTGTGAAGAAGGAGGATGCGGTTGTTTCGGTATATGACCACGGCTTCCTCTACGGCGACGGGGTATTTGAAGGCATTCGTGTTTACAGCGGCAACGTATTCAGGCTAGATGCACACTTGAAAAGGCTATACGAATCAGCCCACTCAATCATGCTTCAAATTCCTTATACATTTGAAGAAATGACCCAAATCATCGTTGATACGGTACGCAAAAATGAATTATCGAGTGCCTACATACGCGTGGTTGTTTCAAGGGGAAAAGGGAATCTAGGCCTTGATCCGGCATCCTGTTCCCAGCCACGGGTCATTGTTATTGCGGAACCGCTGGCGCTTTATCCGAAAGAGCTGTATGAACGCGGCCTGAAAGTCGGTTCGGTTGCAACTAGGCGGAACCGTCCTGATGTCCTTAGCCCGCAGATTAAATCACTCAACTATTTAAACAACATTCTTGTTAAACTTGAAGCAAGCCAGGCTGGTGTCGATGAAGCGCTCATGCTGAATGACCAAGGCTATGTGACAGAAGGATCCGCCGACAACATTTTCATTGTGAAAAACGGCGTCATTTACACTCCTCCAGTCTACCTTGGCGCGTTGGAAGGAATCACCCGCAACGCAATTATCGACCTGGCGAAGCAGAATGGCTATGAAGTGAAGGAACGGCCATTTACCCGGCATGATGTGTATGTCGCTGACGAAGTGTTCTTGACAGGAACTGCGGTCGAGGTTATCGCGGTCATCGATGTGGATACCCGTAAAATTGGCAATGGCAAGCCTGGGCCAATCACGAACCATCTTCTAGCTGAATTCAGGAAGCTCGTTACCGAGGATGGTGTTAAGTGCTATCCGGAAACCAAAGAGAAAGCGTTCGTAGGTTAAAGGAGGGCAAGCATGCGAAGCGATATGATCAAAAAAGGATTTGACCGGGCCCCGCACCGGAGCCTGCTTTATGCAACCGGCGTTAAAACAAGCGACCTGGACAAGCCTTTCATTGGCGTCTGCAACTCCTATATCGACATCATCCCCGGGCATAAGCACCTCAATGTTTTTGCCGAAGTGGTGAAAGAAGCGATTCGGGAAGCGGGCGGCGTACCGTTCGAGTTCAACACAATAGGCGTTGACGACGGAATTGCAATGGGCCATATCGGGATGCGCTATTCACTTCCGAGCCGGGAAATCATCGCGGACAGCGCGGAAACGGTTATCAACGCCCATTGGTTCGACGGAGTTTTTTACATCCCGAACTGTGACAAGATTACCCCCGGGATGCTGATGGCAGCGGCAAGGACGAATGTCCCTTCCGTGTTTGTATCTGGAGGGCCGATGGAAGCAGGCGTTTCCTCGACCGGAAAGCCGCTCTCACTCGTTTCTGTTTTTGAAGGGGTCGGCGCTTACAACAAAGGCACCATCACCCAGCAGGAATTGCTCGATATTGAAACGAATGCATGCCCTACCTGCGGTTCATGCTCCGGCATGTTCACCGCAAATTCAATGAACTGCCTCATGGAAGTACTCGGCATGACAGTGCCAGGCAACGGAACGATTGTTGCCACTTCCGATACGCGGCATGAGTTGATCCGACGGGCAGCGAAACACTTAATCGACTTGGTCAAAAAAGATATCAAGCCACGCGATATTATGACGAAAGAAGCGTTTGACAATGCCTTCGCGCTTGATATGGCAATGGGCGGCTCCACCAACACAGTACTGCATACATTAGCCATTGCCCACGAGGCGGGAATCGATTATGACCTGCATGAAATTAACCAGATTGCAGAAAAAGTGCCATATCTTTCAAAAATAAGCCCTGCTTCTGACTATTCCATGGAAGATGTGCATCATGCTGGCGGAGTGAGTGCAATTATCCACGAATTGTGCAAGATTGACGGCCTGATTCACAAGGACGCGATCACCATTACCGGAGAAACCCTTTACGAAACCGTAAAGGATGCAGAAATCACAAACGACCAGGTTATCAGGAGAAAGGATAACCCTTACAGCCCGGTCGGCGGATTGTCCATCCTTTTTGGTAATCTTGCCCCCGATGGCGGTGTCATCAAAGTCGGAGCAGTTGATCCATCGATAAAGAGGTTCACCGGTGAAGCGATTGTTTTCGAATCACAGGAAGAAGCCCAGGCAGGAATCGACAGCGGAGAAGTAAAGCCTGGCCATGTCGTGGTCATCCGTTATGAGGGGCCAAAAGGCGGGCCGGGAATGCCTGAAATGCTCGCCCCTACCGCCGCGATTGCCGGCCGGGGGCTGGAAAAGGAAGTTGCCTTGATTACCGATGGCCGCTTTTCCGGTGCAAGCCGCGGCATATCGGTTGGGCACATTTCCCCGGAAGCAGCCGAGGGCGGCCCGATTGCTTTTGTTGAAGACGGAGACCTGATCATGATTGACCTTGAGTCTCGCTCAATCAACTTGATCGTCGACAGGGACGTTTTAGAAGAAAGACAAAAAAACTGGATAAAACCTGAGCCAAAAATCAAAACCGGATACCTAGCCAAGTACGCCAAACTTGTCACTTCGGCAAGTACAGGCGGAATCATGAAATTTTAAAAGATTTATAGCGATAAATCGTTGACGGGAACAAAGGAATAAGAGCCTAGTATTCACAGAGAGCCGGGGCAGCTGGAAGCCGGCAATACTACTTATTCTGACATCGTCCCTGAGTATTAAGCTGAACGGTCCTCCCTACTAGGCTTAATCGGGTGTTTTCGGCACTCGTTACTAAAACGGAGCGGATTTTTCCGCTTCATGAGGCGGCAGTTGCAAGACTGCCGTGAATCCGGGTGGTACCGAGGAAAGACTGATGCCTTTTCTCCCCGAATATCCTGCTGCTTTCAAGCGGCGGGATGTTCGCGGGAGAAAAGGTTTTTTTATTGGAAAAAAAGGTCCCGCGCCCATTTATGACATTCCGAGTTCCAAGTAATTATGCCGATTACACTTGTATTTAATGCCAAACCAGGCCGTATGACAAAGCGGGATTTATGCCTAACTGGACCGTATTAATGCCGAACTTGACGGTATGAATGCCAAAAAAGCTATTAATTATGCCAAACTGGCAATTATTTATGCCTTACTTTTAAAAAATGGAGGGATTGACGTGAAAGTGGAGACAATGCCGGCGATGGAGCAGGCTGTTACACCAAAAACGGGTGCCGATGTCCTGATTGAATCATTGGTGAATGAAGGGGTCGATACAATCTTCGGGTATCCGGGAGGAGCCGTGCTGCCAATATATGATGCGATTTACAGGGCAAAAGGCCAAATCAGGCACCTATTGTTCCGGCATGAGCAGGGTTCCATCCATGCCGCCGAGGGATATGCCCGCGTAACCGGAAGGCCCGGCGTCGTCCTTGCTACATCCGGCCCTGGCGCAACGAACCTTATCACAGGGATCGCGGATGCGATGATGGACTCCTTGCCGCTCATTGTCTTTACGGGACAGGTCGCTACCAGCGTGATTGGAACCGATGCTTTCCAGGAAGCGGATATCATCGGCATTACCACCCCGATTACAAAACATAATTACCAGGTCCGGTCTATTGCCGATCTTCCGAGAATCATTAAAGAAGCCTTCCACATTGCTTCGACTGGCAGGCCGGGACCGGTTGTGATTGATATGCCAAAGGATATCTCGGCAAATGCTGTTTTCGAAATGGAATTGGATACGGACTTTCACCTGCCGGGCTACCAGCCGACAACAAGGCCGAACCCGCTTCAAATCAACAAGCTTGCCGATGCGTTATCAAAAGCAAAGAAGCCTGTCATCCTCGCTGGGGCGGGAATCCTCCACGGGAAGGCTACCGCGGAATTGAGGGCGCTAGCCGAGAAGTACCGGATTCCGGTCACAACAACACTTCTTGGGCTAGGCAGTTTCCCCGGGACCCATGAGCTTTCGCTTGGAATGGCTGGGATGCACGGAACCTATACAGCCAACATGGCTCTATATGAATGTGACCTGCTTCTCAATATCGGCGCCAGATTCGATGACCGCCTTACAGGCAACCTGAAGCATTTCGCTCCAATGGCGAGAGTTGCACATATCGATATCGACCCGGCGGAAATTGGAAAAAACGTACCGACAAGCATCCCGATTGTTGCCGACTCAAAGGAAGCACTAAACGAACTAATGAAACACGAGTTTGAGATGAAAAACCATGCCGAATGGCTAAACAAGCTTGCAGAAAACAAGAGCAAGTACCCACTTTGGTATACCGACTATAACCAGAGGCTAAGCGCGCAACAGGTTATTCAGGCGGTGTATGAAGCATCAGGCGGTGAAGCGATAGTCACGACTGACGTAGGCCAGCACCAAATGTGGGCGGCCCAGCATTACACATTGGACAATCCAGACCGATGGGTAACATCCGGCGGGCTTGGCACGATGGGCTTCGGCTTCCCTGCTGCAATTGGCGCCCAGCTTGCAGCACCCGATAAAACAGTGATCGCATTCGTCGGCGATGGCGGGTTCCAGATGACACTTCAGGAGCTCGGCGTCCTGCAGGAACTGAACCTTCCTGTCAAAGTCATCATTGTTAATAACGGGGCTCTTGGAATGGTCCGCCAATGGCAAGAGGAATTTTATGAAGAACGCTATTCGGAATCGCTTTTGCCTGTCCAGCCCGACTTTGTCAAATTAGCGGAGAGCTATTCAATCAAAGGCGCCAAAATCCAAACCGAGGAAGAATTGATGCGCATCCTGCCCGAGGCGCTTGCCTACGACGGACCGGTTATCCTCGATTGCAGGGTCGTCCTCGAAGGGAATGTCTACCCGATGATTGCCCCAGGCAAGGGATTGCACGAAATGATAGGAGTGAAACCATGAAGCGGATCATTACAGCCACTGTCCAAAACAAAAGCGGCGTCCTTAACCGTGTAACCGGCCTCCTGCAGCGGCGCCAATTCAATATTGAGAGCATTTCGGTCGGGCCGACAGAAATTGACGGAATCTCAAAAATGACACTTGTTGTCGACGTTGAAGATAGCCAAAAGGTTGAACAGCTGACGAAGCAGCTTCATAAACAGATTGATGTTTTAAAAGTTTCGGATATTACCGATAAGGCGGTTGTCTCCCGCGAGCTAGCCCTGATCAGGGTTGCGAGCAGCGGCCAGCTTCGCCGGGAAATCAAGGAAATTATTGATCCATTCCGCGCGTCAGTCATTGACGTCAGCAAGGAAAGCCTTGCTGTCCAGGTAACCGGGAAGCCGGAAAAAGTCGAAGCGCTGATTGAATTGCTCAGGCCATATGGAATCAAGGAAATAGCACGGACCGGCATTACCGCCCTCTTGCGCGGAAGCCAGCCGCAAGTATCCGAATTACCTTCTTATTCGCTACAGAGGTAAGAATTAAAAAATACATGCAAACATACTCGAAAGGATGATAACAAATGGCAAAAGTACTTTATAATCAGGACATTTTTGAAGAGGTATTGAAATCGAAAAAAATCGCGGTAATCGGCTATGGTTCCCAGGGCCACGCCCACGCTTTGAACCTGAAGGAAAGCGGCTATGATGTCGTAGTCGGGCTTCGCGGCGGAAAGTCATGGGACAAAGCTGTAGAGGACGGCGTGGCAGTTTGTTCCGTTGCCGAAGCAACTGCACAAGCCGATGTCGTTATGGTTCTCCTTCCTGATGAAAAACAGCCACAGGTGTACGAGGAGAGCATTAAAAATAACCTCAAGCCTGGAGCCGCCCTTGTTTTCGCGCATGGGTTCAATGTCCACTTCAATCAGATTGTGCCACCTGCCAATGTGGACGTATTCCTTGTAGCACCGAAAGGCCCTGGCCATCTTGTCCGCCGTACATACCAGGAAGGCGCTGGGGTCCCTGCCCTGTTTGCAGTCTACCAGGATTACTCAGGCCAGGCGAAAGAAATTGCACTTGCCTATGCGAAAGGAATTGGTTCCGCCCGCGCCGGCGTATTGGAAACTACATTCCAGGAAGAAACTGAAACCGACCTGTTCGGTGAGCAGGCAGTCCTTTGCGGCGGGCTGACCAGCCTTGTCAAAGCAGGCTTCGAAACGTTGACAGAAGCCGGATATCAGCCAGAAGTCGCCTACTTCGAATGCCTCCATGAACTGAAGCTGATTGTTGACCTCATGTATGAAGGTGGTCTCGAAAACATGCGCTACTCCATCTCGGATACCGCGCAATGGGGTGACTTCGTTTCCGGCCCACGGGTCGTTAACGAAGAAACGAAGGCGCGCATGAAGGAAATCCTTCACGACATCCAGACTGGTGAATTCGCGAAAGGCTGGATCCTTGAAAACCAGGCGAACCGCCCGCAGTTCAACGCAATCAATGCACGGGAAAACAGCCACCCAATCGAAACGGTCGGACGCGAACTCCGCGAACTGATGCCATTCGTAAAACCAAAGCAAAAGGCAATGTCACGTTAAATTAGAAAAGCGGAGACGCACGTTTAGCGCTGTATGGACTGGAGGGCCCCGATGGAGATAAAGGAAACACGATGAGCGAATGCGAATCGATGTTGACTTATCGTAGCGAGGGGACCGAAGTACACTAGGCGCTGGGCGTTGGAGCTAGACAAATTTTATACATTCTTATGTTTTTTTAAAATAATAGAACTAGTTTCATAAAAACCGAGGCCCCTTCCCTTCTATTTAAGGCAAGGGGTCCTACCTAAAAATGAAGGAAGGGAATTCTAGTGGTGCAAAACATTCACATATTTGATACGACCTTGCGCGATGGGGAGCAATCTCCTGGAGTCAATTTGAATCAGCTCGAAAAGTTGGAGATTGCCAGGCAGCTTGAACGGTTTGGCGTGAATGTAATGGAAGCCGGGTTTCCCGCTTCTTCACAAGGAGACTTTGAAGCTGTACGGACGATAGCCAGAACCGTCAGGAATGTATCGATCGCTGGCCTTTCAAGGGCAACGAAAAACGATATTGATACCAGCTGGGAGGCACTGAAAGAAGCGGAAGCCCCGCGCCTGCATTTATTCATTGCCACCTCCCCCATCCATATGACATACAAGCTAAAAAAATCACCTGAACAGGTCACCCAGCTGGCTGTCGATATGGTTCGTTATGCTAAGACAAAGTTTCCGCAGATTGAATGGTCCGCTGAGGATGCATCGCGTTCTGACCTTGATTTCCTTGTCCAAATCATCGAAAAGGTCATTGATGCAGGAGCGACTGTCATCAATTTACCTGACACTGTCGGTTATGCGACCCCTGCGGAATATGGCCGGATGTTCCGTTATGTGAGGGAAAATGTCCGAAATATTGATAAAGCAATTTTATCGGCGCATTGCCATGATGACCTTGGTCTTGCAATTGCCAATTCCCTCGCCGCCATTGAAAATGGGGCAACCCAGGTTGAAGGAACGATCAACGGAATTGGTGAACGCGCCGGGAACGCGGCACTCGAGGAATTCGCCGTAGCCCTTGGCATCCGCAAGGACCAGTTTCCTTTTTCCACAGGATTGAACTTAAAAGAAATCAAGCGGACGAGCGATTTGGTCCGGAAGCTTACCGGGATGCCGATTGCCCCGAACAAGGCGGTCGTCGGGCAGAATGCTTTCGCCCACGAATCGGGCATCCATCAGGATGGAGTCCTGAAACACCCGCAAACCTATGAAATTATCAATCCATCGATGGTCGGTATCGAATCGAACGAGCTTGTACTCGGGAAACACTCCGGACGCCATGCCTTTAAGGAGAAAATTGAAAAGCTTGGATTCTCACTAACCGAGGAAAAATCGGAAGAAGCTTTCAGGCAATTCAAGTCACTGACAGACCGAAAAAAAGAAGTCACCGACGAAGATTTGTTCACGATTCTTACGGATATCCAGACGGCTGTATCCGATGTTAAAAAATATGAACTGCTTGCCTACCAGGTTCAATCCGGCTCCATCAACCTTCCAACTGCTACCGTTGCATTGACAACACCGGAAGGGATACGCACCGAAACAGCCCGTACTGGAAAAGGCCCGGTGGAGGCTCTATATAACACTCTTGAAGCGCTGATAAAAGAAGAAATCCATTTGACGAAATACCAATTAAACTCCGTAGGCCAAGGACGAGATGCCCTTGCGGAGGTCCATGTAAAAATGATTGTCAATGATTTGCCTGTAAGCGGGCGCGGATCATCACATGATGTTCTCGAAGCCTCCGCAAAAGCATTCTTAAACGCTGTCAACCGGGTCTTTTACGGACAAACCACGAAGGTCCTGCAAACAGCGAATAGCTAATAGCCCATACAAAAAAACCGAGGAGGCCACGTCCATGAAAAAACATATCGTCATGCTGCCCGGAGATGGCATAGGGCAAGAGGTAATGGCCTCGGCCAAGGCTGTCTTAAACACAATCGCCGAGGAATTCAACCATTCTTTCACTTTTGAAAGCCACGACATTGGCGGAACTGCGATTGACAGACACGACACCCCGCTTCCATCCGAAACATCGGCCGCCTGTAAAAAGGCTGATGCTGTACTCCTTGGAGCGGTTGGCGGGCCAAAATGGGATACGAACCCTTCCCATTTAAGGCCTGAAAGAGGTTTATTGGGAATTAGAAAAGAACTCGGGCTCTTTGCTAACCTAAGGCCGATAAAAGGCTTTGAAAAACTGCTTCACGCATCCCCTCTTAAGGAAGACGTTGTTAAAGGAAGCGATCTCCTTATCGTCAGGGAGCTTACTGGCGGCCTTTATTTCGGAACTCCAAGCGAGCGGCGAGACAATGGCCAGTCGGCAGTCGATACTCTTTTCTATTCACGCGCCGAGATTGAAAGAATCGTAGACAAAGCTTTCCAATGCGCCGAGCAGCGCCGTGGGCATCTGACTTCGGTAGACAAGGCCAATGTGCTTGAATCGAGCAAGCTTTGGCGGGAAGTTGTTGAGGAAAAGAAACAGCAATATCCGGATGTTGCAGTGGAACATGTGCTTGTTGACGCGGCGGCAATGAAATTGATTACGAACCCCTCCCAGTTCGATGTCATTGTAACCGAGAACATGTTTGGCGATATTTTAAGCGACGAAGCCTCGGTTTTAACAGGGTCGCTTGGAATGCTTCCGTCCGCGAGCCTTAGGGAAGATGGATTCGGCCTTTATGAACCGGTCCACGGCTCAGCGCCTGACATCGCCGGAAAAGGAATTGCCAATCCTGTCGCCATGATCCTATCCGCGGCTATGATGCTGAGGCATTCTTTTGGGCTGAATGAAGAAGCGAACGTAATTGAAGAAACGGTCGAATCCATCCTGAATGACGGATTCCACACAGCAGACATTAAAGCCGCCAGCGGGCAAAAGGTTGGAACGAAAGAAATGACCCAAATGATAATCGACACGATTAAAACAAGAAACGCGTCCAACTGCATTATGGACTGCTACGCCTAAAGAAGGGGGATAACCATGCACTCGCCAAAGACAATCATCGAAAAAATATGGGAACAGCACGTTGTCCATCAAGAGGATGGCAGGCCTGACCTTTTGTATATCGATTTACATCTCGTACACGAAGTGACTTCTCCTCAGGCCTTTGAAGGACTAAGGATGAATGGGCGCTCTGTCCGGAGGCCTGACCTTACTTTTGCAACAATGGACCACAACGTACCGACAAAGAACCAGTCTGTCATTAAAGATTTAATTTCGAAGAAGCAAATCGAAACGCTGATTGATAACTGCCGTGAATTCAACATTCCGCTTGCTGACATTGCCCATCCCGACAATGGAATCGTCCATGTAATCGGCCCGGAGCTTGGCCTTACCCAACCTGGCAAGACAATCGTTTGCGGCGACAGCCATACTTCTACGCACGGCGCGTTTGGAGCACTTGCATTCGGAATCGGCACAAGCGAAGTTGAGCATGTCCTTGCTACGCAAACCCTTTGGCAGCAGCACCCGAAAACATTGAACATCAAGGTAAACGGTAAGCTCGGGTTCGGCGTGACAGCGAAGGATTTGATTTTGGCAATCATTGCCCAGAATGGAGTCCGGTTCGGAACGGGATATGTAATTGAATATACAGGCGAGGCGATCCGTTCCCTTTCAATGGAGGAAAGGATGACCGTCTGCAACATGTCAATTGAGGCAGGTGCCCGTGCAGGCTTGATTACTCCAGACGAAACAACTTTCAACTATCTTCGCGGCAGAAAATATGCTCCACAAGGGTCTGAATTTGACAAAGCGGTCGAGAAGTGGCGCGCGCTCGCAACGGATGAAGGCGCTGTTTACGATAAGACAATCGAAATTGAAGCCTCTGAGATCGCGCCACAGGTTACCTGGGGAACAAATCCTGGAATGTGCATCCCTGTCGACGCAATGATTCCAACTCCGGAATCCGCGGCTTCGGAGAGTGAAAAACAGGAGATTGAGCGTGCCCTCGACTATATGGGCCTTGAAGCCGGTCAGCCCATTACTTCTGTCACAATTGAGCATGTGTTTATCGGATCGTGTACAAATTCAAGGCTGAGCGATTTACGGAGGGCGGCTTCCGTCATCGAGGGACGCCATGTCAATCCTGAGGTTAAAGCAATCGTTGTACCAGGTTCTAAAAGCGTGAAAGCCGCCGCCGAACAGGAAGGCCTGGATGCAATTTTCAAAAACGCGGGCTTTGAATGGCGTGATGCTGGCTGCAGCATGTGCCTCGCGATGAATGATGATGTCGTTCCGCCAGGCGAGCGTTGCGCTTCGACCTCAAACCGGAACTTCGAAGGCCGCCAGGGGACAGGTGCCCGAACCCATCTTGTCAGCCCTGAAATGGCCGCAGCAGCCGCAATTGAAGGCCGCTTTGTCGACATTCGCCAATTCGCCGCAGTGGAGGTGCTGTAAATGGAACCAATCACAATCCATACCGGGCTAGTGTTTCCGCTTGACCGAAGCAATGTGGACACCGACCAGATTATACCGAAGCAATTTTTAAAACGGATCGAGCGCCAGGGATTCGGGCAGTTCCTGTTTTACAACTGGCGGTTCGACCATTCGGGCAAGACGATTGAGGATTTCCCGCTCCATGATAAAAAATATGACGGCGCGTCCATCCTGCTAGCTGGTGACAACTTCGGCTGTGGTTCTTCCCGGGAACATGCCCCATGGGCTCTTCTCGACTATGGCTTCAAGATTATCATCGCCCCAAGCTATGCCGATATTTTTAAAAACAATTGCGTGAAAAACGGGATATTGGCAATCGAAATGCCTTATGAGCAAATCCAACAGCTTATGGCAAAAGCAGAAGCTGGAAGCTATTCGTTAACAGTTGACCTCGCTGCCCAAACTGTCCAAGACGGGGAAGGATTCTCGTATCAATTCGAGATTTCGGAGTATTCAAAGGAAATGCTCTATAACGGACTGGATGATATCGGTATTACACTTTTATATGAAGAAAAAATTACACAGTTTGAAAACAGGCTTTAACATTTAATTTTTGAAATTGAAGGAGCGTGAACCCCTTGGGGATTCTTTAACGACTAACATGATTTCCGATGCAATGGAACAATTGGCGAAGACGGTTTACCGCACTCCGCTTACAACCTCTACATTCCTGAATAATCTTGTCGGGAAAAATGTCTTTTTTAAAATGGAAAATCAGCAAAAGACCGGAGCATTTAAGATTCGCGGAGCAAGCTATAAAATGTCGCGTCTGACGGAAAAGGAATTGCAAAAAGGCGTCATTGCCGCATCAGCCGGCAACCATGCCCAAGGCGTTGCATTCGCCGCTTCGAGGAGAGGGATTACAGCAAAAATCTACATGCCTGAAAATACACCCGATGCCAAAATCAAAGCGACGGAAAATTACGGTGCGAAGGCAGTCATTACCGGGGCCTCTTTTCAAGAAGCGTATGAGGCAGCGTGCATCGATCAGAAAAGGGCGGGGAGCTACTTTCTCCATCCATTCGATGACTACCATGTCATGGCCGGACAGGCAACGATAGCGGTGGAAATGCTTATGCAGCAGCCCTTTCTTGATACACTGATGGTCCCGGTTGGTGGCGGCGGCCTGATTTCCGGAGTTGCCGTTGCCGCCAAGCATATGCAGCCGAACATCCGCATCATCGGCGTCCAGGCGGAAGGTGCAAAGGTTATGCATGATCATTTTCATAACCTTCCTGCACCAGGCAGCCGGTATGTCGGAACCATCGCGGAAGGCATTGCTGTAAAAGAAGCCGGGAAACTGACCCTTCCCATCATCCGGCATTATGTAGACGATATGATTACCGTAAGCGAGAGCGACATCGCCACTGCAATTGTTTACATGCTTGAAAGGAAAAAAACATTAGTCGAAGGCGCCGGTGCGGCAGCGTTTGCCGCACTCCTCGCCAACCGTAGCACCATCCGCTCCAAAAACTGCGGCATCATCGTCAGCGGCGGCAACATGGATGTATCCCGGCTGGGCTTTATTCAACAGTTAGCCCAGGATGGAACCGTGTCCCTTTTGGCGTGAACCGTGGCCATATAAAGAAGAGAAAGCCATTTCCTAAAGCGGTATGGCTTTCTTTTTTAAAAAATTCACCTTCTTATTGATCCGTGTTCCAGCGCCCTTACAATTGATGAAGACAGTTTCAGTGGCCAAAGCGGTTCAAAAATGTCTTCATAAACCCGATGAAGACACTTTCGGCGGTTAAGGCGACTTAAAACTGCCTTCATAAACCTGGTGAAGACACTTTCGGCGGTTATGTCAGCTTAAAACTGTCTTCATAAATCTCGTAAAGACCGTTTCATGAGTACATGCCACCCCAAATGGTCCGGAGAACCTCTGTCAAGACTGTTTCACTCATTAATTCCACTGAAAACGGTCTTAAGAAACCCCGTCAAGACCGTTTCACTCATTAATTCCACTCAAAACGGTCTTGAGAAACCCTGTCTAGACCGTTTCACTCATTAATTCCACTCAAAACGGTTTTAATAACAATGTTCTTCAGCTATTGTCCTGCCCTATTCTTTCCCGCAGTTTCTTTACTAGTTCTTCCTTTGCTTTTAACTTTCCATACCCAAGGGAGTTATAGTATTTAATATGCTTTTCAGTCGCTTCCAATGCTTTAATGTAAGCCGCTTCCCCGTAATCCTTTTTAATATTTTCCAAGAAGTATTTCGTTCCATAATTACTCATTACACGGTGGTATTCCTTACCCTCCATCATTGCGAGGAAATCGGTAATATAGTCTTGCGCTGACCCCGGGTTCATTCCTGTTAATCTCGCAATCTCCAATTTGCCGTCCGTCCTGCTTAATACACCATGGTAGACTTTCTTAGCATATGTATAAGCAACATGGGCCATTTCATCCGTTATTTTCCCGGACTTCTCCTTCGTTTCGCTCCTTCCAATCCCCAAACCTTCTGACGCTTTTGAAAAACTATCAGAAACATATTGCTTCATGAATCGGGTAAAAACATCCTGCGAATCTTCATTATTTAAGGTTAAAGCCATTTCAAACTTTTGAATCAACTCTTTATCTATCGTAAAATTCAAAACCCTGTTTCCTTCCATTCAGCCGTCTCCCCCAATGCACTTGTATTATATTTAATTATAAAGATCTTGTTAATATTTTCATACTCGCTCAAATTTTGGTTCCCTTTCCCGCGAGTCACCTAAGAATATTTTAGATTTTTCCCATGGCCCCTATTTCCCAAACAACTGAAAATAGATTATACTTTATTGACTATCACTATTAAAAAGGAGATTTTCCAATGACTGAGAATACGAACCAGGGAACCGAGAAAAAGAAAATCAGCCTTCAGGAGGCCATGAAGCAGCAGCTTGCCAACAAGAAAAACCAGGCGGCCGCGGCAAAGGGGAATGGCGCCACAGATACATCAACGAAAAAAATGAAGAGCCAGATGACGAAAAAACCAAGCAATACACGCAGGAAAATGGGCTCTTAAAATGGACGGACAAAACCGGAAGGACATTACACCAGGAATTACTGTCGACATTGTCCTGAAAGCGGACCAGAGAACAGGCAAGCTAACGAGAGGGATTGTGAAGGATATTCTCACAAAATCCCCAAATCATCCTCACGGCATTAAAGTCAGGCTCACGGACGGCCAGGTCGGCCGGGTAAAGAAAGTCCATGCAGAGAACTAAAAAGCATTCAGGGACCGAAATCCTTGAATGCTTTTTTTGTACTTTATGAAATGCTGAAAGAATTGTTTTTCAGCCTTATACCGGCTGTATATTTTTCTCGACAAGGGATTTGCTTTCCCATACACGGCTTTTCCACCTATAGTACATGATGATTGCCCTGAACCATTCATCTGCAATAAAGGCAATCCAAATTCCGACGAGGCCCATCCCCATCGTAATGCCGAGTAAATAGGCGACAGGCACGCCGATTCCCCACATCGACAAAAACGCCATTTTTACAGGGAAATTCGCATCGCCGGCCGCTCTCAATGCCGCGATGATCACGATATTAAATGTCCTTCCTGGCTCAAGAATGATTCCAAGCAACAGCAATTTCGCCCCTTCGGCAATGATTTTTTCGTTATCCGTAAAGATATCAAGGAGGGACTCCCGGAAAAAGACCATTGGGATAACGACGGCAATCGTCATCAAGAGACTCCACTTAAGGCTTTTCAAAAGACGGTGGTAAGCACCATCATAGTCCCCCGCCCCGATTCTGTAGCCAACCAGGATTTGCGTCCCTGCCCCAAGCGCGATTGCGAAGAGCATCATGAACGACATAATGTTCCATGTATAAACCCTAGTCGTCAAAGCCATCGCGCCAATCAAGGCGATGATGGCGGTCATTGCCATCTGGCTTGTATTATAGACAAGGTTTTCCCCCGCGGACGGAACCCCGATTTTCAGGATTTTTTTAATAAAAACTGGGCTGAAGTTCGTATAGTCTTCCTTTTTGATTTTTACCGGAAGGAGCTTATACAGCAGCCAGAAAATCATCACAACCGCGATGAACCGGCTGATCGCTGTCGATATCGCTACCCCCTGAATTCCAAGCTGCGGTATGCCGAAGAGCCCATAAATAAAAAGGCTGTTTCCGACAAGGTGGATGATATTCATCAAGATTGAAATCATCATAGCTTCCTTTGAGAAGCCATTCGCGCGCAAAATCGATGATGCTGTGACGAGAAGGGCCTGTGAAAACAAGGTTGCCCCTACAATCGTAAGGTATTGTTCTGCCAGCCGATGGATTTCCGGAGTAAGGCCAAAAAGGTTTAAAAAACTCCCTTTGAACAGGACGACAATCGCACTGATCACAATCCCAAAAATGAGATTGAGAGATATAGAAATTCCCGATATCCTTCTGGCGTCCTTTACGAGGCCTGCTCCAAGATTCTGCGAGACAAGCACCGTTGTTCCCGTAGCCACGAATCCAAAGATAAGAATCGTAAAAAATACAAGCTGATTAGCCACCCCAACGGCCGCCACCGCTTCGTCAGAGACATAGGAAAGCATGAACGTATCCGTGCTGCCCATTAGCATATGCAAAAAAGACTCAATGAAAATTGGCCATGTCAAAGCAAATAATCCAGGTTCTATAAAGCTTTTTTTCTTGGCTGCTTCTGCCATGTATTCCACCTTCTTTTAAAACATCTTCACTTACGGTTTTTTAATACAACTTCCCTACTCTAGTGCATTTTCCAGTTTGTGTCTATACTTTTTTCAAAAAAATGACTTTGTATTTAGCTGGTAATTGATATCGTACGGGAGCTGAACAACAACAGCATACCGTGCCTTTTTTTAAAAAAACAACCCGCTGTTGCAACCGTTTTGGCTTGCATCCAGCGGGCTGTCGTTTAGTTGGATAGGGATGTTTCAAACTGTACTTTATGGAGGTTGGCAAAAATGCCTCCCTGTTCAATCAGTTCGTCGTGGCTTCCTTCCTCAGCAATCCCTTCTTCCGTAACGACGACAATCCGGTCTGCGTTACGGATTGTCGCGAGCCTGTGTGCAATGACAAGCGTTGTCCGATTTTTGGACAAGTCGGTAAGCGCCTTTTGGATAATCCGCTCGGTTTCGGCATCAAGCGCGGATGTCGCTTCATCAAGAATAAGGATCGGAGGATTCTTCAGGAACATCCGGGCAATTGCAATGCGCTGTTTTTGGCCTCCTGAAAGTTTCAGGCCACGCTCACCAATCTGGGTTTCATAGCCATCAGGGAGCGAAGCAATAAACTCCTCAAGATGGGCTTTTCTCGCGGCATCTTCTATTTCTGCCTGTGACGCTCCAAGCGAGCCGTACGCAATATTCTCGCGGAGTGTTCCGGTGAAAAGGAAAACATCCTGCTGCACGATGCCGATTTGTGAACGGAGCGATTTTTTCGTCATATCACGGATGTCGATTCCATCAATAGAGATGCTTCCGCTAGTCACATCATAGAAACGCGGAATCAATGAACAAATTGTTGTTTTCCCCGCGCCTGACGGACCAACGAAGGCGACCGTCTCACCATGATGGATATCGAGATTAATTCCTTCGAGGACGGGTTTGTTGGTATCATAGCTGAAGGTAACATCCTTGAATGTGATATCCCCCTTTAAATGAGGAACTTCTATAGCATCCGGGGCATCGACTACATCCGGGTTCTGGTCCATCAATTCGGTAAACCGCTTGAAGCCGGCCATGCCTTTTGGATATAACTCGAGAATAGCACTGATTTTGTCAATCGGCTTGAACAAGACATTGACATACAGGACAAAGCCGACCAGTTCCCCATAGCTCAAGCTGCCAGTGAAGCTTAGCCAAGAGCCGTATACAAGGACAATCAGGACCATAAGCCTTGTCGACATATAAATGCCAGAGGAGCTAAACGACATTACCTTGTAGGCAGCCAGCTTTGCCCTCCGGAATCTCCTGTTATTTTTCGTAAAACGTTCAACTTCAAATTCTTCATTTGTAAAAGACTGGACGACGCGAACCCCGGCTACACTATCCTCGACCCGGGCGTTGACGTCCGCGATGTCGCTGTACATGTTTTTCCAGGCAGCATTCATTTTCCGGTTAGCATAGGAAATCAGCCAAACTAGGAATGGCGCGATAATCATGGCCGTGAGCGCAAGCTTGACATTGATGGTCAGCATGATCCAAAACGCCCCAACAAACGTCATCACCGCAATGAACAAATCCTCCGGGCCGTGGTGGGCGAGTTCTCCGAGATCGAATAGATCATTGGTGATCCTGCTCATGATGTGTCCGGTTTTGGTGTTGTCAAAAAACCGAAACGATTGTTTTTGGACATGCTGGAACAGCTCCTGCCTCATATCGGTTTCGATATTGATTCCGAGCTTATGCCCCCAGTAGTTCACAATAAACTGGAGGAGGGTGCTCACAACATATAATAGAAGAAGCCCGATGCTGACCCCGATAATTGCATTCCAGTTACCGCCCGGCAGTAGTTCATCAATGAACCACTTGACCGCAAGCGGAAAAGCCAACTCAAGCGCCGCCACGATGACAGCACTGCTGAAGTCAATAATAAATAGCCTTCTATGAGGCCGGTAATATGTAAAAAAGCGCCTTATCATCCCATCTATCCCCCCATGTTCTTCCTGTGATTATATGCCAAATCCAGGACAATTCACAACACTATAATCCTCACTTTCTATAATTTTATCGGAAACCGGAATACGAACAGTGCCTGGCACCACCCGAAGTTTGTCGAAATGCGAACAGTGCCTGGCACCACCCGAAATTTGTCGAATTGAAAGGCACAATGTGGCCCACATAGCCTATATCATTTTCCATCTATTCCTTTTTTCTAGTTTTACAAGTTCGATCCCACTATAAAAGGAGCAGCCAGGTATGGCCGCTCCCTTAAACGAATACTATTCTTTTTTCTCTGCTACAATCTACTCTCTGATATTTTACAGAAAAAGGCCACCCATGGAAAATTGGCTTTACTCTTTATTGTAGATTGATTTTGATTGTGCTGTCCGACCAGAACCCTGGAGTGTAATGAAGTTGCAGCCCTTGATCATTCGCTGGCTGCTCAAAGGATATGGTTCCTGACACTTTTCCACCTGGCGCGAGTTCCCCAGACTGAAGGGAGGTATCGCTATCTACAGTTGTGAATGCTTGATCAACAATCTGCCCTTGGCTGTTGGCCATCTTAAAATCAAAAGGGTTATAGGAGATATTTCTATCGCCGGCATTATTGATTTCGACTGTAACGATTATAAATTCATGTCCGGCCTTTGGCTTATCGAAGTCACTGCCATTAGACTTATCTACCTTTGAAACAGTAAGAATATTATCCCCAAGCTTAACTTGCTCCCCTACACTAAAAACTTCTTCCACTTTTTCTTCTGTTACCTGTTCCTTCTTTTCCGAAGATTCGCCTTCCGCTGCCTGGCTTACTTTTTCAGGCGTTTCCTCCAATTCTCCACAACCAGATACTGATAGCAATGCCAGTAAAACTGTCAATAAAGCCCCAATCTTTCTTTTTGCCATGCTCCTCATATCATTTCCCCCTACCTTCTTTTCCTGGCTTCCGATACTACTTCCGAGACCATGCTAAACATTTTTTCGACCCCTTTGTGGGATGCCTCAAAACGAAAAGCCTGCTTTGGTTCGATGCCAAGGTTTCCCGCTTCCTGAGCGGCATCGATATTCGCCCCCATGAAGATAAACTCCCAGCTGTATTTTTCCTGTTGGTGCCGGATAAGCTCTTTTACTTTTTCATAGGTGAATTCCCGGCTGGCATTTTCCATCCCATCTGTGGTAATTACGAAAATAACTTTGCCAGGACGCTTGTCCTCTTCCGTTCTGCCTAGTCTGCATCCGACATCGACAATAGTCCTTCCTACCGCGTCCAGAAGAGCAGTTGACCCTCTCACAAAATATTCCTTGTCCGTCAGTGTCACGTTTTCCGAATTAACCCCGTTCCATAATGTCTCATACTTGTCGTCAAACAGGACCGCCGTGACAACCGTTTCCCCTTCAAGGCTGGATTGCCTTCTCAAAAAGGAATTGAATCCGCCAATTGTATCCTGCTCGAGGCCGGCCATGGAACCGCTGCGGTCTAGCAGAAAAATTATTTCCGTTAAATCTTTCTTCACAATACGCCAACTCCTTTGCTTTAATTGATATAATAGTAACTTGAAAAGCCAATCATTTGGTCGCCTGCGGGGCGACAAATATGGAGGTCGGCCACAATGCTCGATCAAACGTTTTTGAAGGAATTGCAGAAATATATAAATGACCACCTTGAGGTACTGATTGTAGAAGAATCCATGAGCTACCACAAAAGCTTTAAAATGGATGTTATTTTGGAAAGCATCTCTCCTATCGAGATGAAAGAGTTTATCGAAGAGAAACGGAAGCCAGTCCTGAGGGAGGTCCTTTTCAACTACATTGACAGGAAGGGAGTAACGGATTCCGATATTTACAAAAAAGCTTTAGTTGACCGCCGCCACTTTTCAAAAATCCGTTCCAATCCTAACTACCGCCCGGGCAAAAATACGGTAATTGCCCTTGCACTCGCGCTGGAACTGAATAAAAAAGAAACCGGCAAGCTATTAAGCTCGGCCGGCTACTCTTTGTCGGACAGCGATACTTCCGACCTCGTAATTCAATTTTGCATCGAAAAAGGAATTTATGATATCCATCAGGTGAACGAAGCATTGGAGTATTTCAGCCTTAAGCCACTTGGTGGGCTCACAGTATAAAATCCAGGGGATATTGCCACCCCTGGATTTTTCTTTAAATTATGGCCTTTTCGCAATCATCTCAATTTCCACATCAGCCCAAAGCGGCAGCGCCAAAACAGCAACCGTTGTCCTTGCGGGGAATGGTTCGGAAAACTGTGTTTTATAAACCTCATTCATTTCCGAAAAGTTTTTCATATCCGTTAAATAGACATTTACCTTCACTACATTATCCGGTGTAAGCCCCGCAGCTTCAAGGACAGCAAATAGATTTGCAAAGCATTGCTTCGTCTGTTCGCCAATACCGCCACTCACCAATTCCTCTGTCGTTGGATCAATCGGCGTTTGCCCGGATAAATAAACCAAGTCTCCCGCATCCACAGCATGCGAATACGGCCCAACCGCTTTCGCATCCTTCGATTCGTACGCTTTCCTCACCATTCAACCATCTCCCTTTCGATAATTGGTGTCAGGCACCATTCCATTGTAAATAGTTCGAGAAGGGTTGCTCTTTTCCTCCAGAAACATCAGGCAGCTGCTTTTTTAAAATTTACTCAATCATTTTTTTAAAAAAACAACTGCTTCATACGGCTTTAACACGAGGCTCGATTCTTCAAGTTGGACCTCTTTGTAGTTCTGTATAATTACTTCCGAGCCCCTGGCCTCGCCAATAAGACCCATATCATCCAGTACTATCTCTTCCTCGCCGAAATTGCAGAGCACAATTAGCTTTTCGTCGACCGACCTGCGCTCATAGGCAAACAGCGCCGGATGATCACGGTAGAGCAAGTTGAAATCCCCTGTTGTAATGATATCCAGTTTCTTTCGTAATGAGATGAGATGCTTGTAATGATAAAAGATGGAATCCTGGTCACTCAATGCCTCTTCAACATTAATTTCCGTATACCGCGGGTTCATTCCAATCCAAGGGGTTCCTTCTGTGAATCCCCCGTTCCGCCCGCCGGACCATTGCATTGGGGTCCTGGCATTGTCACGGCCCTTCACATAAATCGACTCCATGATCGTTTCATGCGGAATACCCATACCACGCTTCTCCTTGTACATGTTGAGCGTCTCGACATCCTTATACTCCTCAATGGAGTCAAACCGCACATTGGTCATGCCGATTTCTTCCCCTTGATAAATATAAGGAGTCCCCTGAAGCATATGCAGGCAAGTCGCAAGCATCTTGGCGGAAAGAACCCGATACTCCCTGTCGTTTCCAAACCGGGAGACGATCCGAGGTTGGTCATGGTTGTTCCAATAAAGGCTGTTCCATCCGGTTCCATGAAGGGCTTTCTGCCATTTTTCAAAATTCTCCTTCAGGTCGACGAGGTTTAACTTCTTTAAATTCCACTTTTCACCCGGGCCGCTGTCAAGTCCCATATGTTCAAAGGTAAAGATCATATTTACCTCTTTGTTTTCCGGAGCCGTGTATACCTTCGCATGCTCCACCCTTACCCCAGGCATTTCACCAACCGTTAAAATGTCGTACTTGGAGAGTACTTCCTCGTTCATTTCCTGGAGGAATTCATGGATTCTTGGGCCATTCATGTAATACGGGCTTCCATCCCCGTAAAGAGCCCCTTCCTCCATAGCCCCATCCGGAAGGCCGTCCACTTTCGAAATGAAATTTATGACATCCATCCGGAATCCATCAATGCCCTTATCGAGCCAGAATTTCATCATCTTGTATACTTGTTTACGCAATGTTGGATTTTCCCAGTTTAAATCCGGCTGCTTCCTGGAAAAAATGTGAAGGTAATACTGTCCGGTTTCCTCATCGTATTCCCAGGCAGGCCCGCTGAAGATCGATCCCCAATTATTCGGCTCCCTTCCGTCTTTTCCATCCTGCCAATAATAAAAGTCTCGATAAGCGTTATCCCGCCCACTTTGGGACAGGACAAACCATTCATGCTCATCTGAAGTATGGTTCACGACAAGATCCATGATGATTTTCAGTCCGCGTTCATGCGCCGCGGCCAAGAGCTCGTCAAAATCATCCATCGTCCCAAACTCTTCCATAACTTTATAATAATCACGAATATCATAGCCATTGTCGTCATTAGGTGAATCATAGATGGGGCTAAGCCAAATAACATCGACCCCAAGCTCCTTCAGGTAATCAAGCTTTTGTGAAATTCCGGCGATATCTCCAATTCCGTCCCCGTTCGAATCATAAAAGCTTCTCGGATAGATTTGATAGACTACGCTTTTTTTCCACCAATTCGTTTGCCGCATTGCTTCTTCCCTCTTTTCACATATATATCTATCAAGTTTTCATTTGTATCCATACATCATCCTGCCAGTTCGACAGTCGCATTCATTGTATCATTCCAGGCTGGATCTTTCCTCCAAGTTGCCCTATTCCCTTATTTCTAAAAATGCGTACATATAAAAAAACTGCCCTGGAAGGCAGCACATTACAGCTATTATTAGTCGGTGCTATATGCAGGCATTCGAATGATGAATTTGGTCCCCTTCCCCTGTTCACTCTCTACTTTTATTGACCCTTTAATGGAGTGGATAATTTTATACGATACAGAGAGGCCAACCCCAGTTCCCTTATCCTTTGTTGAGTAAAATGGCGTTCCCAGGTACCTTAACTGTTCCTTGGACATACCCGCGCCATTATCTTCTATGGCTACAAAAATATTGGACCCTTTTTTCCAGGCATGAATATTAATTTCCCCTTTTGACCCAATCGCTTCAATGCTGTTTTTTATCAGGTTCACAAAGACCTGCTTAATTTCGGAACTGTCGGCTTTGATGAATAGGTCGGCTTCGATTGAGGAGGTAATCGAGATTGTCTGAAGGTTCGTATACGATTTCATCAGTTCTATGATTTTATGAAGTTCATACTGTAAATCAAGTATTCCCATATCCGTACTTGCCGGTTTTGCCAGGGATAGGTACTCCGTCAGTATCGCCTGGGAATGATTTAATTCTTCTATCGAGATATCTATATATCTCCTTTGTGAATCTGTCAAATTGTCATCTCTTTTCATTAGTTGCAGGAAACCCCTAACAGCGGTCATCGGGTTGCGGACTTCATGCGCCACCGAGGCTGCCAGCTGCCCAATCACATTGTACCGTTCAGCCCGCTGGACCTTTTCTTCCAATTCAACCTGCCTCTTCAGGTTTTCAAAAATGAAAACGACGGACATAAGCGTAAGCCAGGCAATAATCGAAAAAATGAAAACAATTCCAATTTCATCGGAATGTTTATTCGCAATAAGCCATATTTCACGCGTTATCGTAATGACCCAGTGTACAGCACTTATGGCTATAACTTTGAACCGTAAAGAGTGGTCCCTGAATTTCCTGGAAATTACCGCCAGCAAGCCACCTGCAATTGCAAAATTCAGAACGGTTACGAGAGGATGGCCTTCTTGGAATAGAATCTTGTAGCCCATAGCAATTAGCAAGAGGATTGAACCGGTTAATGGGTTGCCATACAAAAACCCAATGATGATGGGAATTAATTTTAAATCGTAAATCAACTTATCGGAATAGTTAACAGAGAAAGTGAGAGTCAGGACGAGCGAGAGAGAAAGCACAAACAGGAGTCTTGGTTTCAAGCCATTTTCCTTTTTTCCGTTTTTATGCAAGAACAAATGGTAAAACCAGATTGGAAAAAGGACAACTAGTACCTGGTTTAAAACATGTCCAATATTCACAAGCATTGGCCGTTCTCCTTAAACATTAATTAGGCATCTTTTTACATATTAATCTAAATTCTCTAAAAAACCTCCAATCCCTGTTTCATTTCTCTGAAAATCGTTAATTTTTTTTGCCGAACCTCGTAACATTGCCAATACTCAAAAGGATAATAGGAAAACCGGACGATACTCCGTCCGGTTTACATGTTCTATTCCCGCTTTTCAAAGGTTTTGCAGGCTGTTTCTTCTACATTGGCAGCCTCCCTGCCATTTTGTCCAATTACAAAAATTGAATCGGCGACGCACTCATCGCCCTCTGCCCAGTACTTGCAATTATCCACATTGCATTTCACTTCTATTTTCAAGGGAAGCCCTCCTAGAAAAGATTTATGGAACTTTACCCCTTTTAATAGAACAATAATCCAATCGGTCCCGTTCCTATTTTTCAGCAAACAAATAGATTTTCGCCTCATATGGCCTTAACTGTAATGTGTTTTCCCTTTCATACCCAACGGTTTCATAATTCCCAATCAGCATCCGTCCCTCCGACATGCTGAATCCTGCAGGAAGCACGACGGAATACGCATTTTCCTGGAAGTTCGAAACGAACAGCAAAGTTTCTTCTCCATACGTCCTCGTATACGCGTAAACGTGCTCTTGATTCTCAAGAATCGGCTGGTAGTCTCCATATACAAATGCTTTGTATGTCTTTCTTAACTCAATCAATTTTTTGTAAAAATAAAAAATGGAATCAGGATTCTTCAATTCGGCCTCTACATTTATTTCCTTATAATTCGGGTTGGCCTTTATCCATGGCTCCCCCGCCGTGAAACCTGCATTCGAGCTGCTGTCCCACTGCATGGGCGTACGGCTGTTATCCCTGCTTAAAGGCTGCAAAACAGCAAGAGCCTGTTCCGGGCTCATACCGGCAACCAACAATTCCCGGTATTTATTTTTCATGGCGATATCGTTATAGTCATCGATTGAGTCGAAACGCGCCCCGGTCATGCCGATTTCCTCACCCTGATAAATATATGGTATCCCGGGCAAGGAATGGAGCATCGCGGCAAAAAGCTTTGCCGACTGAACCCTGTAAGAGCCATCATTCCCGTATCTGGTGACTAGCCTAGTATGGTCATGGTTATTCAGGAATTGTGAGTTCCAGCCCCTTCCCCATAACCCTTCGTACCAGCGTTTTTGGATTTCCTTAAACTGTTTTAAATCCCATGTCGGCATCTCATCGCATACTTCAAAGTGGAACAACGTATTTAATTCTTTCCTTTGCTCATCTACATACAGCAGCCCTTCTTCCGGGGAAACAAATGCTACCTCGCCAACCGTCACGATATCATAATGGCTGAATACCTCCCTGTTCATTTCCTTTAAATAATCATGCACACCAGGATTATTCGTAAGATAGCTGATGTCCTCCGGCTGGTCGGCATTCGGAAACCCTTCCTGTTTGGCTAAAAGGGCGATAGCATCCAGGCGGAAGCCGTCGATTCCCTTCCGGAGCCAGAAATGCATCATTTTATAGATCTCTTTGCGTATTTCTTCGTTTTCCCAATTCAAATCCGGCTGTTCGACGGCGAAGGAATGAAAATAATATTGATTGGTTGCCGGGTCGTATTCCCAGGCGGACGGGCAAAAATACGAGCGCCAATTGTTCGGCGGCCTCCCGTCTACTCCATCCCTCCAAATATACCAATCACGCTTCGGGCTATCCTTTCCGGACTTGGATTCCAGGAACCATGGATGCTGATCTGAGGTATGGTTGACAACCAAATCCATCATAACCTTTAACCCGCGACTATGCGCCCCATCAAGCAGCTCTTCAAAATCCCCCATCGTCCCAGCCTTTGGCATAATAGAATAGTAATCAGAAATATCATACCCGTTGTCCTTATCCGGCGACGCATAAAACGGGTTGAGCCAGATAACATCCACCCCAAGGCCCTTAATATAGTCCAGCCTTTCGATGACGCCGCGCAGGTCGCCGTAGCCGTCCCCATTTGTATCGTAAAAGCTCCGCCAATACACCTGATAAACGACGCTTTCCTTCCACCATTGGTTATTCAATGCCATCCCCCGTTTCCTGTATAGATAAAAACCCCAATCCGGAAGAACCAGAATCAGGGCAACTTTTGCATTACTTTCCGCCTGTAAAAGAAATTCCTTTTATAAAATAGCGATTAAAGAACGCATAGATTAATAACACAGGCAAAGTAAATACCATTGAGGCCGCCATAATGTAGTTCCAATAGCTGACGAATTGTCCTTTGAACGTATTCAGGCCAAGAGGGAGCGTAAACATATCAATATCAGTCATAACAATCAACGGCCGCATAAAATCGTTCCAGAATCCCATGAAAATAAAGATTGCCTGGGCGGCAAGCGCCGGTTTTGCCAATGGAAGAACAATCCGGAAGAAGGTTCCGAATCGGCTCAGCCCATCCATCTCGGCTGCTTCCTCCAATTCCTTTGGAAAGTTGACGAAGAATTGGCGCATCATAAAAATATACGTTGCATTGATCATCCCGGGGACGATCATCCCCTGGTAGGAATTCAGCCAGCCAAGCTGTTTTAAAATCAGGTAGTTCGGAATCATTGTAACCTGGGCCGGAATCATAAGGACTGCAAGGATAAGGATAAAGATCGGCTTTCTACCCGGAAATTTCAGCCGGGCGAGGGAATAGCCCGCCATTGAGTTAAAGATCAGATTCAGCACTGTGCCAACACTTGCAATAAAAAGGCTATTGAACATCCAGCGCGGAAAATGCTCCTGCTCTACGAAAATCTGTTTATAGTTATCTAGTGTGAAATTCTTTGGAATAAAGCTCATTGAACCGCTGACTATTTCTGAGAGTGTCTTAAACGATGACGACACTGCCCATAAAAATGGCACCATTGTCGTAACGGCGTAAGCTCCAAGGATGATATACAGGAATACCTTTCCGATGCTTGTTTTCCTCTTCATTTTTGTATACCCCCTTTTAATACAATGATTCTTCCTTGGAAAATTTCCGTTGAATAAGCGTTGCTATAAGGATGACAATGGCCAATATAAATGCAAGCGCGGAAGCATAGCCCATCGTTCCCAACGTTTTAAACGCATATTGGTAAACAAGAAGAACGATTGTCAAGGTGGAGTTATCCGGCCCGCCGGACCCGGCGGAAAATATGTACGACTGGTCAAACAATTGGAATGTCCCAATCAAGCCCATAATAACGACAAACGATGTAACCGGCCTTAAATGCGGGACGGTTATGTTCAAAAACTTCTGGATTGCATTCGCGCCGTCAAGTTCAGCCGCTTCATATAGCGAATCGGGAATGTCCTGAAGGGCTGCCAAATAAATGACCATAAAAAACGGCGCAGTTGACCAAATATTCATAATCATGATCGCATTTAAGGCAATGTTCGGGTCGCCAAGAAAATTATAGGTTGGAAGCCCAATAGACTCCAAAATCGTATTAATAAGCCCTTCCTTGTTATACATCCACATAAAAATAAGGGTTAAAACAGCTGATGATGTCAATGTTGGGAGAAAGTAGACAATCCGGAAGAAATTTTGCCCCTTAATTCCTGCGTTCAGTGTAGCCGCGAGAATGAGCGCGAGCATCGTCTGGCACGGGACTACAACCACAACATATTTGAACGTATTCCATAAAGCGATCTTCGCCCTTGTATCATTCAAAATCCGTTCATAGTTGCCGAAGCCGATAAAATCAAATGTGGCTGTTCCGAGCAGCTGTACTTTATGGAACGAAAGGAATAGCGTGTAAAAAATAGGCCCGACAATAAATATGAGCAATACCACTAACGCGGGCGATATAAACGTATATCCTTGGCCGGCTTCACGCAGGTTCCTCCGGGAAAATGAGATTTTCATTCTCTGCATCTCCTTTTATAAAAATATGGCGCTCCATTTGGCTGCCAAAACTGTTTCTGTCGAAGTCCCGAGACTTCGGCACAAAGAGTCCTGCAGAATAAAAGGAGGGAAAGGGGAATCGCCTATTCCCCTTCCCGTACACTCCATTACTTTGAATCAATTTCCGAATTCGCCTGCTTTTCCGCTTCTTTAAGAGCTTCTTCGAGCGGACGCTTGCCGAGGAAAGCACTTAAGAACTGGTTATTAAAGTTGTTCATAATGATTGGAAGATTCGTGCCTTCTGACCAAACTGTCGCGTATGATGCACCGGCAACAAGGGCGGCACGCAGTTCATCTTTGTCATAGCCGAGCTTTTCAGCAACAGACTTTCTGGTTGGCAGGGCATACCCTAAGCTGGTCCACGTTTCCATGCCTTCCTTACCTGTCAAATAAGAGATTAGCTTCCAGGAAGCCTCTTTCTTTTTCGAAGCACCATTCATTACATAAGCAACAGAGTAAGCCATAGTCGAATGTTTTCCATCTACTGTTGGCAATTCAGTAGTTCCGTACTCAATATCAGGGAATGTATCGGCAAGGAAAGGGATTGCCCAGTTTCCTTCTATGACCATAGCAGATTTGCCCTGTCCAAAGATCTCACCGCCCCAGTTCGCTCCTACTTCTTTTGGCTCGGCTGCGGTTTTATCAACATTATGCATATCGATAATAGGCTGGAGAGCGCTCACGACTTCTGGTGAAGCAAAGTTCGCCTTACCGTCTTTTACGATATCTCCGCCAGTAGACTCGCCAAGCCAGAACATGCGTGCAAGCTCAGGAGCGACGCCAAATCCATACACTCCATCCTTGGTTAGTTTCTTTGCAGCCTCGCGGAATTCTTCAAATGTTTTCGGAACCTCCACACCCGCATCACTCAGCATTTTTTTGTTATAAAACAATGCAAGTGTTGAGTAATCCTTAGGGAAGCCGTATGTTTTTCCATCCTGAATAAATGCTTCTGCCAATGGCTTTTCAAAATCCTCAACATCAAAGTCATCTGTTACATACTCATCCAGCGGCTCAAGGACACCTGTTTCAATCAAAGCCGGCGCTTCGAATGCATCTAGATAGAATACATCCGGGCCTTCGCCGCCAATCAGCCTTGTTTTAATAACATCCATGTATTGTTCGGAAATGACTTCGTATTTTACCTTGACATCCTTATGTTTCGATTCAAAATCCTCAATTACCTGCTTCAGAAGTTTTTCTTCAGTCGGGTTGCCTCCCCATCCTGCCAGGGTAACCTCTACCGGTTTTCCACTCTCTTTAGACCCCTCACTGTCTTTGTTTCCGGATGAATCTTTGCTGCAGCCGGCAAGAATACCTGCCATTAGTACTGATGCTACCCCCACTGTTGAAAGCCACTTTCTCATTCTCATTATCAGAGCCCCTTTCAATTTTTATTTTTGATATCTTAAGAGAGTTAATCTCTAGAGACTATAGTTGCTGATTCGGCACTCCTAGTTCTGGATAATTGCGTACCCAGTCGTATTTTCAATGATAGTTGCCTTTACGCCATCATTGGTGCGCACAGCTTCAAGCGACAGAATGCCTTCGCCTATCCTTATGTTGTAAACGGAAAGCTCATTCATTTCGGGCAGCAGCAGCGGCGATATCCTCATTTCCCTTGTGGCGCAGTCCGGGAACAGCCCGAGAATGGTCTGGATAAAAACGAGCGGAGTCCCCGCGGCCCAAGCCTGGGGAGAACACGCCACCGGATACTTTACAGCCTTTCCAAGCGAATCGCCGTAACCGCAAAACAGTTCCGGGAGCCGATTATATTCAAAAAATCCTGAGGCCTTTATCAGTCCGCCAATCACTTGATTCGCTTTGTCTTGGCGTCCTGTTTTACTCAATCCCAGCAAAATCAGGCTATTGTCATGTGGCCAGATGCTTCCGTCATGGTAGCTCATCGGATTATAGCCGGCTTCTCCTTCACCCATTGTGCGGATGCCGTATCCTGAGAACATTTTGGGAGATAAAAGCATATTGCTTACCGCATTGGCTCTCTCCTCGTTTAAAATGCCGGAATACAGGAGGTGCCCTGGATTCGATGTGATTGTCCCTACCTGTTTCTTTTCCGCATCAAGGGCGATGGCGTAAAACTCCCGATCTTCCATCCAGAAAGAATCATTGAATTTATCCTTTAATTTTTGAGTGTCCGCCCTGAGCTTTTCTGCCTTTTCGGTTTTCCCTAAATGATCATATAAGTCAGCGATGCCTGCTTTTGCCTGGTATACATAGCCCTGCACTTCCGATAAGGCAATTGGTGACTTGGCATAGTGCCCATTTCGGTGGACGATTGAGTCTCCTGAATCCTTCCAACCCTGATTGGCTATGCCCTTGCTTGATTCTTGATGGTATTCAACGAACAGGTCCCCATCTCTGTCCCCAAAGGAATCGATCCATTTTAAAGCGCTTTCAATATTGCTTTCAATGTCCTCAAGAATCTCATAATCGCCTGTCCAGTTTACATATTCTTTCACCAGGATTAGAAAAAGCGGGGTTGCATCGATAGTTCCGTAATATGGGGTAAATGGAATCTGTCCAGTGCTTGCGAGTTCACCATAGCGGATTTCATGCATAATCTTTCCGGGCTGTTCATCACGCCATGGATCGAGCTTTTTACCCTGATAGTTTGCCATTGTCAAAATGGTACCCTTTGCTATTTGCGGATTAAAGGCTAGCATTTGCAATGCCGCAATGATACTGTCCCGGCCAAACGGAACTCCGAACCACGGAAGCCCGGCGACAGGGAACGGACCAAAGCCAACGTCAGTCAGCAGGACCCTAAGGTCGTCGATGCCTCTTTGTACAAGTGTCTGCAACGGGGAATAATCTGTTTTAACTGTGGTGGTTTCCCTGGCCCACCTGTCATATGAATCCTGTAATTGGCCAAGGGCTGTATTAACCGGTACAGGTTTTCTATAGCTGGCATTGCCAATATGTGGCTGAATAAAAAATGTCACGCTGTCCTCTTCTTCATGCCCGAGGGTAAAACTGAAAGTTACACGGCCGTCAGCTTCTGCCGCTTTTGCGGTCTTATCCCAACTAACCACAGTTTTCCGCGTAATGTTATCTGATCCCACATACCCAAAGGTGAGGGAATTTCCATTAATCTCCTGGCCGGTCCTGCTTCCAACCTTTCCTTTCTGGAAGCCCCTGATAATGAACATATCTTTGAAATCGGCATCCATTTCAAGGGTAATTTCAAATGATACCTGTTTTGGAAAATAGTTTTTTACCTTGATTGTTTCATAGAGAACATCGTCTGATATGAATCGTGACCTTTCAATTTCAACGGATTCCCTCCACAAAATCAATCCATCGTGATTTTCCATATGGGGATTTGTAAGGAGAATTTTTGCCATGTAGTTTTCATCTGCATCAGAGGATAACAAGATAGGTTTTTCCCCGTTAATATAAAGATTCAGCTTGCTCAAAAAACGCGTATCCTTCGTATAAAGACCCAACCCATATGGATGGCCGACCGGAATGTCTCCTTGCTTATCGGTTAATAAAAATAGGTCATTTTCTTTAATTACACGGTAATCCATTATGCGCCTCCTGCAAACAGTTTATCCGAAACGTTTCGGATTTTGATACAATATATTTAAAGTGTGTAAAGCTTTGTTTTATTTTACTTAAACGTTTCGGATTAAATCGGCAAAAAACTATTTCCTTCTGTTTTTTGCAGCCGATTCTCTTATCACAAGTTTTGTCGACATCGTTACAATTTGCGGCTCCGACTTTCCATCAAGCATATTCACCAACAGATGCGCGGCCTGGTACCCCAATTGGAAAAAGTTCTGTGATACCGTAGTTAGCTGAGGATTTGAGTAGGATGCAAGAATGATATCATCATATCCAATCACCGATAAATCTTCGGGTACTCTTAGTCCGATGGATTTAGCCGCTTTCAGTGCGCCAAGGGCCATGATATCGCTCGCACAAAAAATGGCCGTTATATCTGGATGCTTGATGAGGAGCCTTCTTGCTTCCTCAAAGGCTGTTTCTTCCTCAAATTGGCCGTTGCAAACCCATTCAGGATTAACGGGCAAACCATGTTCTTTTAGTGCATCCATATATCCCTCGAGCCTTTTCCGGCTCACAAAAGCCTGGCCATGGCCATTGATCATGGCAATTTTTTCGTGCCCGAGGCCTATTAAATGCTCTACGGCTTTCCGCGCACCTGTAACGTTATCGGTCGTCACGTAGCCAACATTTTCAGAGTGGACTGGAATATCGATAAGGACACAGGGAATGTCACTTTCCACTACTTCCTTTAAATACGGATCGTCCGTTTTAATCCCCTGAATGATTACACCGTCCACCCGCCTTTCCCTGCATAACTGGGAGTATGTTTTTTCACGTTGCTTTGATGTATTTGTATTAAATAAAATCAAATCATATTCCTTTTCGGATACGGAATCATTTACTCCGGACAGAATCGACAAGATGATTTGATCCTTTTCACTTTCCCTGTTCAAGCCTGATACGAGCAGCCCAATTGTCTTTGAGACGTTCATTACGAGCCCTCTCGCTAGGATATTCGGGCTGTAATTCAGCTCCTTTGCGATATCCATGATTCTTTGCCTGGTCTTTTCACTAACATCGGAATAACCATTAAGCGCCCTGGAAACCGTTGTAACCGAAACTCCGGCAGTTTTTGCAATATCTTTAATCGTCGTAGCCATGGAATCCTCCGAAACGTTTTGGTACCTTGATACTTAAAGCATAAACCAGTTTGAAACCGTTTGCAATACTTTGAATTACTCAGCCTTTAATTTTCCTAATTTTCCAAAACGGTATATACTAAAATCAATGAAAAAATAAATATGAGCGTGAGGTTTATATGACTGAAAATAAAAGTGAACTTGAAAGTCTCCGAGAAGAAAATAAAAGGCTCGCAAATAGGATTACGGAATTGGAAGACCTGGTCAGAACCGTTTCGGCTCCCATAATCCCCTCAATTATTCCCGGAGTGCTGCTTATCCCCCTTGCAGGGACAGTATCATCCTCCAAGTTCGACCTAATCATACCGCAACTGTTGGAACAGGCCGGCGGAGAGGATATTGACACGGCCATTCTTGACTTTACCGCGATTAGCATAAAGGGGTTGGATGATCTAAAAATTCTGGGACACTACCTCATCAATTTAACCTCTTCACTAAGGCTTGTCGGTTCTCAGGTTTTGGTAGTTGGTATTACTCCTCGTTTTGCCCAGGAATTGGCCAAATCGCAATTGCAATTCATCAAGGAATTGCAAACTTTCTCGACCTTTAAATCAGCACTTCAATACTTAATGAAGAAAAAAGGATTGTCTTTAATAAAAAAAGTATAATTTTTTAAATAAAAGAGGTTTGAAAGCCCTAATGTGCGGGTAATACACATTAATGGGGCATTGAGCGGCACCAGATTCGGATAAAACAAAAAGACTGTAGGAAAACCCGAGCATGTCGGTGTTTCCTACAGTCTGAAACCCCTGTTTCAGGGGTTTCACTTTTGTGATTCAGCTGGTATTCCAATGGATTCTACTACATCCACTTCCTCGTTTTGCAGTTTATATCCTATACCCCAAACCGTTTTAATTGCCAGGTTAACTTCGTTTTGCTTAAGCTTTTTGCGAATTCTATTAAGATGCGTATCAATCATCCGATCATCCTCAAGATGTTCGTAACTCCATACAACCTTAAGCAGTTCTTCTCTTGTCACGACAACATCTTGTTTCTTGGCAAGGATCCAAAGGATGGCGAATTCTTTTTTCGTAAAATTCAATTCCTTTTTCCCATGATACACCTTATAGTTATTCCGGTTCATTTTAAGCTTTCCGAATTGGATTACTTCTTCCTCGCCGCTTCTCTTCATAGCAACAAGATCTAGCAAGACGTTTATTTTACATAACAGGACGGGATAGCTGATTGGATTCAGGACAACGTCGTCCGCGCCGGCTTCAAAGTATTTGATAATTTGATCTTCAGGTAAAGGCTTGCCGATAATGATGATGATCGTTTGAAACTTTTGGCGAATTTGGCGGCATAGTTCAATACTATTCACATCTATTAATGAATGATTGATAATAACGACGTTTGGTCTCCATTCAATCGCACTGATTAAACCCTGCAAACCATTGTTATAGGAGGTGACTGAGAAGTAAGATCCGAAAAATTGCAAAAGCTTTGCGCATCTCTGACTATCTTCTTCTATTATTAATATCTTCTTTTCCATTTAGTACGCCCCCAAACAGCACTAAAGGCAGATTGGCCTTTTTAATATTATAGCAGTTGCTTTGATGGCGGTAAATATTACCTACGATAATGGATAATGGCAAGCAACAAAATGTTCGTTATCCGTTTTAGCAAACGCTGGTGCTTCTTCCCGGCATTTTGCCTGGGCAAATGGGCATCGGGTATGGAAATAGCAGCCTGAAGGAGGATTGATTGGGCTTGGTACGTCCCCTTCAAGGACAATTCTATTCTTCTGATCTCTTAATCTTGGGTTCGTAACAGGGTTTGCGGAAATCAATGCAAGAGTATAAGGATGCTTTGGATTGTCAAAAAGCTCGTCCACGTCCGCCAGTTCTACCAGTTTACCTAAATACATTACCCCAACACGCTTGCTAATATGCCTTACAACGTTCAATCCATGGGAAACGAATAGATATGTAAGGTCCATTTCCTTTTGAAGTTCTTCCAAAAGATTGATAATTTGCGCCTGGATTGAAACGTCCAATGCGGAAACGGCTTCATCAAGGACAAGGAACTTCGGGTTCAGTGCCAATGCTCTCGCAATGCCAATCCTTTGCCTTTGGCCGCCGCTAAACTCATGTGGATATCTCCTGATATGGTAAGGGCTTAAGCCAACAATCCCCATCAGTTCCTGAACGCGCTTTTCCCTTTCGGCCGGATCTTTCATGCCGTGGATTTTGAGTACCCGCCCGATCGTATCACCAACGCTCAGCCTTGGATTCAGCGAGGAGTACGGGTCCTGGAAAATGAGCTGCAAATCTTTGCGGGTCTGGCGCATATTCTCACTAGATAAATCAAAGATGTTTTGGCCTTCAAATTCGACGCTTCCAGCTGTTGGTTCGAGCAAATTCAGCAAGACCCGTCCGATCGTGGACTTGCCGCAACCGCTTTCCCCTACAAGGCCCAGTGTTTCCCCGCGATAAATATCCAGGCTTACACCATCAACTGCCTTTACATATCCCTGGACCCGTCCAAGCAGGCCACCTTTAATAGGAAAATGTTTTGTAACGCCCCGGGCGCTCAGAATAACTGAAGACTCTTTATTTGTGTCTTGTTCTCGCTCTAACATCGTATTCAGCATGCTTCTTATGCCTCCCAGCGATTAGTATATTTCCAGCAACGTACTTGTTCTTCTTCCGAAATGACGACTGTTTCCGGCATTTCCGCACGGCACAAATCCCTTGCATATTCACAGCGTGGTGCAAAACGGCAGCCAGGCGGCAGATTCAATGGATTCGGTACAACGCCATCAATTGCATACAGTTGGCCTTGTTTCTTTTCCGGGGTCGGCATTGATTTCAAAAGTCCTTCGGTGTACGGATGTTTTGGGTTTTCAAAAATCGTAAATACATCGCCCTGCTCAACAATTTGTCCGGAATACATTACGACTACGCGGTCTGCCATTTCCGCTACTACTCCTAGGTCGTGTGTGATAAGCATAATGGAAGTATCAAGCTTGGCTTTTAGGTCTTTCATTAGTTCCAAAATCTGATTTTGAATCGTAACATCCAATGCAGTTGTCGGCTCATCCGCGATTAATAGTTCAGGGTTACAGGCAAGCGCAATTGCAATCATGACACGCTGCCTCATCCCGCCGCTCAGTTCATGCGGGAATGCCTGGACACGGCGTTCGGCCTCTGGAATTCCAACCAATTTCAGTAGTTTAATAGATTGTTCCATTGCCTGCTTCGGTGTCATTCCCTGATGCAAAATTAGAGACTCGGAAATCTGGTCGCCAACTCGGAAAACCGGGTTAAGAGATGTCATAGGTTCCTGGAAAATCATTGAGATCTTATTTCCTCTGATTTGGCGCATCTGTGTTTCGGATTTTTCCAACAGGTTTTCCCCGTCATAATTAATTTCGCCGGCAACAATTTTACCTGGAGGGGATGGAATGAGGCGGATAATGGACAATGAAGTCTGGCTTTTTCCGGAACCCGACTCGCCAACTATCGCCAGTGTCTCACCCTTTTTAATTTTAAAATCAACGCCGTCCACAGCCGGGACTACCCCGTCTTCGGTGAAATAATGGGTCTTTAAGTTTTTAATCTCCAAAAGAGTTTTTTTCTCTGTTATCGTTGTACTCATGCTTGTCCTCCCTCCTAGTTCTTGTTACGCGGATCCAAAGCGTCGCGTAAACCGTCTCCGACAAAGTTAACAGACATTACAGATATTAGTATTAATAAACCAGGAAAAATCGCGACCCACGGATAGTACAACAACGTGGACAAGTCCTGAGCCTGTGTAAGCATATTTCCCCAGCTTGGCGTTGGTGGCTGGATTCCCAACCCCAAGAAGCTTAAGCCCGCTTCAGAAAGGATATTACCAGCAATGTCTAATGTTGCAATTACCGTAATCGGCGCAATTGCATTTGGAAGTATATGATAGAAAATAATGCTTGGCTTCACTTCCCCGGTAGCCCGGGCGGCTTCAACAAAATCACGTTGCTTCAATGTGAGGATTTCACCGCGGACTATACGTGACATGCCTGTCCAGCCTACGATACTTAAAACAAATACAGTTGTCCAAATGGTAGGGGGGATAATTGATGCGATGATAAGCAGCAAAAACAGGGATGGAATTGATTGAATGGCATCAACAACCCTCATCATGATATTATCCACAACTCCGCCAAAATATCCTGCAACCGCCCCATACGTAATGCCGATGAGCAAAGTGAATACCATTGCCGTCAACGCAACAGTCAGCGATATCCTCGTTCCATAAACCGCCTTGCTGAATACATCCCCGCCCAGGCCATCAGTCCCAAAAGGATGCTCGAGGCTTGGCGGTAAACTCGCAGCCTCATAATCAAGTGTGTAAGGATCATATGGGGCAATCAAGGGAGCGAATATTGCCATTAGGATTAAACCGCAGAACACTATGAGGCCTGTAACAGCCAATTTATTCTTTTTGAATCTTTTCCAGACGGCAGCTGAGCGGGTCTCGATTTTCCCCTGCTCCTGCCACTCGGTCAATATTGCTTGATTATCTGCTAATTTTGGGACGCTCATCTTAGGCTACCTCCTCTAGTTCTTTCCATATTGGATGCGTGGGTCCACGACTGCATAAAGGATGTCCGCAAGCAAGTTCCCTAGTACAACCATTATTCCCGCAAACATTGTTGTCCCCATGATTACTTGATAGTCCCGGACAAAAATGGCATTTACCGCCAAGCGGCCCATTCCCGGCCATGCAAATATCTGCTCTACAAACAATGCGCCGCCAAATAGGGCAGGCAACTGTAGTCCCAAGATTGTAATGAGCGGAAGAAGGGCATTCCTTAATGCGTGCTTGTAAATAACCTTGTTTTCCGATACCCCTTTTGCCCTTGCCGTCCTAACGTAGTCCTGTTTAATGACTTCCAACATACTTGAACGCATATAACGGGACTTGCTGGCAATCAAGCCAAAGCATAGTACGGAAGCCGGCAAAACGAGATGCTTCAAGCGGTCCATAAAATCGAAGCGATCATAGACGGACATCATGTCACTCGGAGGGAATAAATCAAGTTTTAAAGAAAATAATAATATTGCCATTAAGGACAGGTAGAACGAAGGCACCGCAATCCCCACATAGGTGAATGAGGTAAAGAAGTTGTCAAACAAAGAATATTTTTTTACAGCGGAGTAAACCCCGATCGGAACCGCAAGGATGACGGATAATACAATGGCTACCCCCATCAGGAGCATGGTTGCGGGTATCCGTTCAGAGATTTTCTCCATTACAGGGCGGCCATCCTCGAATGAATAACCAAGATCCCCTTCTAGTACGAGGAGCTTCAGCCATTTAAGATACTGTATGTAAATGGGTTGGTTCAAGCCCAGTCTTTCTTCAATCGCTGATGTATCGACCGCTTCCGCACCTTCACTGCTTCTATATACATCGAGAGGGCTTCCTGGAGCCAATGTCATTAAAAGGAATGAAATTATAGAGATGATGATTAATAGAGGAATAGCTTGGAGACTACGCCGTATGATATACTTCCACATTTAAACTTCCCCCACTTTCCATTGCACGAATGGTGATTTATTTAACCTTTTAAGAATAAGAGCCGTAGGGACTAGACTGTCACCTACGGCTGCTTATGTCAGGTCATTTCTAGTTATTATGCTTAAATTTCAATTGATGCGATTGGCTTTTGGCCAAGGTACTCTACTATTTCCTCTTCTTAGCGTTAGTCCAGTACCAATCATAAATGTTGAAGTAACGGGAATAAAGTGAGAATTTAACTCCGCCCAAGTCTTTGTGCATGCCTGCGAATCCTTTCGGATGGTGCAGCCACAGGCTGTGTGCGTCATCGTTCAGGATTTTGTGAAGCTCCTGGTAAAGAGCGTTACGCTTTGCAGCATTTGGCTCCTTACGGAAATCTTCCATGATCTTGTCAATACGCGCATCTTTAACGGCTTGGTTGTTGTTGTTCGGATACTGGCTGGAATGCCATAGACCATATTTGTCTGGGTTTGTTCCGAGAGACCATGCGCTAACGTGTGCAGTTACTTCACCAGAATCGATTTTATCGAGCCAGATTGAGAAGTCGTAAGAACGGATAGTCGTTTTTACGCCAATCTTCTTCCAGTCCTGCTGGGCCATCTTGGCAATGTCTTCACGTACTTTGTTACCGTTGTTGTAAGTCAGTGTAACTTCCATTACCTTGCCGCCCTTTTCGCGGTAACCGCTTGAACCCATTTTCCAGCCAGCATCATCGAGAAGGTCGTTCGCTTTCTTCACATCATATGCAAGTGGCTTTACGTTTTTGTTGTATGGTGCTTCCATCGGATGAATCGGCCCGCTTGCTAGCTGGGCATTTTTCAATAGAACTGTGTTGACGATTGCCGGGCGGTTAAGGCCATAAGACAACGCCTGGCGAACTTTCTTATCAGCAAACAGTGGATCTTTCTGGTTCAAGCCGATATAGTCATAACGGCCCTGGTCATACTTAACAATTTTCAGGTTCTTGTTCTTTTGGACAGTTGCCACACTTTTCGGGCCGACTGATTCAACGAAGTCTACCTGATACTTCAGAAGGTTAACAACTTCAACGTTCGCATCCGGAAGAATTTTCATTGTGAGCTGATCCATATAAGGGCGGCCATCCCAATAGGTCTTGTTAGCAACAAGCACAACGCGCTGGGCTGTTTTCCACTCCTTGAACTTGAACGGTCCGGAACCTACAGGATTACGGTGGAAGCTGGAGTCGTTAAAGCTCTTAACTCCGTTAGGGAACTTATGCTTCGGAATGATCGCGTAGCCCACTGTGTACAAGAAAAGCGGTGATGGATCCTTCAAATCGAAAACAACTGTGTAGTTGTCCTTTGCGGTAACTTTATCAATCATTGAAATGGAACCCTTGTATGGGTTAATTGAATCTTTGTGAAGCAGCATATCAAATGTAAATACTACGTCATGGGCAGTCAAAGGCTTGCCATCATGGAACTTTACATCTTTACGAAGGTTGAAAGTGTATCTCTTTGTATTGTTTTCAATTTTCCAGCTTGTAGCTAAGCTAGGGATGATATTGTTTTTGATGTCGGTTGATACCAGTCCATCAAACATCATGCCCTGGAGTCGGTTGGATACAGCATCGCTAGTTGTACCAGGAGTCAGGCGAGTAGCGTCAGCAAATGTACTGAATACAAGTTTGCCACCGACTTTCTTTGGATCGAAGCCTTTGCGGGCTGCCGCATCGGCAGGCGTCGCAAATGTCGACAAGATCAGGATTAAAGCTATTCCTGATAGAAATAGTGTTTTAAACTTCTTGAACAAGTTGATTCCCCCTCAATTATTTTTTCGTGGTTGCGTCGATCGTCAGCACTGAACCGAACTTTTCAGCAGTGATGGTTGCAGTAAGTGCGCCTTTCAAATCTTCGAGTTTGGCTTCTTTGCCATCAAGGGTAACTTTCACTTCATCGTTAATTGTGAAAGTCTCTTTGTAGGCTGCAGTAAGGGTAACTGTCAATTGCTTCCCATTAATGGCGATATCTTTGTTCGTTACTTTGGATATGAAAGGATAGATCCCAGTTACTTCATCATCCTTCGTAAAGAATGCCTGTGCACCGAATTCAGCGCCGTTCCCCAAGTATTCAGTGATCAATTTGATTGTGAATTCCTGAGTAGGGCTGTTTGGCAGGGATGCAACGAACGCATTCAGGTTCATATCCTTTGTAAATGTTCCGATGTTCCATTTCCCAGCTGTCACCTTCAGCGCGCCTTCTTCAGCATCAAGGATTTCGCCTGCATAGAATGCAGCCTGGCCATTTTTGTTCAGAATGACTGTAGCTGGGCTTCCGACTTGGACGTCCTCTGCTGTTACAGCCTGGTCACCTACGAAAAGCGAGATATTTGACGCAAATGTGTATTCAGTTGTGTCGGAACCGTTATTCAATGTGAAGCCCTTTTCCGAAACAGCTACGACAACGCCTTCATCCGTAGTAAAGTTGCCTTTAAGGGTAATGAACTTGTCAAACGCAACCGCGGCTGCTTCCCTTGTTACAACTTCATCAAGGTCGACGTCGATATCAAGGACATCCTTGCGGACCAGATAGAACAAGAAGTCGATCGGGCGATTTGTCCATGCCTTCTTCAAGCCTAAGCCTTGTGCCAATGCTTTACTCATTTCCGCATATGTAACACCCTTTTGCGGTTCAACATTCCCTTTGCTCAAGGAAAGATACCCATTGTTCACCAATTTAAGAGTATTCGTATAATTGGAGTTCTTTGAAGATAAATCTTTGAAAGCGACTTTCTTGCCAGTTCCTAAAGACATCACCTGGTTGACAATGTATGCGAACTCGATCCTTGTGAGTTCACCTTCAGGGTCGAATACATCGCCAGGGTTTTTGATGACTCCTAGGGAAACTAGCTTGTTAATAGATGTTTCGCCCTGGGAACCTGACGTATCGGCAAATTCCACTGCGTAGGCATTGTTAACTACTGCGAAGCTAGGTAAGATCAGGGAGCAGGATAATGCTCCGACTAAAAGCAACTTCTTAAAATTCATTTTGTTGTTTCCCCTCTCTTGAGTTTCTTTTCTTTATCTTGGTAAGGTTGTCGATTAAAGTGAAAAGCCCTCCTTTTTATTATTTTTTGTACTTATTGGAAAATTGCGATACTTCTATAGTATTTATAACATATATTTCCTTGGAAAATACTCTCGTTTCGCTAAAAAAAGATTAACAATTATCAAACTTATTCGAAAAACGAAAGATTCTGATTTTAATAGTTAATAAGCCTAATAATAGTCTTTTTAATAGAAAACCCTATATTTTTTCCAATAAATTAGGGTGACCAATGCGGAAATTCAACCGAAGTTTAACAAAACTCTAACAAAAAGGTTACTTTTTTCTTATATTTAATTCATTATAGGAAAAATATCCTCTTAAAATCTCTTTTTATTTTTAAAGTTAAGCGAGAAAAATAGGAAAAATTACCCTCAATTGTTACATTTACAGGAAGATGAATTCTAATTTTCAATGAAAGAAATTCTTCCTCATTCGCCATATATTTCTTTTCTCCCTATATTTAGCTATTTCTATTATCTAAAGGATTGAAATAAGAAGATTTATTTTTAAGTACCCAAGGTTGTGAAAAGATTAATTAAGAAAAAGTTACTTTTGCACATAGAAGTTTTATAGTAAAAAAGTACCGTAGGCTCGCTGGAACCAAGCTATCTCTTGGTGGATTTCTTTTTAAAGTGAGCTTTATTTTTAAATTACAAGGCCGAAAAATTGTTTTTCTTCCTAAAGTAAAAGAAAAACCTCTCCATTATATAGTTCTTTTTCCCTATTCCTTCGTCCATGAGTTTCTAAACGAAATTTCTGTTGAACCATCTGCTTTTTTTAACAATTGTTAAATTGTTAGTTTTGTTTTAATCAAATCATCACTATTGGCCCCAAACGAAAAAATGGAATCTTGACTTAATCAACCGAATTTGGAAACTTTATCTATACCCATAAACAAAAAAACCACCTAAAGATATTCGAAACGGTGATTTTTGAGTATTTCTTCATTAGTATATTTTCTTCGTCCTAATAACTGTCATAGTAAACTCTATTGCTCATACCTCATTTCCCCAATAATCTTACAAACTTTCCTCAAATCCTATCAACCTGACAAGTTCCTTAATCGCGGCACCTTAATAATCTTACAAATTTATATAGTTTGCTATATAGGTTGACCCAAAATTGTTTATTTCCGGAAGTTCTTTTCATGCTATAACAATTGAAATCCAATAGATATGGAGAACAGCTATCATGAGATACACGCCATTCCCGACTCCAATACAAATTTTAAAAATCGGCTTAGCCAAATCCGCCCTTTTTGCCAGAAAAAGAAGGGCCAGGCTTAACGCCAGTTTCATGATTATGATAAACCCAGGAGACATACTCGCTAACAATGGATTAGCTTCCTCTATCAGGAATGCTTTCATACCGGCATATGTAGCGATTCCGTCCATAAAATTCAATGCTGCCAAAAGGTACATCCATTTAATCATCCACCTCCCCCTCCTCTTCGCCCTATATGAAAGGTTACTCCTTGAGTAGCGCCATTTATTCCAGTTAAATAATACTCGGAAAAACGGGCGCCCATTTTTCTAAAAAAAGGTACATGCCCCATACAGCTTGTACAAAAAGCGCTTAGTATATTCCAACAAAAGATGGAAGGAGGGAAAAATATGGGACGCAATTTTTCAGGTCACAGAAACAATTGCCGCAGAAGAAACTTTGAAGAAGAATTTGATTTTGATAATGTGGCAGGTGTTTTTGAGGATGATTTTGATTTTGAAGATGTAGCAGGTATTTTTGACGAAGAAGATTTCAGGAGACGACCTTTTAGAAGGAGCAGATTTTGCCGTGCGGTTCGACGCTGCCTGCGCCGACGTAGATAATAATGATCGATCACCGCTGCAAACGCTAATTCGGTTCCTAAAAGTACTCTCATTTTCAGGAGGACCAGAGTGTAGTTTGCCCTGGTTTTCTTATTCATAAAAAAATCACCCAATCCATAAGACCGGGTGTTTCGATAGTATACTATTGGGCCTAAATAGCCAGCGTGCCATCAGCAGCCAGGACATATTTCATAACGGTTTTTTTAGGAAGAAGCGTTCCCGCCGCCGCCTCTTTATAGGTGACAAGCAGGCTGCCGCCTGTTACCGCCAAGTAATTAATTTCAAAGCCCAGTTCATAGTGCTTAATTCTTTCAAGCGTTGAGTAATCATAAATGTCGAGCCCTTTGCCTGAGCTTGCATATATCCTGTTGTTTTTCAGGTCAAATGTTATTTTTTTAAAAGGGCTGTACAGTTTCCCCACATACTTCATATCTTCGCCGTACTTGGAGCCGGTTTGCAGGACAACGCCCGATCCATTGAAAATATAGTTCCCATCGGGGGAGACCTCCATATTTACATTAAAAGAATAGTGCCCATGATACGGTGAATCATAGGTGGAAGCTTCCTTTCCATCAGTGAACTGATACATCTGGATATCCCGCGGGCTTGTTCCGCTATCTGTCGCATATAATTTGCCTCCTGCCGGAACAATTGCCAGGGTGGAACCTCTGAGCACCGAGGTGAATTTACCGGTTTCTTCAAATGTAGCGCGGGAATAGGCCCTCAAGTCTGTCCAACTGAAGCCTCCGTTATTGGAAATGTAGATATACCGCTCGTCGGCGACAATATCCGCCGGGTCCATTGGTATATCGAGCTGCTTTACCAAAGAGAAGCTTGTTGCATCTACAACGGCGAATGCCCCTTCAATCACCTGGCCATATGCATAGCCTTGCCGCTTTTTAAGTGTTACGTATATCTCGTTATTGGCAAAAAACAGCTGGCCAAGCGGATAAGTGAATGTTAGCTTCCGTGTTTGCTTCGTTTCAAGATTGTATTCTACCAGGTCATTCCCGTTCAATCCATAAAGCACTGGCTTCGACGGATGAAGGACTTCTTCATTAATATCAATCGGCATGGCCGCCTTATCAAACGGCCCCGGGACCTTTGGCAGCGCCAGCCCTGTTTTCACAATCGTTACAGGCTGCTCGGCAGACTCTTTTGTCCCGACAGAAGGATTGGTCAAGAGGCCTTCGGCGGTTAATGGATAAATCTTTATCAACTGTTTCGGCAAAGTGTTAGCGGTGTCCTTGTAAACAACGATTAGCTGCCTGTCTCGGACAAACATTTGGTCCACGTCATATTGTAGCGTATAATGGGCAAGCTTTTGGAAGGTTGAGTAATCATATACGTCTATTCCATTTTTCGTGCTTGTGTAAAAACGGCTATTGGCAATATCAAAAGTGATTTGTTTATAGGTTTGAGGCAGCTTTGCCAAGTACGTCAAGTCTGTGCTCCTTGAAAGCGAGGCATTGAAGACCACTCCAGACCCATTGAACAAATACTTTCCATCAGGCGAAACATCTATGTTCGTATCAAGCGGGTAGTGGCCATGATACGGGGAATCGTATTTGCCCGCACTTTTTCCATTATTAAACTGATACGATTCAACATCCCTTGGGGACGTTTCTGTCGTGATTGAATATACCTTATTCCCATCAGGATGCATCTCAAGGAAAGATCTTTCGCGAACGCCCCAAACGTTTGCTGTCTCGAGGAAGGATTTCCTCGAGAAAACTTTCATATTCGTCCATTGGCCCGAGCCGCTTATGATATAAATAGACTGTGAATCTGCGACAATATCAAATGGGTCCAACGGAATATCGACCTGCTCAATGAGTGTCATTGTTTCCGCATTGATAACCGCAAAGGCGCCCTCCTGGTCCTCTTCCCACCAATAGGAACTGTGCTGCCCCTTCGGCAGGGTAACATACAATTCATTATTTGCGAAGAAGAGACGCTCTGGTACTAGGTTCAGGGTGATTTTTCTTGCCTGCTTTGTTTCAAGGTTGATTTCTATCACGTCTCTGCCATCCGTTAGACCGTACAGGATCGGTTTATCAGGATTGATGGCAACCTCGCGAAGCTTTATCCCGGGTGCGATTTTCTCCACGCTGTCAGGGAATGGCCCTGCTGGAGTTGTAGATGGCGGAGGCTGCGTGCCGGGATTTGCAGGCAGAGCCTCTTCCGTATCCTCATCGGCGTATCGAGGCAGCGCCTCATAAGGGATGATGGCAAGCTTTGTTGCCGGGTGGTTTTTATATGCCTGAATCCATGCGAAAGCGTGGTTGATTCCAACAGCAAAATTTAAATTTCCTGTTTCGAATCCTGCAGCTGTAACCCCGATGACTTCCCCATATTTATTAAACAGCGCGCCTCCCGAGCTTCCGTGCGTAATTGGCGCAGTAAATTGAATAAAATTCGTCTCAATTCCTTCGTAAACAGCATTATGGAGATTGCTAATAATTCCTGTCGAGACCGTGTTCATCAATCCCTCTGGACTTCCAATGGCTACAACCGGATCGCCTTTTTCCAGATAATTAATATTCCCAACCTGCAATCCTCGAAGTGCCATGTCGCTCGCTGTTCCGAGTAGGGCAAGGTCTTTGTGCGCATCGTATTTCACAACGCCGCGTATTTGGATCTCTTTTCCGTCATTCGAAAAGGCCCTAACACGGTATCCGCCTTCAATAACATGAAAGTTTGTAAGGATCGTGCTTTTCCCAACGACGAAACCGCTGCCCTGGCTTAACGGCTCATCTTTCTCGTCATAAACCTCGAGATACACAATATTATTCTCACTGGCGATGATTTTTTTCATGATAATAGTTGGCATCCCATTCGCGGATAGCCCTTTTTGTTTTAAAAGAAGTTCATACGCATCCGCAAACGGATGGTAGAGTGCCGGATTGCCCCAAATAGTTCCGAGCTGAGAGTTCATCCTTTCAACCTGGCTGAAAATGGTTTCATTCTTTCCAGAATCGATAACCTTCGCTAGGAGGTTCAATTCCCCTTTTAAAACAGCCGCGGTCTTGGTTTTCCTCAGGCTTCCTTCAGGTACCGGTTTATATTTCTTTGATAGAGCGTCCCTGGTCGATTTTCCGTATACAAGCCCGAGTGACCGGGCAAATTTTCCAAGTTCAAACTTCAAAGAATTATAGGCTGTAAAAGTCCCGTCACTGGACGGATTTTTTTGATATGCTGACATGAGATTTTGCGACATGAGTTTCATTCGCTCGCCGACACCGATTGTGTTGTTATAAGCGACCGCCCGGGCATATGTACCTTCTGCCGCCGAGATCCGCGCCTCAAGCTTTCGCCGGGTCGTCCCGCTTTTCAGTTTTTTGACCGCCGCGGCGGCATTGGCCAGGCTAGTTTTTGTACTTGCCATTAATTTCGATGGGACAGCTTTCACCATTTTGCTTTTTTCATAGTTAATAAGAGGTGAAATTTGCCTAATGTACGATTCGGATATCCCGACAAGCTGGTCCGGCGTGTACGTTTTCGCCATTCCCGGCATTGTTCCGACAGTACCGGTAAAAAAGAAAATTGTCATCATAATGACTGTGATTCTGTGTTTCATCGATGTCCCTTCCTCGCAAAATGCTAAATTTACCTAAACCGGCAATTTATTTTAACATCAATAATAATAGGAAACACTGGGAATTTGAGGTAAGGCAGGAGAGCGGATTCGTTTGATTATTCTCGTATTGGCTTCCTGCTTCGTTTTTCATAAAAGGTTAACGATTTCAAAAATAAATCCCTATCCTCAAACATATACTTCTTTAGATATGCCTACAGGAGGGGAAAGAAATAATGGATAATATTGAATGGAAGATCAGTGATCCATATGTGTATCAGGCGCTTTCAGGAATCCTTGGCTCGAACGTGGCGGTTGAAACGTGCAGAGGTGCCGTCCGGGGCAGGCTTGCCAACGTTCAACCGGACCATATTGTGGTGGAACTGGGCCGAAACATGTTTTTTATCCGGACAGCACAAATCATCTGGGTTGTGCCGAACCCCGACTTGGTGATGGAATGAAGTAGTAAGAGCGGGGCACGTACTTTCTGCTTCATTCAGGACGGACAGTATTAAAATTCTTTTTTGGGGGTGGCCCTTATGATGAAGCGTGTCAACCGGATTGCAATTGAACTGCCACGGCCCGAACACGGGGACCCAAATGCGGCAGCCGCGGTCCAGGAGTTAATGGGTGGAAAATTTGGTGAAATGTCGACCTTGAACAATTATATGTTCCAGTCCTTTAACTTTCGCGGGAAAAAGAAATTTAAACCTTTTTATGATTTGATTGCAAGCATCACTGCCGAGGAATTCGGCCATGTTGAGCTCGTTGCCAATACGATTAACCTGCTCTCATTTGGCAATACATTTGAAGCCGATCCGGATTTGGCTCCGCTTATGAACGGAAAGGATGCGAGGTATTCGCTCCATTTTACAACAACCGCCCAAACTGCCTATCCGGGAGACGGGATGGGACGGCCATGGAACGGGGAATTTGTCACCAATAGCGGAAACCTTGTTGCAGATCTCCTCCATAATTACCTACTTGAAATCGGCGCCCGGACACATAAAATGCGAGTTTATGAGATGACAACAAACCCTGTTGCAAGGGAAATGATCGGTTACCTGCTTGTACGTGGCGGCACACATATCATTGCCTATGCAAAGGCCCTTGAAGTCGCAACCGGTGTGGAAGTCGGCAAAATGCTCCCGGTGCCGAGCCTTGATAACAATAAATTCGATTATGCGAAAAAATTCATGGCAAAAGGCCTCTATAATGTTCTGTACACATGGGGAGAACCGGAATACCGGGATATTGCTCGAATCTGGAAAGGGCCGAACCCTGAGACCGGTGAACCGCTCCACGTCATTGACGGTATGCCTGAAGGTGCCCCGGTGCCAGATTTTGAGGAAAAACCCGAGCAATTTGCCCCAGGCATCGACCGCGACGACTATGAACGCATCCTTAAAAGACTCATGGCGAATATGTAGAAACGAGAGAATCAAATTGAGATGTGGGGCAGGGTACGTAGCCAATGTTTCTTTCGTTGGTGGATGGAACCAGATGATACCCCTCGTTTCATTTAATAAGCGGATAAAGCCACGGCAAAATAAGGGAAGTTATGATGGCGGCTACCCCCATGGCAATGCTCGAAGCAGCTCCTTGCAGGTAGCCTTCCCTCATGATTTGGCTCGTGCCCATTCCGTGGGAGACTGTTCCGATTCCAAGGCCGCGGGCAAATGGGTCTGTAATTTTCGCCCACGATAAAATCATCGGTCCAAGCACTGCGCCTAGAACCCCCGCAATCATCACAAATGCCACGGCGATTGCTGGATTTGCTCCAACCAAATGCGCAACATCGATTGCCACTGGGGATGTAACCGCCTTGACAGCCGCGGCGGCCTGTAGGTCTTTAGAAAGTCCAAGCGCTTTAGCGAGCCAAACCGCCGAAAGGATCGTAGCAAGCGTCCCAATAGCCAGACCCGCTATGGCAGATTTAAATCTTTCCATTAGAACCTTTCTTGTTTGATATAAAGGCAAGGCAAGCGCCACCGTTGCCGGGCCCAGTAATAGCGTCATCCAATCCTTTGCAGGGGTATATTCCTGGTAATCGATATCCATGAATGAAAGAACAAGTATGATTACTGCAGTCGAAGTTATGATAGGCGATGTGAAAGGAGAAGGTATTCTCCTGGACAGGACAAGAGCCGCGCAATAGACCGCGATTGTAAAAATGATGCTAAAGAGTGTTATGCCGTTCATGCTCGTTTTGTTCTCCTTTTGAAAAATAATGTGCAAGTCCCCCAGTTACCAATAACCCCACCATCGTACTGCCGGCAATCATCACAAAAATTTGCAGGCCACTCACCTTTATCAGCCCGCCAAAGTCCATTAAACCGACCGTTATAGGAACAAAAAAGAAGCCGAGGTGCCTGTTCAAAAAAGATCCAGCCAACTCAACATAGCTAAGCTTTACAATCCCTGACGCCAGCAGGAAAAATAAAATTAGCATTCCCAGGACGCTACCGGGTATAGGCAAATGAAAAAATCCTACCACAAACACCGCCACGGCATATATAGCACAAATAAAAAACAGCTGGGCGAAAAAAAGAAGCGTTTGTTTTACACGAAACAACCACCTCACCCCCTCATAAAAAAATGATATCAAGTGAACCTTCCATCAACCAATAGGCGCGTTTCATATAAGATAGGAACATTCCTGATTTCAACGATACCCGTTTTTATAAAATTGTACAGGCTGTATCCAAATATCTCGGGTGAACCCTTTTCCGGAATATAACCATTCATTCTAACTAATCCGTGATTGAGTGACAACTTTTTCGATTTTTGGCAAGGCTTTGTCGCTCATCTGAATTTGTGCGACACCTTTTCAGCTTTTACCTTAATCTGTGTCGCTCATCCTGATTTGTGCGACACTTTTTCGGCTTTTGCACAAATCTTTGTCGCTCATCCTGATTTGTGCGACACCTTTTCGACTTTTGCCCAAATCTTTGTCGCTCATCCTGATTTGAGTGACACTTTTCAGGCTTTTGCCCAAATCTTTGTCACTCATTGAATTAGACTGATAAACAGAAGCATCCCTGGCCAGGCCTTTTAAAGCAGAATTGCTTCCTATTTAATAAAAGGGCTGCCCCAACCGTCGGACAGCTCATTCATACGGAATATTATAATATTCTTTGCTGACTGGATCATATTGGAATACTTTATACAAGTCTTCCGGATTTCCTTCATCATACTCCATATCTACTTCGATAAAACCCCATTCCTTTTTCGAAATCCTGTCTGTGGACATCGGAATCCTTTTTTCGATGATTAGTTTTTTTATGTCAAGTGATGCGTCCAAATAGCTGTTTCCGTAATAGAACGGGCCAATCACCTTTTCCTTTCCATTTTTAATATAAAAAATGAACTCCCATTTAAAGCTTTGCGAAGAGGTGGAGGAAAATCCATCTTTCGAAAGGTAACCATTTATATCAACTTGTGTAACGTCCGCCCAGGCGATACTCTCCATTTTGCCCAGTTTCTGTGTAACAATTCCATCTTTTCTTACCGCCTCAAAATCATTGTTTGTCAAAAGGACAATTGTTGCAGTTAACAAGAACGAAAAAGCAAAAACCGCAATAGAAGACCTTTCCACTTCTTTCAATCCTGCGACAAAGATACGCCCGGCAAACATCAATGCAAGAAGGGCTGTTAAGATCAGGAAGTAGTCAAGCCACATATAGGATGCGGGAATAAGCCATACATCCTTTATGTTTGCAAGCTTTTGATATTTCTTAAGGTTCCAGAACTCTAGTGCGGACAGAAAAAACGGAATGGCAATCGTAATAAACAGATAGACCCGAAGATTTGGGCTATATAGCTTCTTTATCGTAAAAACATATTTCCCCTTTGAATACCGGTATAAAATTTGTTTGCCCCTCATGAGAATGAAGCCCCCGAGAAATGGAAGCAATCCAAAAAGGGTATACATCGCGAGCATGGAAAAATCGCGTTCCTTAATCATTTCCCCTATCGCAATCAAACCCATTACATGGGCTATTAAAATAATTGCATAAGCAGTATACTTTTTTCCTCTCGCTATTAACGCCAAATCCATTCCCTCCCTTCAAAACATTTTAAACAGGGGCGTTTCCTATTTTCATTTAAGAGATACGTCAACGAGTTTTACTAATGTTGTTACATAATTCTAAAGAAACTGTAACATAAATGCGGATTCTAAAAGGCTGTCAACCCTTCAAACTCCTAAATATTTGGAAAGCCTGCTAGACTTTGAGAAAACTGGTAAGCGGCATGGCCTCTCTCTAACTCTCTAAATGCCTTTTATATCAACGCTTAACATGCATTTCAAAATTTTATCCGACGGCACCGAGGAACCGATGGCAGGGTTAACCATAAATATGACAAAAAACGTATGTTACGATAAATGTGCTTGCGGCAACAAGCTGACAAACAATCATTTTTTTATAAACAGGAGGTATGGAAGATGAAGAAGAAAAAAGTCATTCTTTCTTTTGCAGTGGCTTCAGCACTTTGGATGGCCGGGCCAATGGCGGACAAAACGGAAGCATCGTCCCTCACCCCAGCAGACCAGAAACACGTGTTTGTGTATCAAAGCAAGAATTTAAATATGAACGAGTTTAATAGATTTATAGAAGAAACCCTTCAACGCCTTGGGCTGGAGGATTACCTGAAACATGAGCAAAAACCGGACAACGCTCCCGCTAAGCAGGCTGCGCCAGCTCCAAGGGCACCGGAAAAAGCAAAAGACCCTAAACCTGCCCAACCGTCATCAGCGGCTAAAGCACTTAAAGCACCGGCTAAAGAATCAACACCGGCGCCAGCAAAAAAATCAACACCAGCGAAACAATCCGCGCCAGCCCAACAACAACAAGGCACACTCAGCGAGTTTGAGCAGCAGGTCGTCACCCTTACAAATGAGGAGCGCGCAAAAGCTGGTCTGTCAGCGCTTAAAGTGGATACGAATTTAAGCAAAATGGCACGGGAAAAGTCCCGGGATATGTCCGCTAACGGCTACTTTGACCATAACAGCCCGACTTATGGATCTCCGTTTGATATGATGAAGAAATTTGGGATCACCTACTCCTCTGCAGGAGAAAATATCGCCATGGGCCAACGCAGTCCTCAGGAAGTTGTCACTGCCTGGATGAACAGCGAAGGGCACCGCAAAAACATTCTCAATCCTAAGTTCACCCACATCGGTGTAGGGCACATCGCTAAAGGCAACTATTGGACTCAGGAGTTTATCGGAAAGTAATATTTCTTAACAGGGAACGGATCCAGCGCTACTTTCGGTACACGAATGAAGCGGGGTAACGTTCCCTGCTTCATTTTGTATCATTCATACGGAATGCTATAATACTCCCCGGTATTTGGGTCGAATTGAAAGACAGCGTAAAAATCTTCCGGGTTCCCTTTTTCATAATCCATGTCGACTTTTATAAATTGCCATTCTTCCTTAGTGATTTTGTCAGTTGCCATTCGGATTTTCTTTTCCATAACAAGCTTTTTTATCTCCAAGGAACCATTTATAAAATAGTCGTTATATAGAAACGGACCAATGACTTTCTTTGTTCCGTCTTTCAGGTAAAAAACAAACTCCCATTTAAAGCTTCGGGTACTGTTCGCTGACGCCCCATCCCGTGAAAGATAACCGATGATATCGACGTGGCTGACTTCGGACCAGCCAATTTCCTCTTTTTCACCAAGTTTTTGAATCACAATACCGTCCGTCCTAATCGCTTCATAGTCATTATTTGTAACATAGACCAATGTAGCTGTTAACAGAAATGAAAAAGCACAGAGCGATGCACAATATTTGCCGGCTTCCTTTATTCCCGCAATAAAGAGGCACCCCGCGGTAAAGAAAAAAGCCGCCCCTGCAATGCATAAAAAATAATCCAGCCAGCCCACTGAACCGGGAGACAGCCACACATCCTTCAGGTTGGCGAATTCCTGGTACTTTCCATGGCTCCATGCTTCAAATAATGAATACGATAAAGGACCCGCAATCGTCAAAAACAAATACGTACGCAAGGCTTTGCTTTTAAAAATATACGTTGAAAATAAGTCTCTTCCTCTTAAAAGGAGAAGGCCGATGAGAAAGGCGCCAAGCCCCATGGCCAAATATCCCACAATATAATTTGGGGTCCTGTCAGCAAGCCATTCACTCGTAGCAATCATACCCATTAGATAAGAAAAACATATTATTCCATAGGCAATCCACTTTAAAAACCCGGCCATTTCGGTCCCCCTATCCAAAACTAGTTTTCTAACATACGAATAGAACTTAAATAAGATTCGTTATTTCCCATTAAGATATAACACGGAGTTTTCGTCAATTCAGAAGTACGTTCCCCTTCAAAATGCAGGCAGGATTGCTACTCTAAGAAGAAAATGAGGAAACACACCTTCCATGCCCATTTCTTTCCGTTTCCTAATTTTCATTTGACTTAAAGAAAAATTCAATATAAACTTTGATATGTGTAACCGGTTACCTATCTGTTAATCAACCGGCTAGGGTACTAACATTCTGAAACATTATGCCATTTATATTTATTTGCTTTTCAACTAGATTATTAACAGGAAGGAAGATGATTGGGGATGGAGAAAAAGCCAAAAATAACGGTTGTTGGCAGTATCAATATGGATCTGGTTTCGATAACTGACCAAGTTCCTCAAAAAGGCGAAACTTTGATGGGCAAGAAATTTTTTATGAACCCGGGAGGCAAAGGCGCCAATCAGGCGGTAGCAGCCGCCAGGCTTGGTGCGCACGTTCGGATGATTGGATGTGTTGGCGATGACAGTTTTGGCGAAAGCCTCACACAGCACTTGCATAAAGAAGGCATTGATATAACGCATGTGGAACCGGTTTCAGATTCAACCGGTACAGCCACGATCATCGTTTCTGACAATGATAATAGCATTATCGTTGTTCCAGGAGCCAATCTGCACGTTACGGCCGATTTCGTTGAATCGAAAAGGGACATCATTGCCGATAGCGATATTTTAATCCTCCAGTTGGAAATACCTCTGGAAGGAGTAAAGAAAGCGGTCGCTATTGCGAGCGAAAATGGGGTAGAAACCATATTAAACCCTGCCCCAATTTGCGATTTGCCGGATGAAATCCTTGAGCAGGTTACTTATTTGACACCGAATGAGCATGAATACGCAAGCCTGATTAAAAACATGGATCAAAATACGATACAAGAAAAGGTCATTATGACGAAAGGAAGCAAGGGCGTTGCGTTCTTCCAGCAAGGTATTCAACTGGAAATCCCGGCATTCAAGGTGAATACAGTCGATACAACTGGCGCTGGGGATTCTTTTAACGGCGGACTTGCCTTTGCACTCGGAACTGGGCTCTCTCTTGAGCAAGCATGCAAATACGGAAATGCTGTCGGCGCCCTTTCAACGATGAAACTTGGGGCTCAAAAAGGAATGCCTAAAAAAGAAGAAGTTGAAGCTATCTTAAAAAATGAAGCAGTGATTAGTTAATTTCCCCACATTTCCTTTCCCGCACCTGCCAATCTTTAAATTACACATCCTTCTTGATTGGATGAAAATGGGGCGAACCTTCTAAAATTCCTGTCATATGATGCAAATAAGCTGAATTGAAGAGGGTGTTTCCAATTGGGGCTTCATTGTATCTAGATTTCTTGTCCAAATTTGGGATTGGCGGTGCCCACCCAGGAGGCTTAAACCTCACTCAGGAAATTCTCATAGGAGAGCAAATCAACGAATCATCCAAAATTCTGGATGTTGGCTGTGGCACAGGGCAGACTGCCGCCTTTCTTGCTTTGCAATATCGGGCGAACATAACCGGGATGGACATCAATCCCATAATGGTCGAGAAAGCCAAAAATAGAATGGCCACACACAAGCTTCCCGTTGAAATCATTCACGGATCAATCGAGGATATTCCGTTGAAGGACAAAAGCTTCGACTTTATCCTCTGCGAATCGGTGCTTTCCTTTGTAAATAAACAAAAGGCTTTGCTGGAGATTTATCGGGTCTTACAGGACGGCGGCCGGTTTATTGCAAACGAGTTAACCATCAATAAGCAGCCCAAGCCAAAGGAAGCCGAAGAAATAAAAGCATTTTATGGATTCGATTCCCTTCCATTCGAATCGGACTGGGCGGTTTTACTTGATCAGACGGGTTTTGAAAATATTTCTATAACTAGAAACAGCAAATCCATCTTTCAACCACATAACATGCCAGAATTCCATTATTCAGATGTTATTGAACCGAAACTTTTCGAGGTATTTAACCAGCATTATATGATTATGCTGAAATACCAGGACATTCTTGATTATCGAATTCTCACTTGTACGAAATAACGCATTAACAGCATATTTTATAGTTCTCATATTAAAAGGCTTGCAGCGGATGTTTCTGCTGCAAGCGTTTTTGTATCTGTCAAATGAAGAATGGGAAAAATGGGCCAAATGCCCGAATGCCAAAAAACGGGAATCCAAAGAGCCCGAATGGCCCGAAGAAAGGAAAAAGCCTACTTTCATCACTCGATTCCGTTTGCATTCCTGGATGGTGTATATTTGGCATGATGATGTACATCTTCTCCTTGTCGTAGCTATGAAGGATTCCCTGGTAGACTGCCCCATCCTATTGATACAAATGCTTTTTGCATTTATCATGAAAATCCTTGTGATCCCGCTGAAAATCAAAAGTATTAGGGTTGCTGTTATGCTGCATTTGTCTACCTCCTCTGATTCACTACAATTACAACCTATTCCCAGCAGCATGTTTGGGTTCCGAGTTTTTGCAGTGTAGCAGGGGACTAATCCCCTCTTGACTGACGCGGGAAGTAGTGTCCCTTAATGGGAATAAGAATGGACAGCCTTTCCTCATTGCAACATTAGGGATAGGCACATGGCGGGTGGTAAGGGGATATAGTATTACATCTTAATTTTCTTTGAGGTGCTGTATGACCATTAGAAAAGCCAGCAAATTGGAGACTGACTATATATTGAGGGTGTCTGGACATGTGATTGAAGAAAGCACGATGGGATACGCCACCAACAATTTGGAGAATGGCTATAACATGTTTCAGCCCATCGTGAAAAACGGGGCCTATTACCTGGTTGACGACCACAATCGCGAAATTAGGGGCTGGATTCTGCTTGGCTCCAATTGGAATCCGCTGACCGGCAAAGTAACCGGCAACCTTCTTCAGTTATACGTTTTTCCCCTATACAGAAATTTTGGCATCGGGAAGAAACTGATGGAAGCAGCAATCCACGAACTTCAGTCCCAAGGGATTGGCACCATCCAGCTCAACGTTTTTGCGGGGAACCCGGCAAAGTCCTTATACAAAAAGCTTGGTTTCAGAGAAATTTCAACCGTTATGGAGATCGATTTTTTCAAGAAGAATTTTGGTTGAACGGCGGCTGGCTCATCATGCTTTTTGCCAAAATGAAAAAAGGGAAGGCCCATTCCTGGAACCTTCCCTACTTATTTATTTCTGGGGCTTGCCCAAATCAGGTGAAGCGAATTCAGCCAAAAACTTTCGGCCTTTTTGACCCTCACTGGGGATGCTTCCACCAGTTTTACGATATCCCGGTTGTGATTGCAGCCAAATTTTTTCAAAAGAAAAGGATTGGCTTTGTTCTGCAGCCAGGCATATACGGGATTCGTACTGATTCCATGCTCCATTAAAAGAATTTGGCCATCCGGCCTTACCCAATGAGCCATCCGTTCAAGCACCTTTTCCGGATTCGGGTAAGAGCATAACGATAGTGTGGAGATGACTGTATCATACTGGCCAGCCTCTAGATCAGCTTCTTCGACATTAGCGGTTATAAACTCCACATTAAGCCTTTCCTGAGATGCCTTTAACCTCGCATGTCCAATCATTGATGGGCTGAAATCAACAGCAGTGATTTTCGCATTCTTTGGATAAAATATGAAGTTCGTTCCCGCTCCCACTGAAAGTTCAAGGATGTCTCCATTCGCAGAGCCCAATAGATTTTTCCTTAAACGGTACTCAGACGAATTTTCTTTAAGTGGCTTCGCATACCGCTTAACCTGTTTATCAAACAATTGGATTTGCCGGTTGATTTCCAACTTACAAGCCTCCTTGATTGGCCAATTTTATCAATTCGGTTAAAAGAGGCATCCCTTCAGGCCTACATTGTAATGACCACTTTCCCCTGCGCATGGCCTTCGGCAAAATAGCTAAAGGCATCTGAAATTTCGTCCAGGGCATAGTGCCTGTCAATAACAGGCCTTACCTTCTCTGTTTCCAGCAGCTCCTTCATAAAATATAGGTCTTTTTGGTTTGGGCGCTGCAAGAAACTTTTGATTTTTCTGCTGCCGGCCATGGAAATCCAGGGGCCAAGCAACATGGTCTGCGCCATTTGCGCCCCGGCGCCGCCAACATGGACAAAGATTCCGTTTGGATTCAAATTACGTTTGTATGCACTAACCGGGTGGTTCCCATTGGCGCCAATGATCAAGTCATAGCGCTCCGTCCCTCTTGTAAAATTCTCTTTTGTGTAATCAATGGCATGGTCCGCCCCGATGGCACGGACTCTTTCTATATTCCTTGTGCTGCACACCCCGGTGACCTCGGCGCCAAAAGATTTGGCGATTTGGACCGCAAACGTTCCGACACCGCCGGATGCTCCATTAATTAAAACCTTATGTCCACGGCGAATCTTCCCTTTATCACGCAAACTCTGCAGCGCTGTGACTCCTGCCATCGGCACCGCGGCCGCTTCTTCAAATGATAGATTCGCAGGCTTTGAGGCAAATGCATCCTCGGGAGCAGCCACATATTCCGCATACCCGCCCCAGCCGCTTCCGGAAAGGTCCCCAAACACTTCATCCCCGGGCTTGAACAGCTTAACATCCTTGCCAACCGCCTCCACACGTCCGGAGATGTCGCCCCCTGGAATTGGGTATTTCGGTTTTAAAAGGCCAAATGCAAAACGGGCCAGGAACGGTTCCCCTTTTAAAAGAACGAGATTCCCATAATTAATCGATGCCGCGTGTACCTTGACCAACACTTCATTGTCCTTAGGTACGGGCTTTTCAACTTCTTTTACCTCCAGAACATCCGGCGCGCCATATTTGCTACAAACAATCGCCTTGATAAAGACTCCCCCTACTATGGTTGGATTTGTTTCCAAAAAACTAATTCATTTACAGCCTATTTGGGTTAGGAAAAATTATGTATCTGGATGTATCTTTATTATGGTTTAAAAGACCATTAAAGGAAAGTTTTTACCAATTGCCAATTCGCCATGGTATGATTAAAAATATCTTATGGATGGCGGTGGTTTTTTTGAAAACCAATAAAGCGATATGGGACTACGCAAAAGCTTTCTTAGGCTTCATCCTGCTGGACGTGTATTTAAATGTGGCAATCGCGGGGGCCGGGAATATTTTTTTACAGCTATTGCTCGTTGCCGGCTTCTTGCCTCTCCTTTATTTATTGTTAAAATGGAACGGGCTGGTTGGGTTTAAGGACGTTGGCATCCGGTTCCATCAAAAGTGGACGCGAAACCTGTTAATCGGCTTCGGTACCGGTTTTTCTTTCTGGCTTATGAGCTATCTCCTCTCATGGGGATTTGGCTCATTTGAACTAACAGGGATAAAGCCATTCGGAGAATCCGTTGCGATAACCGGAATGGTTTTGGGGACATTTTTTATCGGCTCATTTTTTAATGACATTATCACGAGAGGGTATATTTTCGCCCAGCTCAGGAACCGTATCCCCGTCCATTGGATTTTCGTTATTTCAATCGTTGCGTATTCCTTTGACGATATTTGGAACGAAGGCTTCAGCCTTTCCAATACGCTGTTCTCCGTCCTTGTCGGGCTTTCGCTGACCTATGCCTTTTACAAGTCAGGTTCAATCTGGGCAACTACAGGAATCCACTGGGGGCTGAATGTATGCTACGGCCTTTTTAACGGAACGCTCGGCCAGGATAACGGAGGTATTTTCAATCTTACCTCGAACCATTCCGCTTCCCTTTTTCTAGAGGTGAAAAATTATCTCATTCCGTTGCTGATGTTTCTTTTTGTCATGGCCATTCGGAAAAAGCTTGATTCGAGAAGCAATGACATCCCACAGGGGAAATCTCCTTCGATGTAGCCCAGCATTCAAAACATGAAAAAGCCGCCCTTTTTCAAATGTAAAGGGCGGCTTTCTTGTTTAACATTTTGGTCATTTCCATTCCAACAAAGGAAGAATATCCTTTTGCCGGTCGTACATTTCATCAATCATGGCGCATGCCTGATAATAGCTAGGCGCCTGCGGATCAAGCAAAATCGCCTGCAGTAGCTTTGTTTTCGAATTTTCCACGTAAGCCTCAATCAGCAATCTATGAATCATTCCCTGTATGTGGATCGTTCCGATGATTGCTGTTGGCAGCTCAATAGTCATTGGTTTTAATTTGATTCCATCACCATTCACGACCGCCTGCGTTTCGACAACCATATCATCCGGCAGGCCTTTGATTGCACCATTATTTTGCAAATTGGCCGAATTGATTTCGATTTCATCATTAAAGAAAATCGCTTCAATGATTGGTATCGCATACTCGCCACTCTTATGGACATTCTCCTTTTTAAAAACAAACATCGTTTCGGCCCACTCTTCATAGGTCATGTTCTCGTCAAACAAGCCTTTATCAAGTATCCCGCCATGGGCACAGTAAACGAATTCAGGAGTCCTCGAATCCTTTTCCCATATCCTTTCCCTTACTGGGTCATAATGGAATTGAAGCGGAAGCCCCGCGTAAAAATCCCCGGCAAACGAAACATACTCCCCGATATGGTTTGTACCCGGATAAGGGTAAAGCCCATAAATATGGTACATCGTCCGGGATAAAGAAATATGGTCAAACTGGGCAAGGCGATTGGCCTGCTTTTCTTTTTCATTGAAGAGGGGGTATATGTCCTCCCCTGTATTCTTGTCCCATAGTTTCGTGAAGAAACCAAAATGGTTCAAGCCTCCCCCTTCAAAGCCCAAATCATTTCTGTCCATTTCCAGGAACTTTGAGATTTGGTCGACGCCCATATCGAGTCCATGGCACAAGCCTACTATTTTAATAGAGGTTAACTTTGATATCGCCTCAACCAATTTCGCTTCGGGATTCGTATAGTTGAGCAGCCAGGCATCAGGACAAACTTTTTCCATGGTGCGCGCGATGTGGAGCATCGGGCCGAGATTTCGGAGTGTGTGGAACATCGATCCGGGGCCGCCATTTTCGCCAAAAATCTGTTTGCTGCCATACCGGCGCGGGATATGGAAATCCTGTGACCAGTAAAAATATCGGTTTACTTCAATCGCAGTAATGACAAAGTCAGCGCCAGTCAGTGCTTCTTCCAGATTTGTCGTTTTCCAAAGGTTTGCCGGGTGAGAGAATTCAGTAAACATTTCCTTCGCATAGATATACGTTTTTGTTAAATTTTCATCAACAATGTCCATAAGGGCGATTTCGAGATCCACTTCATTTTTTAGCCTTTCGGACAGGACCAAATCCTGAAGAGAGCCAAGCGCAAACGAAATGCTGCCCGCCCCGACTAATGCTACTTTTACTTTTTTCATATTTGTTCTCCTCCCGACTTTTCCCCTATAAATTTACACTTTAGATATTTCGCTGCCGCCCTATCCAAATAGAAATCAATATGTTCATAGCCAAGCAGTTCCTGGGCAGGCAGCTTCCTATCCTTAAGAATGGCCATTTCCTTTACGATTTCAGCCTTCCTTTCACCTGTAATGGCAACAATGGCCCGCTTGCTTTCCGCTATCTGCCTTAATCCCAACGTAATGCCTTTCTCAAGTTCTGTTGGTTGTAAAAAATACTTCTGGGCAACTGTCTTTGTCGTTTCGGATAAATCGACAACACTGCTATGGCCCAATACTTGGCACCCGGGCTCATTCAAGCCAATATGTCCGTTCATGCCAACGCCAATTAAACTGAATGTAATCGGATGTTCCTCTATAAAACTGTCAATCTTCGAGCACTCCTCCTGCAAATCATTAGCGGTTCCATCAAAAAATTCAATTTGCCCGGGTTCCAGTTCCAGATGGGAAAATAAATCCTGATTGAGCATTTGAAAACAGCTGCCCTCCGATTCCCTTCTTATTCCCACCCATTCATCAAGGCTTACCAATTTCACTTTTTTAAGCGCGGGCTGGCCTTTCATACCAGCGGCAAACAGCTGGTAGGATATCTTGGGGGTGCTGCCTGATGCTAAACATAATACCGGCTTTGCTTCTGTTCTTACATGCTCCTCCATCTCCTTGGCAATTTGGAGAGCGACTTCCTGTTCATTATTAAAAATTCGGATCATGCTTTCACGTCCTATCCTGAGATGATTTCCATCATTCTATCCTGAAGAACAAGATTGGCTGCCCCTACCGCCGTGGAATGCGAAGACCTGCTGACAATAATGAATGGCTCCCAATCTGTAAACTGTTTAACATAAGCTTGCGTCCTGGCTAACAGCTCCTCCGGGTATAATAATGCTGTTTTTCCGCTAATTATGATGGTTCCAACATCCAAAAGGCTATTGATGTTTGTAATGATTAAAGCCAAATGTTTGGATACATACTCTACAAAGGCTTCTCTCCCGGAATCAAGGCTCAAATCGAATTGATTGAGCAAAGCCCTCATTCCCAATTTGCCCTCGAGCCAGCCAACCGAATGTGGCGCTTTTATATAATCCGGATCAAAACACATGTATTCAAGCTCACCAGCACTTGCATGAACGCCCCTATGCAGCTTTTTATTCAGGATCATTCCCGCGCCTACTCCCTCGCCCAAAGAAATATGGATTAAATCTTCGAGCCCATTTTCCTGATCCTCGATTTTCCGGTATTCCGCAACCGTTGAAGCGTTTACATCATTTTCAAGAATAATAGGCAATCCAACGGCCATTTTTAGTTTTTCAATAATAGGCTCAAAAAAATAATCCCCTTCTTTATCGTTTTGAACTCTCATCCTAATTGTTTTGTTCCTGTTATTGATGGCGCCATCCACGCCAATACCAACCCCAACAATCTTGCTGCCAGTTTCCTCAGCCTTTTCACTCATGCGGCAGACAATATTTTTAAAAACACCGATAAATTCTTCATTGTAAAAAGGAATACCTGTATCAATTGAGTACGTATAAAGCACGTTGCAATGCAAATTAATGAGAACGGCCGTTATCTGGCCGCCAATAACCTGAAGCCCTATACTTGCATACCGATTCTCGTTAAATCGGTATACAGTCCTTTTTCTTCCAAGTCCGCCCGAACCATCGCGGCTTTCACCCGTTGGAACCAAAATTCCGAGTTGCTCAAAATATTGAACAATCTTGCTAACCGTTACAAAGCTCATCGCTGTCTTCTTGGTAATTTCAACCTTCGCGAGCTCAGGGTGCTGCATGACAATATCAAAAATTATTTTTCTATTTTCGTCCTTGATATCGTGCGGCAAAAAAGATTTCATTGCTTCACCCTCTTATTTAACTACATTAATTAACAAAGTTAAAAAAATAAACAAAAATGAAACCACCTTAAATGGCCTTACTAAAAAGTATATCAATGGTAAATGAAGTGTCAATGAGAAACCTCACCTCGCCGTAATAACGAACTTTTTTCAGATGGATGCATATTCTACACTATATATTTGTAAACCAGGGGATTGGTATGAAGATGGTACGGAAACGAATGAGGAACCGGGTCATTGTCGACCAGGTGAATGTGAATTCCATCGATACGGCCTCGGGCATTTTTATTGGCATTAATTATGCAAATAACTGGTCCTCACACCGTAAAACGAATTACGGCTTTGGTTCGATGAGCAATTGCCGGATTTCCAGGAACTATAGTTATGTCATTGACAATGATGTTGTCGATACTCCGATTAACAGCAATGCGATTAGCATCATGGAACGGGGGCCGAATAGCAGCCTCAATCATGTCGACGTTGTCGGGATTAACGTAAACGTACTTGATTCCTGCGCTGCCCTGGCGGTTGGGGAAAATGACCTGAACGGCTGGAGTACACATAGCAAGCGGAATGCCGGACAAGGCAGGATGATTGGCAAGATACAGAACGAAAACAATGCAACCTACATTTCAGATCAAGATATTATTGATACCCAAATCAATCATTTGACCCATTCATAACTTTCCGCTGGCCTCTAAAGGAGGGATCCAGGTGGCCATTACCTTCGGAGTTGGCGCCATCAATATTAATTCCCAGAATACGAATTCCACCGTCGCAGTTGGACAGAATCAGCTCCCCGGCTGGGCGGCCCACCGGAAGGTCAATAACGGACAGGGATTTTTAGTGGGGAATGTGGTGAATACAGCCAACGGATCCGTCATTAACGACCTCGATTTCATTGATGGCCAAATGAACAACGCAAACGTCTCGCCAAGCGCGCAAGGTCAGACAATTTAATGAAGCAGCATAGCGGCCGGATGCTATGCTGTTTTTTTATATTAGGCGCAATTCTATAAAATAAGGAATCCGATAGCATGACAGCCTCTTTTTTACATATATGTAGTAAAGAAATCTTTTCCATCCGAAAGGTCGTGACCGAGTGAAAAACAAAGGCCGACGTTCCCAAATCACAAAAATATTGGGCAGTGACTTCGTGGAACTTTTAACAGAAGTCGCTCCTTTAATAGGTCCCCGGATTGATTGTATGCACACGGAAGATTCGCTTTATATAACTGTGGACCTTGCCGGTGCGAAGCCCAAGGATGTAAAGCTCGGAATAAGTTCCGGCGGTCTTTTGATCAGCGGGGAAATTCACCCTCTTATTGAGACCCCAGCTTCAAATTTTATAAAGCAGGAACGATTCTACGGCCCTTTTCAAAGAAAAATCAAACTTCCCGTTCATTGTGTGCCAAGCCAAATAAAAGCGGAATTGGCGTACGGCATTTTAAGTATCACAATTCCTTTATTAAAAAACACAAATAATGATCGCTTTCCAGGAGGAGAAACATGATGGCTATTCGATACAAAGGAATGAAAATCGGAAGAGTCTATTCTTCATCCGGGCTTTTTATAGGTACAAACATTCAAACTGGGAGGATTAGCAAAACCGAAGTAAATGAAGGGTTTGGTTCGATCAGGGGAATAAATAGCAAAGCGACTGGCAATCATGCGCTATTTTTCAATGACAAAAAAGGATTTGATTCAGATGAGCACAGAAAAAATCATTGAAAGCCTGCTGAATTTTGCGGAAAGATTGGACAGGCTTGAAAATGCCGTGAAAGAATCGAACAACAGCAAAATCCATTTTGACATTCATATAAACGACCTCCATTTAAATGAACTGAACCTTGAGGAACTCGCCTTTCACCTCGATAGGCTCGATATCCAGGAGTTAAGCGGGATGCTGAACATGGGCAACACATTTTCGCCAAAGGTACATGGAAAAGAGAAAGTGAATGAACCCGATGTGGAAAGAAATTCTGCTTCATTTTTGGAAAAAGAAAACCTTGAGGATATATCGCCAGAAACGAGAAGCGGTACGGAGACATTTTTGGAAACAGAAAGAAACAGCCGGGATATACAGATTCTAATCAATGGCGACCCGGTTTCGTTTTCACTAACCAACGGAAAGGGCAATCGCGATGAATAAATTTTCTCCCGCTTTTTTTATCGGAAAAATCACGATCGGAACTGTGGAAGGTGCATCGTGCGTCAATCTGGGCAATAACCTTCCGAGCGGCTTTACGAGTTATAAAAAGCATAACCAGGGATTCGGCACTGTATCGGGTGACAATGCTGATATCCATGACCTTTTCGCTTCTTTGGAAGAAAGGGAAACGAAGGATGCCTTCAACTTTGAATTGGGAGAAGACTCCGGCCAGGAACCGCTCATTCAATACGCACAAGGAATCATAAGGCAACAGGATGTTGATATTCAGGAAGTTGTGGAGGAAGAGTTGGGTGATTCCGAATCCGAATGAGATTTTCTTTAATCCACATCCTCACTCGTTACGCCTTTTTAATATAGCGGTTTAAACTGTAACCTGTCCGAAAACGATTTGTAACTTAGACATGTTAAAATTGAAGGACACACTTTCTCATCCATTATTACATGCATAAGGAGACACGTTATGGATTCTTCATATCTTAAAAAATCGTTGAATGAATGGAAAGAGGAAATCTTGGAATTGCTCGCGGAGATCGATAAGGAGTATGAAAAGGTAAAGCAGGAGCTTATGGTATACAATTACAAGTTCAGCATAACCAAGCAGGTCACCCAGTCAACAGTGAACGAAGAGATTATCCGCACCATCCGGGAAATCTACCACAAACCATTCGAGGAACAATTTAATAGGCTAAAAGCCGAAATCAAGGACCTTGAAGAAAAGAAAAGGGTCTTCGGCATGTTTGTCGATAAAATCGACAAAGTCCAAGCCAAGGACGAACCGCAATCAACCGCCGAATACATAGCGAAAATTTCCTAACAATTAGAAACAGGGAACGGACCGAGTGCCTCATTGAAGCACGGGATACGTTTCCTGTTTTTCGTTGTTGGACCCGGTATCAAGTGCTTCATTGATGCACAGGATACGCCCCCCTCATTTATGAAAGAAATATCTCCGCACCTAGGCATTTGACCATTCCCGCCCACCCAAAGAAGCATAAGATGTTTTGAATGAATTTGAGGAGGAGAGAGAAACATGGAGAGACAATTCTTAGGTGGCATGGGTTACGGGATGGGCTTTGGTGGCTATCCGGGCTACGGTATGGGAGTCGGCGGTTATCCTGGTTATGGCATGGGATTCGGCGGCTATCCGGGTTATGGATATGGCGGCTATCCTTGGCATCATCACCATCACTATCCTTGGTTCCATCATCATCATTGGCATGGGGGCTATCCATTCCACCATTGGAGTTACTGATTTATTAAGAGATAAGGGACGGGTAGCTTCTTCATTGAGGCGGCGGATCCGTCCCTTGCAAAATCGACGGGGTGGCGGAGAAGGACTAGTGAAATATCACTATACAGCGTTTCGAAAAATAGTAGCGATCCAGACACTAACTAGTGAATCTTATACCATAATTAGTGAATTATCATGTAAAAACGACTTCCGAGATTTTTTATACATAATAACAAAAGCTGCCACCAAAGCGGCGACAGCTTGCCTTAAGGATTATATTTATATTTCACTTGTATCGTATCCAAACAAAGGCCCAATACTATTCAACCGTAACCGATAATGACTTTACAAGGATTGACGGAGAGCCGATTGGTGAGAGCGGGAATGCCAGATCGGAACCGATTTCCACAACATCCTTCAGCATCTCGTAAAAATTCCCTGCTATCGTCATTAAGTTGACAGGGTAATCGATTTTCCCATCCTTTACGTAGAACCCATTTGCAGCGACCGAGAAGTCCCCTGAAACGGTATTGGCCCCGGAATGCAGACCTGAAAGTTCTGTAATCAAAACTCCTTCTTCCATCCCACTGACCAATTCGCTAAATTCCTTTAATGAAGGCTGAATGTAAAAATTAGACGGCCCGACCTTAATCGCTGACTTATAGGAACTTTTATGCGCATGCCCGGTGGTGGATGTTTGCTCCTTCCTGGCAGTTTTTAAATTATGGAGCAAGGATTGCAGCACCCCTGACTCAACAACTGTCAGTTTCTTTGTGGCCACTCCCTCACTATCAAAAGTTCGGCAGCCAAGTCCTCCTTCAAGAAACGGGTCATCCACGATCGTTACTTTGGCGGACGCAATTGCTTTTCCCTGTTTATCCTTCAATGGCGACGTGCCGGCCTGTGTATTCTCAGCGGAAAAATTGCCTGAGTATACCGCTAAAAGCTGAGCGGCCGCATCGTTGCGGAGCAGAACAGGATATTTCCTGCTTTCAATTGACTTCGAACCCAATTGCGCCAATGCTTCCTTTGCGGCTTTCTGGGCAATTTCCCTGGCGCTTAACTTGTGAAAGTCCTTCGTCACTTTAAATTCAAACGAGGTTTTCTTTTCCTCACCATCCTTCACAATCGCCTGGGCATACACATATAAAACATTCAACTTGTCACTTATATTCAAACCTTTATTATTGGCAAGCGTTTTTATAACTGATTCGGTTCGGATGCCGCAGAAATCGGTTGGCTGGAATCGCGGGTCGGCTGCTAAGAGTTCCTTCTCAACTTCCTTAATGAAGTCGATTTTTTCCGGAATCCCAACTTCCTGCAATGACTCGGAAAAGAAGTCGCCCTGTGCATAGCTTTCGCTGCCGGAGAAAATCTCCTCCACCTCATCATCATTTAGTATCGAGGCATTTTCCATCGCATTCTCGATTAGATAAGGAATGGATGCATCTTCGATTTTTTCTGTATAGGCATAACCCATTTTTCCATTAATCTTTCCTCTAAACGACAGGCCTCCATCCTCTGCAATCTCATATTGGTCAATTTCGCCATTGTAAATTTGGCAGCCAAACACTTCTTTTTTTTCAAAATAGATTTCCACATCTGTGAACCCTCTGTTTTCAGCCTCGCGAAACAGAAATTCCTGAAAAGTCATCGTCTATTCCCCCTTAGTCCCGCCGACTGTAATTTCACTGACTCGGATTGTCGGCTGGCCAACGTTTACCGGGATGCTTCCACTCAGTGAACCGCACATCCCGGCCCCATGGCTCAAATTGTTGCCAACCATATCAACCATTTGAAGCGTTTTAGGGCCATTACCAATCAGGGTAGCCCCTTTTAGCGGCCGGCCTAGTTTCCCGTTTTTCACTTCATACGCTTCCATGACCGCAAAGTTGTAATCGCCGGTTGCCGGATTTACCTGCCCGCCGCCCATATACTTTGCGTAAATGCCATGTTCGGTAGCAGAAAGGATTTCTTCAGGAGTTGAGCTACCAGGGGCAATATACGTATTCGTCATCCTTGAAGTCGGCGCGAATCGGAAGGATTCCCTTCTTCCGGAACCAGTTGAGGCCATTCCCATACGCCGACCGTTAAATTTATCAATCAAGTATCCTTTTAAAATGCCATTTTCAATCAGCACATTTTTGCGCGCTTTTTCCCCTTCGTCGTCAATATTGAGGGGACCCCACTCATTCGGAAGCGTTCCGTCATCGATATAAGAAACAATTTCCGGCCCAACCCGCTCGCCAATCCGATTGGCAAACACCGACGTGTTTTTGGCCACGGACGTGGCTTCAAGACCATGGCCGCAGGCTTCGTGAAAAATAACCCCGCCGAATTCATTATCAATGATGACAGGGAATTTCCCGCTTGGGCATGGAATTGCATCCAGTTTTGTCACCGCAATGCGAGCCGCTTCATTTGTATAATGATCAAGATTGAGGTTTTCATAGAATTCGAATCCCTGATGGGCGCCAGGACCATAAAATCCAGACTCCATTTGATTTCCCCGAACGGCTACAGCTTGAATTGCCAGCCTTGACCGAACCCGCTTATCTTCAATGAAAGTACCTTCCGAGTTGGCAATCAGTACATTTTGCTCCTCATCCATATACCGGACGGTTACCTGTGAAATCGAAGAATGATAGTTTTTTGTTTTCTCAAACGCGTTATGTAGGATTTCCGCCTTGCGTGATTTTCCGACATCCCGGGGCATAATCTGAATTGGATGAATAGAGTCTGCAGCCTGGCTGACAAATGGGGCAAGCCTGGCCACCGATTCACCTTTAATCGCCTGGGCGGCATTGGCTGCTGCTTTTAAAAGGCCTTCCCTGCTGAAATCGGTTGTATATGCATAGATGCTCCGTAAGCCTTTAAATACCCTGATGCCAACACCAAAATCACGTCCGGACAAGGCTGTTTCAATTTTCCCGCTCTGGAAGGTAAGGTTATTAGTAAATCGGTCTTCAATAAAAATTTCAGAAAAATCCCCGCCTGTTGTTAAAGCTACCGAAAGCACCTCTTCGATTACATGTTTACTTAGCATATAAACCTCCCGCTATTAAAAATAATTGCTTGGAATCCACTTTAATTGAATATTCGTTCTTGCCAAATGTTATTCCTCTAAAATTAGGTTAAAACTTCCATACCTGTTTTCGGGCACAAAAAAACTGCCACCTATACCAGTGGCAGTTGCTAAAGAAAAATTGAAATTGTAACATGAATTCACTCCCCTTTCCCGGTTCACTTTCAACCGAGATGGTGCCGTTTAGGAAGAGTCAATCCATTGGGTAAGGGAGAGGCCGAGCCCCGTTAGCCCATTTCTGGAAGCCATTCTAATCTGCGCGGTCAATTCCATCCTTCTATTCACCTGGAGGATTCACCAAGGCAATTCTCAGTTCATACATTCCATCGTTTTGGAGTTCTTCGATTACCTGCCAGTTGGCGGAGATAATCTCTTTGAGTTCATTCACCTGATTTCCGGACAGCCTCACCTGACCAAGGTAAAATCCGCCGTCCCGGAATGCGACATCTCTTTCCAGCCCGAACTTAATCCCGAGGAGCGACTTCAGCGCGCCTTTTGTCAAAAAGGTGATTCTGTAGCCTTTTAGGATAGCATTTCTGATTCTCCCAGGATTGTTATTGTAAAAATCAATCAGCGTCTGCCAATCCGGGATTCCTTCTCCAAATCTCTCAAACTCTGTAGAATTCTCATTTTCAAGCATTTGCAGGATGTCACTGTCGTGAACGCCATTCGAGCGAACCATCTCAATCATCAGCGCATGGTTCAAAGCAAGCCGCTCTTTTTGCATCATTTTCCCTCCCCTATTTTTCTCCATATAGATAACAAGCAACTTGATGGCCTTCTCCGGCATCCAACATTGGCGGTTCAACTTCGGCACAAATCTCCATGGCATACGGGCACCGCGTGCGGAACTTACAACCTGATGGCGAATTCAAAGGGCTTGGCACCTCGCCTTTCAGAATGATGCGCTCCCGGGCTGCCTTTGTCGTATCCGGTTCCGGAATTGCCGATAGAAGCGCCTGTGTATAAGGATGCAAAGGGTTTTTGTATAGCTCGTTGCTTTCGGCGATTTCAACCATATTGCCTAAATACATGACGCCGATTCGGCTTGAGATGTGCCGGACCATTGACAGGTCATGGGCAATGAACAAGTATGTCACACCTGTATCCTGCTGGATATCCTCAAGCATATTGACCACCTGAGCCTGAACTGAAACATCGAGGGCGGAAATCGGTTCATCACACAGGATGAAATCAGGCCGGACCGAAAGCGCCCTAGCGATACTCACACGCTGGCGCTGCCCGCCGCTGAACTCATGCGGATAGCGGTATAAATGATCCTCCTTTAGGCCGACCCGCTCGAGGAGGTCTAAAATGATTTCCTTCCGTTCCGCAACAGATGAAGAACTATGAATTTTCATAGGTTCACTGATCAATTCGAATACATTCATGGTCGGATTGAGCGATGCATAAGGGTCCTGAAAAACAGCCTGCATTCGCCGGCGGTACTTCTTAAGGTCCTTCTCTTTTAAAGAAGCAATATCATTCCCATCGAAATAAATGTTCCCCGAGGTAATATCATGGAGCCTAATGATGCTTCTGCCAACCGTCGATTTCCCGCAGCCGGACTCACCAACAAGGCCGAACGTTTCCCCTTTTTGAATAGAAAAACTTACACCGTCGACAGCCTTCAGATACTGTTGGTTCCGTCCAAGAATTCCGCCTTTGACCGGATAGTATTTTTTAAGATCCTTTACTTCCAAAATTGTCTCACTCATGAACTTCACCTTCTATTCCGCTGTCGTCGTGAAGCCAACACATTGTCCGCCTTCCTTCACCGGCATCAAAATAAGGCGGCATCTTTTCCTCGCATATCCCCATCGTATAAGGGCATCGTCCGGCAAACGGGCAGCCCTTCGGAGGATTCAGCAGATTTGGGGGAGTTCCCTGTATCGGGACGAGCCTTTCTTTTCCAGTATCCGAACGTTTTGGCAGCGACTTTAGCAATCCTTCTGTATACGGATGCTTCGGATTTTGAAAAAGGTCCTTTACCGGTCCTTCTTCCATAATAAGTCCGCCGTACATGACGAGAACCCGTTCACAGTTCTGCGCAACCACGCCAAGATCGTGTGTGATCAGCAATATCGCCATGTTTTCCTTTTCTCTTAAATCCCTCATTAAATCAAGAATTTGGGCCTGAATCGTCACATCGAGCGCGGTTGTCGGTTCATCCGCGATCAATACCTCGGGACGGCAACTGATCGCCATCGCAATCATGATTCGCTGTTTCATCCCGCCGCTCAATTCGTGCGGGTATTGTTGGAGCCGTTCTTCGGGAGAAGATATTCCTACCTGGCGGAGCAATTGCGCCGCGATTAGGTAGGCTTCCTTTTTCCCGACACGGCGGTGGCGGATGATTACTTCAGTCAATTGCTTGCCGATTTTGACAACAGGATTTAGCGCGGACATCGGGTCCTGCGAAATCATCGCGATTTCATTGCCGCGAATTTTTTGCAGATCTTTTTCTTTTTTTAGCAGAAGATTTTCGCCGCGAAGCCGGATCGATCCTTCCTTTATTTTTCCCGGGGGCTGAATAAGAGAGATAATTGATTTAGCCATGACGCTTTTTCCGCTTCCAGACTCCCCGACAATCCCGTACACTTCCCCCTTTTTCAAGCTGAAGCCAACACCACGGACTGCCTGAACTTCCCCTGCTTCTGTGTAAAAAGAGGTTTTTAAGTTTTCGATTTCAAGAAGCTTCTCTGGCACTTTGGTTACTCCCCTTTATTTAAAACACATATGCGTTATTTTTTTTGCAGCATTGTTCCATTTGGCTCGAATGCGACACGAAGGACATTTCCAAGGACATTAAAGCTTAGGACGGTAAATAAAATTAAAAATCCCGGGAACAACGTCAGGTGCCAGGCATCTCCGATATACCCTTGGGCATTATTCAGCATGCTGCCCCAAGATGAGTTCGGCTGCTGGACGCCCAGTCCAAGAAAGCTTAAGGAGGACTCCATCAATATAGCGGTCGCGATGTTAAGGGTACCGGCAATGATAATGGTTGATGCGATATTCGGGATAATATGCTTTAAGATAATAAACACGGACGACTGGCCAGACGCTTTTGCGTACATGACATACTCCCGTTCTTTTACCGAAAGCGTCTCGGACCTTACAATTCTCGATATCTCCATCCAGGTCATCAAGCCGATAATAATGACGAGCGTCTTAATTCCTGGTTTCATATAGGCATTTAAAATCAGCATGAGGAAAAAGGATGGAATTGACATCAGCACTTCCACAAGCCTCATCAGGATATTATCAATCCAGCCGCCGAAATAACCCGAAATGGTACCAACCGCTGTCCCAACAGTGACTGCGACAACCATGGAAAGAAAACCTACCGCGAGCGACACTCGGCCGCCATAAAGCGCCCGGGTTAAGTAATCCCGGCCGTAATCATCCGTTCCAAAAAGATGCTCGCCGCTTGGAGGCTGCAGACGATCCGGTATTGACATTTTATTAGGATCAAATGGCGACAAAAACGCAAACAGCGAAAGAATTGAAAAGAGTATAAGTATTATCAGGGCCATCAAGGCAAATTTGTTTTTTACCAGTTCTTTTTTAACATTATTCCATCTTCTCTTGTTCATTGGCTTACCCCCTTAGCCTTATCCGTGGATCGACAACACTGTAGAGGATGTCCGCAAACAAGTTCCCGATCACAAGCATTAATGAAGAAAACAGGGTAATGGCCATAATCACGGGATAATCGAATGAGAAAATCGAAGTGACGCCCAAAAGCCCCAGTCCCGGCCACGAAAAGACAGTCTCTGTAATGAACGCACCCCCGACCAGCCCAGGTATCGACAATCCGATAATTGTAATGATTGGTAAAAGGACATTCCTCAGGACATGGCGGAACAGAACAGTGGTCTTGCTGGCCCCATAAGCGTACTGGATATGGACATAATCCTCTTCCAACTGATGAATGGTACTCGAACGGATATACCTCATATAGACTGATACATTCTGAAAAGCGAGGACCGTACAAGGAAGGATTCCGTGTTTGATGATATCCCACGCAGAATCGCTGCCAACCGTACGCATCCCCATGCTTGGGAGCAACCCCCATTTGAGCGAAAACAGGTAAATCAGCATTAAGGCAAACCAGAAAATTGGGATGGATATCCCTATATACGAGATTAAATTTGCAATGCGGTCAAAGAGCGAATTCTTTTTCACTGCCGTAAACAGTCCGAGGGGAATGGCAATAATCAAAGTTACGATAAGCGAAACCCCCATCAGCCCGACTGTTGCGGGCAGGCGCTCGAGAATCATATCCAGGACGGGGCGCTTAGTAATCAGGGAATAGCCAAAATTTCCGACCACAATATTTTGAAGCCATAAAAAATACTGAATATAGATCGGCTTATCGAGACCGAGGCTTTTGCGTATTCGCTCTACATCTTCAGGAGCCATATCCGGAGTAACAAAGCTCCTCACCGGGTCACCCGGGGCCAGTTTGATAAGAAGGAAGGCTATCATGGAAATGATGATCAAGAGCGGAATCGCATTGAGCAGCCTCTTCACTATTATTCTTTTCACGCGTGTACCTCCTTATGGAACGCCAAAAGCCCTTTGGCAGGCTGAGTACCGCCCATACGTATTAAAACTGCAAAAAAGCTGATGCTTTTATCAGCTTTTTCGCAAAAGGACTATTCAACTTGATAAATTTTCGAGAGATCTTCAACCATAGTAACAGGAATCAGTTTTGCTTCCTCGATGCCGCCAAATTTCTTATCAACTGCAAGGCTTGCCTTTGGATAGGCTAGCGGTAAATAAGGAACGTCCTGGGCAACGGTTTCCTGGATTTGCTTGTATAAATCAGCACGCTTTTCTTTATCCGTTTCTACTGCCGCTTTATCCCAAAGCTGATCGAATTCAGCGTTTTTATAACGGGCAAAGTTGTATGCAGCATCGCTCTGGAATAGTGACTTATAGACGTCCGGCTCTGGCCCCATAATGTATCCGCCAAAGCTGATATCATAATCAGTGGTTGCCATATCCAGTGTCTTCTGGCCATACGCACTTGGATCCATCGGCGTCAGCTCCACCTTCAAGCCAATTTCCTGAAGCTTCTGCTGAGTATAAAGCGCCAGGCTTTCCATGATTTTATTGTTGTTTGCGTAAATTACACGGAGTGTATGCCCTTCTTTAATACCGCCTTTTTTCAAAAGCTCTTTTGCTTTCGACTGGCTATATTCATATGTCGTAATCTCCTGGGTGTGGTGCATTGTATCAGGAGTCAGGACCGAAGCAGCAGGCTCCGCAAAATCAGCCGAAATAAACGCTGAATCAATCAGTTCCTTTTTATCAAGCGCATGGGCGACAGCCTGGCGAAGTTCCTTGCTTTGGACAGCCTTGCTGTTCAGGTTGAACGCCATGTAAAAGAGTCGGCCTTCAGGGAATCGATGCATATTGAACTTCCCTGTTGCATCCAGCTTCTTATAATCTTGTGGGTCGATAAGCCTCATGTTGACTTCGCCATTTTGAAGGGAAATATTCGCAGTGTTTGGATCCTTTACAACCCTGTAAACGATGGAATCCAACTTCGCCTTTCCTGCAAAATAATCATCGAAACGGTCGAGCTGAACATATTGGTCCGATTTGAACTCCTTGAATTTGAAAGGACCGGAGCCGACTGGCGCCTGGTTCTTTTCACTCTTCATCAAATCGGTCTCCCCTTCAAAAACATGCTTAGGAATCGGGAAGAAGTCGTTCAATGCCCCTTCAAAGGAAGCAGTTACCTGTGGCAGGATGAACTTTACTGTTAATTCATCCACTTTTTCCACTTTTAAAGGCTGGCCATCGAAAACAAGGCTGCCGCGAATGGAACTGCTCTGTTTTTCATCCAGAATTGAATCAATAGTAAACACAATGTCATCCGCTGTAATCTTTTGGCCATCATGCCATTTCAAATTGTCTTTTAATTTCAATGTCCATGTCAGTTGGTCCTCTGACGGTTCGAAGCTCTCTGCCAGGACAAACTTCTTTTTGCCGCCATCCTCCATAAAATAAAGAGGGGCATAAAGCGCCTGCTGGACTGTAAGTGTAACGCGGTCATTTGCATACAGCGGGTTCATCACCTGGGGGTTGTCGGAAACCGCAATCGTCAATGTTCCGCCTTCTTTAGCGGTACCTTTGCTTTCATTCCCGCCAGATGGTTTTGATGAATCTTTATCACCCGAGCAAGCTGCCAAAGTTAGCAACAATGCTAAAATCAAGGCGGATAAAGATACTAATCTTTTATTCATTTTTTTGCCTCCTATGAATCTATTGATTTTCCTATCTAAATCTTAATCCCTAGTTTTCCAATAAGAATAATCTATCACCACAAGAAATAGAAGTCAATCTGTCTTTGTATTGGAACTTTATTCACTATATCACTAAATTTACAATATATTAAACTCTTCACAATATCTTCCGAATCTGTATTTCCGTTAATAACCTTAGATATGTATTGATAAAGTAGATACATTAATCTTATTTGGCTTATTCAATCTTTATGCTCTACTCACGGTGATTTTGCCGAATTGTATCTGAAGCGCGAAAAAAAGAAAGGTGAGAGTGTCCCACCTTTCCTCACTTAATTATGTGACTCCATCCACTGCTTGACTAAACGCTTTGGTGCCGCGTGCAAATAGGCTTCCTGAATAAGGCTGGCCAATTCGTTCCAGTGTTCCCCAGCAGGATTTTGGATGGAAACCCAGCCATGATGCCCTATGTATGGAGTTTTAAAAAAATGCTCTTTCTGAAGCAACAATTCCTGGGATTCCCGGTCCGACTTGAAAGACACATTGAATCCCTTTTCGCTTTCACCTGAAATTACGAATGATTTTCCATTGACTTTAAACGTCTTGTGGCCGAATCCGTCAACAATTTCAACCGCTTCGGGCAGAGCAAGGCAGATTGTGCGCAGAGTTTCTAACATGCCTGCGTTTTCTTGTGAAATCATGTCTTATTCACCGAATCCTATTTTGCATTAGCATCCGGCTGATGGATTCCGAATATATTGCCCTCGGTATCTAGGTAGTAGCCTTGCCAAGCCATTCCAGGCAGGGCGTATTTCGGCATTGCGACCTGGCCGCCATTCTCTAGAATTTTAGCCTCAGTGGAATCGTAATCTTCCACTCCCATTGTACAGGCATAGCCGTTCATCGCTTGGTTCGACTCAGGTCGGGCACCTTGTCGCTTCATTAATGCACCATTGATGCCTAGTTCACCTTCATTGCCGGTCACTGCCCCAAAATAAGGCATACCCGCATACTCGCTCCAATCCTCAAATGTCCATCCAAAAACCTCGCCATAAAACTTTTTTGCTCGCTCCATCTCATCAACATGAATTTCGAAATGAATTAATCTTCCCATAACTAAGCACCCGCTTTTTATAAATTTTTACTGCCATATACGTTTTTCAAGTTGCTACATAAATTATAACCGCCAAGCCAACGAATATATACAATATTCAGAATAATATAGATGTTTTCATCCGCTTCAATAACAAAAGCGCCTGCCACAACCCGGGATATCCCTCTAGAATAGATAACATTCGGGTATAACAGACACTTATTTTTATTCGAGCACTTCGCCCTTAACCTCTATATTTTATAGCCAATCCTTTTAAAAAATTCCGGGCATATTTGTCCCCGCATTCCTTATAATTTTTATGGCCTTTTTTCCGCAATAACGCACCAAGCTCTCCTTTTGTGATCGTAACTCCGGCCATTGCCAAAATATCGATCATGTCCTCACTTGTTAATGCGAGGGCGATTTTCAGTTTCTTTATAAGTATATTGTTTACAGGTTCATTGCTCTTTAACGGTGCTTGGGTTTGGTCAGGCTGTCCGGGCTTTTGTTCCTGAGGCCCTCTTTTAAAAATAATCAGGCCGTTCAAAAAGGACTCAAGCTTGCTGTTATTGATTTTTATACTGTCGTCTTCCTCAAGAACAGCTTCATCCTTGTAGCTGTCCCCCATTTTCGTAAGCATCTTTTTGACTTCATCCCTGGAGACTTCAAGGCCGCCCAGTTTAAAGATTTTCACCATATCATTATCTTTAATATCTAGCGCATATCGAACTCTGATTAAAATATCATTGTTTTCCAACGAAAGACCTCCTGTGTCCGTTCCTGTTTCTTCTATTATGACTCAACCAGCCTTCAGAATTCTACTTCAGCAATTATCCTCATAAAGACAAATGGTATCCGAATACCTGCATTCGAATACCATTGTATTTTTAAAATAAGAATCAGTCTCTTTCCCTAACCCTCTGCGTATCGCGGATGTTCTTCTGGATCGTGATGGCAGCAAATAGGCTAAGGACAAACGACATCCCATAAAAGCCCTTTTCGCTTAAATCAATACTTCCCGCATTGTATAAACCGATCGCCATTAATGAAATCGCTACAATAAGTGCAAACCAACTGATGCCATAATAAATGTTCGTTACAGGAATTCCTTCATCCTTATCCCTTACCGCTTTTTGCAGTGATACCGCGGAATAAAGGCCGAATACCAAAACAGCAAAGTAATAACCCTTTTCATTCAGCTGCATCCCCGCATTCCATAAGCCGATAAGATAAGCGGTAACTCCGACTAAAAGCGCTGCCCAGGAAGCCCCCACAAAAGCCGGAGTCGGTTCCCCTTCTTTCCGCTCCACTTTCTTTTTTACATCAGGCTGTCTCCCTTTATCCGTTAAAACTTCAGGATCATTAGCCATTGAATGTTCGCCCCCATCTTTTTCTCTAATTAGAATGGAGCACCGCAGATTCACTGGAGTGCTCCTACATAAATCCATTATATAGAAAATTCTAACAAAGGGTAGATATTTTTCTTTACTATGAAAAAGATTGGATATTGGTACCTCTGCTACTTCACCAGGCAGCCTGCCACACAAAAATTAAACCCTCAATGACCCACGGAAACCTCTGGCGGCATAATAGGATTCTGCTCCATTATGGTAAACGAACACAGTATCGTAGCGGCGATCACAAAAGATTGCCCCGCCAAGTTTTCTAATATTCTCAGGTGTTTTCACCCAGCTGGATGTTTTCATATCAAAACTTCCAAGTTCCTGCAGCTCCCGGTATTGTTCTTCTGTTAGAATCTCAATCCCAATCTCAGCAGCCAAGTCCATAGCACTCGTTTGTGGTTTATGCTGCTTCCTTGACTCAAGCGCTTCCCGGTCGTAGCAAACACTTCTACGGCCTTTGGGGCTTTCCGCCGAACAATCATAAAATATGTATTCATCCGCTTTTTCATCATAACCAACAACATCCGGTTCACCACCGGTATTTTCCATTTCATTTAACGACCACAGCTTTTCAGGATGCATTTCCAACTTTTCCTGTACTTTGGACCAATCAAGACATTTATGGCGATCCATGTTTTTTTCAAAACGGGCTTTCAATGTCTCAAGCAGTTGTTCACGTTGTTCTGAGGCCAAATTTTTATTTTCCATACTAATCTCCTCGTTTACTATATTTTGCGTTTTGTTACTATTACTTCACCATCCGGGTAAAAACACACGAACCAATCTGGTTAATCATTTCAGTCTTGTCCGAATTTCTTGATTTTTACCCCTAAACATCTTTCCTGTTTTAATATGTCGAGATGATTTTAACACATAAATCGTTTTACAAAAAAGAAACCCTTCATAACTGATAGCATGAAGGGTTTCTTTTTTGGCGATCTAAAGTATGTATGTTTTAGCAGTAAGTTAATAAATTTTAAAAAGACGAGCAAAGAAGTTGTCCGTCCCATTGAAAAAAGTAAAAAAGCGTGGTAAATTTATATAGATAGCCACTCGAATTTATTATAAGTACCTATTTACCCCTATTATAATTATACACCCTAGCCCCATCAAGAGTCAACCCCTAATCATTATTTTTTTAAAAGGAGTGTTTGCTGTGAATTCGGAATTTCAACGGGAACAAAACCGAGTCGACTGTGTAATGAATACCATTAAGGAGCAAATCAGCAGGTTGGAGGGTGAAACTACCCAGCATCGAAATGAAGTCATTCACATCCGCAAACACTTTTGGGACGAAATCAAGGTCAATACGGATACCTTTGATGATTACCTTGAAACGATTATCGGCTTACGGCAAGAAGCCCAGTCTCTCGCCGTTAGCCAAAGTACCCACAGGCATGCTTCGAGGAGATTATCCGCGCTGCGCCGTATGGCGGAAATTCCCTACTTTGGCCGAATCGATTTCATCGAAGACGATGATCCGGCTCAGGAACAGATTTACATTGGAATCTCCACACTGACGGATAATAGTGGTGAAAATTTTCTTGTCTACGACTGGAGGGCGCCTGTCTCTAGTGTTTACTACGACTACCAGCCAGGTCCGGCTAAGTATGCTACGCCCGGGGGAGTTATCAATGGTGTATTGGAGAAAAAATGGCAATATCTAATCAGGGGCGGCGAGCTTCTATCCATGTTTGATACGAGCCTAACAATCGGAGATGAAATTTTACAGAAGGTGCTGGGCAAAGGTACTGACAAATATATGCACAATATCGTCGCTACCATTCAACAGGAGCAAAACAGGATTATCCGCCATGATCGCGGGCGGCTGCTCATTGTACACGGCGCAGCCGGCAGTGGAAAGACATCGGCCGCCATGCAGCGGATTGCCTATTTGCTCTATAAATATCGGGATCGAATGAATGCCGATCAAATAATTCTTTTTTCACCTAATTCGATGTTCAATAGTTACGTGTCCAATGTGTTGCCGGAACTCGGCGAAGAGAATATGCAACAGGTAACATTCCAGGAATATTTGATCCATCGGCTTGGAAAAGATTTTCAAATTGAAAATCCGTATGAGCAACTGGAATATGTTTTAACTTCGGTAAATGCCCCTTCATACAAGCCAAGGATTGCTGGCATCCAATTCAAGGCATCCACCCGCTTTTTTGAGGCAATCAAATCATATCGGGAGGCGCTCGGGCAATCCGGAATGCTATTCACTGGCATCTCCTTTAGAGGAAAGCCGATTGTTACATCTCAACAAATCGCAAAAAGGTTTTATAACAGCGACACCTCACTTCGATTCCATAACAGGCTTGAAAAGTTGAAGGATTGGCTGATGAAGAAACTAGACGAAGCCGAAAAACTCGAACGGGCTAAGCCATGGGTCCAAGAGGAAATCGAGCTGCTAAGCAACGAGGAATACCATAAGGCTTACAAATATTTAGCGAAAAAACGAGGATTTAAAGGGGAAGCGGCTATCAATTATGAAATGGAGTACGAAGGGCTTGCCCAATTGATCGTAAGCAGGAAATTAAAGCCGATCCGAAATCGAATCCGGGCTTTTCGTTTCATTGACATCAAGGGGATGTACAAACAACTATTTGCTGACCCTTTGCAAATCGAACAGTGGTTGGAGGGGGAAGCACCGCCGGAATGGACGGATATTTGCCGATTGACACTGGAAGCGCTGGAAGAAGGCAACTTATACTATGAAGACGCTACTCCGTATTTATTTTTAAAAGAGTTAATTCAAGGCTTTCAGACGAACAGTTCGATTAAACATATAGTCATTGACGAGGCACAGGATTATTCACCGTTTCAATTCGAATTCTTGAAGCGATTATTCCCGTCGGCAAAGATGACTGTTCTTGGCGACTTTAATCAGGCAATATTTGCCCATGCCAGTGAAGCGGTTGATTTCCACATGCTCACCAATCTTTACGGGCCGGAAGAAACAGAAGTCATCAATATGGCACGGAGCTACCGATCCACAAAACCGATCATTGAATTTACTCGCCGGCTCGTCCCTGGCGGTGATCGGATTATTCCTTTCGAACGCGACGGCGAGCGGCCTGTCCTAACTCAATTGGCGAACCACGCCGAGCTGCACCGCTGCATTGCCGCCAAAGTAGCTGAACTGCGAGGACTCGGGCATAGCAGCATTGCAATCATATGCAAATCTGCCGAGGAAAGTGAAAGTGCCTTTGAAGCCTTGGCTGGCATCGCTGATATTAAACTCCTGAAGAGCAATTCAATTGAATACGAACAAGGAGTAGTGGTCATCCCATCCTATTTATCAAAAGGAATCGAATTTGATGCCGTCATCATTTATGATGCATCGCAGCAAACATATGGGGATGAGAGCCTGCGGAGGGTTTTCTATACCATTTGCACTAGGGCCATGCATTCTTTGCAGCTCTATAGCGTAGGTGAACCAAGCTCTTTTTTGAAAAGCGCTTTACGGGAAGGTTTTATTGATAATTGAGGAAAACAGAGAAGGCAACTCCCATTCGGGTTAGTTGCCTTCTTCTAAAATAAACTTCGTTAAAGTTATTAATTTTTGCTAACGGCTAAACACGCAATAAAGCGCCATTAGGCTTTGGCAACTCTTGCTCGGTTATCTGATTCATTTTACAAAAATGTTCGAAAAATTGTTGTGCCAGTTCTCGTTCCTTCGGGTCACTTTTCAGCGAAACGATATCAAGCAAAATTTGAGCCATCCATAAATTATCAAAATAACGGTATTTACCTGTATTCCATGTTATTCTGTGGGGCAATTTCTCATTTACGTAATAGTTCCAGAAAAGCATCTGTTCCGACTCTTTTTCAGTAAGTTGGAGTCTGTATGTTGAATGAGCGGGAATAAATCCATCTTCACAAAGCTTACCGATAAAGTTTTCATTCACCATATAGACACCTAAGATACGCCTGTCTTGTTCAGGCAAACTGGAATCTCTTGTTGTTAACAGGACAGCGCTATTTTGATGCAAGCGAATGGGTTTATTTGGCTTCCCCTGGTTTTTACCACTTTTTAATACGCCTGAAAAAACCTTCCATTCTGAAAAGGAATTATTCTGTTCTTCTGTGTCACACCAAAAAACCATTTGGGATTCAGGATGAAGTTTATGATTTTTCATAAGTTTTTCATGTTCCCAGCGAAGCTCCAGTTTTTTCTGTTGTAGCTTTTTTTCCTCTTCCTTCTTCCATTCTTCCTCTTTTCGTTCGACTTCCATTTTTTGTATAACTTTTTCGAGTGAATTAGCAGCAACTTTATCATGCAGTTTTAGGTGCTTTTCAAATACATCGGGGAAAACAAACTTTTTATTTTCTGATGCGAAGTTTATGACAATACGAGAATCATTATGTTTCACTATACTACCTAGGCCAAAACGCTTGTGTGTAACTTTCTTATTGATTAGATTCAATATTCTAGTCCTCCTTGTAAATAAAAACTCGACTACTACTAGTTAGTAAATTGATAATTTTATTCACCTAAATTCCTTTAAAGCTCACACAATTGTTTGATTTTTTTTTCGTTTAAAAAAAAGATATTAAAAAAACCGTATCCATAATTCTATCTGCAAAAAGTACAGCTGAATTCGGAATACGATTAAAAAACAATTGTAAGACTATTGTAACATTTATTCAAAAATAACACAAATTTATTGTTGACAACATGTTTTGTCGTGAGGTAAAATGAAAATTTTATTCTATTTACATATTTGAAATAACTTCATCAATTATCCATTCTCGGTTTACCAATCCTAAAATAAATTAGAGGCAAGAGTGTATAGCTCTTGCCTCATTTACTATCTTAATATTATCTGCGAGACACACTCTACATGTGTGGACTGTAATTGACAACACAAGTAGATGTTGGCGAGTTTATCAGTATTTTAAAAAGTATGGATGTTTTATTTCAATATAAACATCCATAGCAAATTAGTTTAATTATGTATAATGACGTGCCTGATTTAGTAAAAATGGTTGGTTAATTGCTTAAAAAGATATCTTTAAACTTTTTTATATCGTTGAGTACTTGTTCCGGGAGACTTAATATTGTCGTTCCGTCAAATAAACCAGAATACTTAGCAAAGCTCTTTATATCAGCAATAGGATCATTGCTAGCTTGATTATAAATTAAGAAAAGTGGGCAACGCTTTAGTAGATAATCAATCGCCAGGCTTTGTTGATCAAAACTTAAAACTATGTTGAATTCCACTGCATCCCTAAATTTTAAGTTATAAAAAGTTTGAATTGCATTTTGATTTGAATGATATTTTGTTGTTATTTCATGCTCATAGTTATTTTCTCTAAGATCCACTTTTTTTAATTCTTCAATCCCCAAATTGCAACCACTTTTGTATTGTCTTCAATTTCAAAAGCACGTATTCTTCTTACCATACTTACCTCCATAGTGTTACTATATAGATTTTTTAACTATAGTAATAACACTTCTAAATAAATTTCCATTAAGACAAAGCGATACCAGAATAAATAATTCGATTAATAAATTATTTTTTTTTTACTACCTCTGAAAATCCCTTACAAACCTCAGCAATCTCACTTTCCACATCAATTATATTAGTAGTGGGTTTTGTGGATTGCGTGGTAATCGCAGTATCTAATCATTTTTATGAATTGAATAGATAACATCATCACTTTTTCCTACGAAGGTTCTTTTTTCGAACTTCATTCCAATACGTTCCGCTACTTTAATTGAAGGGGCGTTTTTGTGATAAATAGTTGCTATTATTCTCGTTAATCCTAGCTCGTTAAAACCAAATTCTAGTAATCCTCGTGCAGCCTCTGTAGCGAAACCTTGCCCCCAACATTTTCTAACTAATAGATAACCAATTTCCATTTCTGCTTGGCCATCTACAATTTGAGGAATGATACCACATTGGCCAACAAACAAGTCATTTTCTTTTAACTCGCAAATCCAGAGACCTGTACCGTGCTTTTCATAACTTTGTATGTTCCAATTTATCCATTTCATTGCAGCTTCACGTGAATAAGTGGAAGGATAATATTGCATTGCAATAGGGTCAGCAAAAATTTCCATAAGTAGTTCGATATCGTTATGTTCCATCTGACGAAATTTTAAGCGTTCTGTTTCTAATAAATACATAGTTAACCATCCCTAACTAATTATAGTTTATAGTAATCTTTTAATTCCTTTGACATTTTACATGGACCAAATACTTTTATACTCAGTAGAGTTTCCTTTGCTAATTGTAAGGAAACATCCTCATCAATCGTTAATCTTCCAATTACGTATAGCTTAATTCCCATATTCGAGGCTTTGATTTCCTTCAATTTTTCAGTATCGTATTTGACCTTTCCGATTTGAATATCTACATCCTTTTCCAATTCCCTGATTGTTCTATCAAAATGAAATTCATTTTTATTCAATTCATTAGATATTGCTTTAATCATAAAGTCGGTTTTATTCGTATAGATTCCTTTGTCTATTAATAGCTCGATTTTCCCAATATCGACAACATTTACGTTAATACTAACTTTTTCCGTATTCATGAGCATTCTTCACTCCTTATATACTCCTATCATAATACACTCGGAGTATAAATCCAATTGATAAATGGCAAGAAAGAAATTTTATTACAAACAATAGTTGTTATTTCACTATTTCGACAACCTATTATTACGCAAAAGTCTTACATCGCATAATTAATTTAATAGGAATTAAAAAGACCCGGAATTCGGAAATGTTTATTTTCACGAAAACCGGATCTGAATCGGTAATGTTTATTTTGGCTAGGGACTGCTTATTTTAGTTAGACACCTTCCTTATTATCAAAGTTCTAATGAATGATTCTTTGTAGTAACCCATAAAGTTAGTTACCTTCTTTTAAAATGAGTTGCGAGACGCACTCAACATGCGCCGTCTGCGGGAACATGTCGACCGGTTGTATGTACTCAACTTTGAACTCCTTGCTTAAAGTCTGGATATCCCTCGCGAGAGTTGATGGGTTGCAGGAAACATATACAATCTTTTTTGGTTTTACCTTTAATAGTGTATCAAGCAGCTTGCGGTCGAGGCCTGTCCGCGGCGGGTCGACGATGACGACGTCCGGGCGCCAGCCTTCCTTCGTCCATTTTGGCAGCCATTCTTCCGCCTTGCCCGTTACATAATTTGCATGCTTTATGCCATGCCGGGCGGCGTTTTTCTTTGCGTCTTCAATCGATTCTGGGATGATGTCCATTCCCCGGATTTCGCCTGCTTGGCCGGCGACCCAAAGGCCAATCGTTCCAACTCCGCAGTATGCGTCGACGACTTTTTCCACACCGGTCAACTCAGCAGCTTTTTTCACCTCATCGTACAGCTTTACTGTCTGGACGGGATTCAATTGGAAGAACGTCCTGGCAGATAGCTCGAACTGCAAAACACCGAGTGTTTCCTGGATAAAATCGCTTCCTGCCAAGGTGGCGGTTTCTTTTCCAAAAATCAAAGAAGTTCTTTCCCCGTTGATGTTTTGGACAATTGATTTAACACCGGGCAGCCTTTTCTTAATTTCTTCTATTAATAGTTCCTTTTTAGGAATGTCTTTTTGCGTTGTAATCAGGACTACCTGGAGCTCCTCGGACTGGATGCCGACACGGGTGACGATCGTTCTGACGATTCCTTTGCGGGACTTCTCATTATAAATTGGAATGTGGAGATCCTGGAGAATTTGCCGTACCTTTAATGTTGCATCAGTTGTCGCGGAATGCTGGACGGCGCATTGCTCGATGTTGATGAGCTTATGCGAGTTAAGTCCGTATAAGCCAGCCAGAACCTTGCCTTTTTCGACGCCAACCTGGAAGCTGCTTTTGTTCCGATAAGCCCACGGGTCTTCCATACCGATCATCGGGCGGACGTCGATTTCCTCAAGTTTCAGCTTTGTATGGCGCTCGAGTGACTGCAAAACGATGTCGCGCTTTTCGACAAGCTGCCGTTCATACTTGAGATGCTGAAGCTGACAGCCTCCGCACTGTTCAAAAACCGGACATGGCGGCGCCACACGGTAAGGCGACTTTTTACGAATTTTTTTGATCCGGGCTTCAGCGAACTTCGGATTGATTTTGGTAGCTTCAACGACGACTTCCTCACCAGGAAGCGCGCCGGGGACAAAGACCACCTGCCTTTTGAAATAGCCGACGCCTTCCCCATTGATGCCAAGCCTTTTAATTGTCAACGGGAAGGTTTGCTTTGGTTCTATTTTAATTGCCTGTTCTTTTTTCATGATGTTCAACTCCGTTTACTTTCCCTCTTTAAAAGAAGCGCGTGCTTTATTCAATGCTTCTCCAAAGGTAGAGAGATGCATAGCTTAGGTATGGTTCCCAGCCGGTTTTGTAGCGTTCCATTTCTTCTAGGGTTGGTTTGCGTTCAAGCTGGTATAGTTTTTTCAGTGCGTTTTGGATGCCGATGTCTGCCATTGGAAACAGGTTTTGGCGGCCGAGCCCGAACAGCAGGAAATTCTGAATGGTCCATGCGCCGATGCCGCGTATTTTAATAAGCTTGTCAAAAATAACCTGCTCATTCTCTTGCTTCAAAGCCTCGATATCAAGACCGCCCTCGGTGACAGCTTTGGCAATGTCGATGCAATATTCCGCTTTCCGGCCGCTGAACTGAAGTTCCCGCAGTTCTTCGACTGTTAGCGCGGCAACGGTATCGGGGTCCGGATAGAACCAGGCACCGTCTTTTTCGTAGCCGTATTTTTTCACAAAACGTTCAGTCAGCTTGATGGCGAATGCCATATTTAGCTGTTGGTGGATGATGCATTTCAGCAGGCAGCCGAACGGATCGAAGTCGAGAATGAGCGGGGTGCCGATATGCTCATCAAAAATTTCGTTGAGGTCAGTTTTACCAAAATGCTCGTGAATATCCTTTAACGGTACTTCCCACTGGAAAACCTCGGCGAGGCGCTTGATGATAAGCTCTTTATCTCCGTTTTTTGCCTCAATGATGAAGCTTGGCTGCACAGTCGTACCGGTTGCGGTGACGGTTGCCGTGTGAGCTTCGCCTTCAAGTTTGATTGGTACCGTGATTGTCCTTTTTTCAAGGTTGAGGGCATTGAGCGGGTCCATCGATAGCCGGTCGAGGACCCTGTCAAAATTATACGGGCCGTCTATTTGAATTGATTCCTGCCACACATTCGTTTCCCCTTTGTCCATTTTCCCTGATTATAGCATGATTTCCTGGGATGGCATAAAACACTGTAAACAAGAACAAAATGCGCAAGCGCCTTGGTCAGCCCCGACCAGCATAAGACGGGGCCCGCAGGACGGGCCAGCCCTCCGGAGGGAACCGGCTTATGACCTCGAGGGGCTAGGCGCTGGAGCTGGATTACAATAACTTGTTTCGAGTTATCCACATGGTTCAATTTTATAAATTCCTAAAACACCAAAAAAGATGCTGGCCAAGAAAAGTATCTTTGCCAGCATCCAATCATTTATTTAGGCGCAACTTCTGGTAAATGTATTTCTAAGACATCACCATTAAGTGAATAAGACCCAGTTATATTTACAAAATTGAATAAATCATTGATGGAATAAGGATTTCGTTTATTTGTAAAACTTTGTGCTTTGTCGATAAAGCCGCCATATTCCAGTGTTTTATCTGTCCATGGCGCTCTTAATACGATCTTTTCGTAATAATCAGAGTTGATATCATTCATGTCCAAATAAACCTTTTCGGGAAATGAATTTACGTAGAAAGCACTTATCCTTCCTTTTAATCCCCCGGGAAGAGTTTCTTTCTTGATAGTAAATTGATTGCTTAATAATCCGAACAACTCATTTAAGTATTGCGTTTTAAGGTAAATTTCATTTTCAAATTTCAAATTGTCGCCAATTAACATGCTATTATCGGAAAACAAGTACTTTTCCCCATCGCTTAATTTTACAATAATCTTGTTAATGGCAATCTTATTTTGAGTTCTCAATCTATACAATTCATGGATGAGATACTCTTTTTCTATTGGATTTTTTAATTTGCTGATTTCCAATACAAATGGATACAAACTATTATAGAAGTCATTCTCACTTAAAGAACTGCTTTTAGATTTATTCATATTAATCCATACATCTTTAGCCACATAAGATTCCAACGGATATGGCGTTTTCGTATTCCAAACACTGATGCACTTAACCGCCTGCAGTTTGGATTTACTAGGGGTTTCATATTTAACCCTTGTATCTCTATCTACAAAATAGCCCCCGCCCACACTTAACATTCCGGGTTTGAAAGCATAGATTCGGTAAAATTCACCTTTTTTCAAAGTTCTTGAAAACACTATCTTTTCACCAGAAACTTTAAACAACGGGGTATCTTTAACAACATTTAGCCTTCCAATTTGTCCTGGCTTTAACTCCATTCCATTCCACCAAACGGTCTTAACATTTTTGAATTGGTCACAAAAATTTCCTGCTTCAGCAGCTTCGGTCTTTGGAGTATCGGCCATGGCAATCAAAAAACAAGCAACAATTAATATAGTAATTTTTCTCATTATTTCCTCCAGTAATTAGTATACTAGAAGAATTATATGGAAAAATTGTAAATTTAAAAAGGGCATTTAGGTATTTACCACTAATTACTAATTATTATCTACTCTAGACTCAGCTACTTCGTCCCATCTATCACCAGATCAGCCCGCTCGTCCGGTTTATGGGCTTCTATATACATTTGTTCCGCAACCATCCAGTTGTTTACCCACATGTCCCTGGCCCCTTCTCCATCCCGTTCAAGCCCTCGTTGGAGCCTGATATCGTACGGGCATTCCACGAAAATCGTGAAATCGTAGTAATCCGCCAGCTCATGACGGGTCGAGGATATCCCTTCAATAATGACAATTCCACCAACGGGGACGGTATGCCATTCGGCAAGCTGATCACTATTCCAATCATAACGTTGGTACTCGCCATCTTTATCCTTGCTCAACGGCAGCAGCACCTGATTTAATACCCGCTGCCAATCAAAATCCGCACCAACCGGCTTATCCTGTGGCAGTCCTTTTATAATTTGGGCAGATGGAAAATAAAAATCGTCCATATGGACAATGGTGGCATCTTTCCTTGCTTCCTTCAGTTTTCTGGCCAAAGTGCTTTTCCCTGAGCCCCCGCATCCATCAACCCCGATAATCAAGGTTTTTTGCTTTCTCGGAAGTGTATCAATCGCCATGACTAATTGTTCAAACGTCTCTATTTGCATATCAATAGCCGCCCCCTACTCCACTACATTATTTTTCTTTTACTTCCACAACGATAGAGCCAACGTTTTTATTCCCAATGGATACTTCCAAACGCCAGAGTCCCGGTTTGGATAAGGACATATTGGAGGGCCTTGAACTGTCAGAACCTCTAATCCCATTTGGGCCGTAGTCCATCTTTCCATAATTCCATACTTTTTTCACATTAGCTGTTCCGGCATGTTCAACGAGTGCTTTTTCTTTTGTTCCTGTCTCTTTGTATATGGCGACTACTTTGAAATTGCCGCCTTCTATCGTCTGTTCATCACCCCAAAAATGCCAAAGCCATTTACCCGTTTCCCCTGCAATAAACTCCGGTCCAAGTATCCCAACCTTCCCTTCCTCGCCAATCAGATAGTCTCCATCGGAAGTTTCAAATTCGGGGGACAGCTCCCACTGTTTGGCTTTATCCGTTATGAGTACATCTTCCTCATTCACACTGGTATTATCTTTATGGGTCTGTATGCACCCCGATAGAACAAAAATGAATAGAAAGCAAAAACAGCAAATCACCCATTTGGAGCTTTTCATACCATCACCTCACGAATGATTTTTTAGGTTCTTCTAATCTGGAAAATCCATTCTCATTCATAATAATTATCCGTAACTTTGACTTGGCTTCTCTCCAGTTTCACCAAAATTCTTTTTTCGTTTCTTCTAAGTTCAGAATCATAAGGAATAACAATATGCCTGTTGTCCGGCATGATAAACACATAGTTATCCAAATACCTGGCGTTGTTCGTTGCCCTATTGGCATATACTTGTTTTACTTCTTTCATACTTGCCCAATCATAAGTAGTTGTTTGTTTAAATGTATTTAGGTCATTGTAATGAAGGCCATTTTCGTTAAAAAAGTAAAAATGTTCAGACCCAAACATAAACAGAGGGATACTTATAGAGAAAAGCGCAAACGCAATCCACTTCATAAATTTCACATGATATTTGTATTGAATGAAGACATATAGAAACATGACAATTGAAACCCAAAACATTCCCGCCATGAAAGTTATATAACCTTCGCCAAGCGCAATGAATAACCACTGATCGGGGCTTTTGAACAAATAGCTGTGAATAATAGAAACAATAATAAAGGGCATAAAAGAACTGCAAACAAATAAAATAATCGCCCAAACAACCATTAACATCGGACTTTTCTCGGTTTTTAGCATTACGTCTTCCATTCGTTACCTCCATTTGTCTTTTCTAAGCCGTTTTTAATAGGTTTATATTACCAATTATACCATTTGATTAACAAAAACCAGGAAACCATTTCGCCAAGAATTAAAAAGAACTGCATCGCTGCAGTTCTACTTTGGACTACTTTGCTTTTTGCTGTTTCGCCAAATGGTCGAGGCTTTTGAATTTGTAGCCTTTTGCCTTTAGATCTACGATTACTTTTTCAAGTGCATCGGCATTGTCCTTAGAAACAGAATGGAGCAGAATGACGGCTCCCGGATGGATTTGCCGCATAATGTTGTCATACGAATATTGCCAGCCCCTTTGCTGGTTTACATTCCAGTCGACAAATGCGAGTGACCAGAAAACATGTGTGTAACCCGCTTCCTTACTTACAGCCATGGACCTATCACTGAACGTTCCGCGTGGCGGCCGGACATAAGCCATTTTCTTTTTCCCGGTCAGCTCTTGATAAGCTGCCCGGACCCGTTCAAGCTCTTCTTTGATTTGTGCATCAGGTATCTTTGTAAAATCAGGGTGCCCCCACGAATGGTTTCCTACAATATGCCCTTCCCTTACCATTCGTTCCACATATTCCGGCGCGCTCTCAATGTAGTGGCCGGTTACGAAAAAGGCCGCAGGGACTTTCTCTTTTTTCAGGACATTGAGAACCTTTTCCGTATAGCCATTTTCATAACCATTGTCGAAAGTCAGATAAACAATTTTGTCGTCAGGACTGCCTTTGTAAAATGCTCCGTTCTTTTCGAGGAGTGCTTCATATTGCCATCCCGCATCAGCCTGCTGTTCGTTTTGCCCGCGTTTAAACCCCCAGCCGAACGGTGCAGAAGAAGCTTGACCGTGAGTTTTATTTGGAATAAAAGCGAGGATAATGCAAACTGCAATCAAAATCATATACAATTTTCTCATTTGAGGATTCCTCCAAACCCATTTTCTTTAGTGTTTGGAGTTCTTGTCGATAATACTGCTGGCAATATTTACACTATGGAGAATTGTGTTATACCACTTTTAATTTCCCGGGAAATTCCGGCAATTTCTGTTAGTTGGACAAAAAAACGACAGCCTCCTTGTGATAGGCTGTCGTTTTGTCAGAATATTCTTATTTGAATACCGGCTCTTTAAACTTTGCCAGCTTTTCGAGAGAGGATTTATCGACATCTGCGTGAAGGCTGTTCCCGTGCGAATCCATTGTGACAACAGCGGTGAATCCTTCAACCTTGAGATGCCACATTGCTTCCGGAATGCCGAACTGCATCAGGTCAACGCCTTCGACAGATTTAATGCAATCCGCGTAATACTGTGCCGCTCCCCCGATTGCGTTTAAATAAACCCCGCCATGCTCCTGAAGCGCGGCAAGTGTTTTCGGCCCCATTCCACCTTTTCCAATTACGGCGCGGATACCGAACTTCTTCATGATATCGCCCTGATAAGGCTCCTCGCGGATACTAGTTGTCGGACCGGCAGCCTTAACGCGCCATTTTCCTTCTTCGTCCTTCAGCATAACCGGCCCGCAGTGGTAAATGACCTGTCCGTTCAGGTCGACTGGAGAATCGTTTGTCGACAAGTATTTATGGATTGCGTCACGGCCTGTATACATCATTCCGTTAATTTGGACAACGTCACCAACCTTCAGGCTGCGGATTTGCTCTTCTGTAATTGGCGCCTGTAGCGTGATGACTCCTTCAGATGCCGCGGCTGTTTCCTGGGCCGCAAGCGTTTGATCCTGCCTGAAGTCGATCATTTCGCCTTCCTGGTACATCCAATCAATGATTTCCCCGGTTTCAGGATGGACATTGACTCCAAGGCGGCGGAACGCCCAGCAGTTGTAAGCAACCGACACAAAGAAGCTTGCTGGAATCCGGTTCATGACGCCAATTTTACAGCCAAGAAGGGTTGTTTCCCCACCAAAGCCCATAGTACCGATGCCAAGCTTGTTGGCATTTTCCATAATGTATTCCTCTAGCTTGCGAAGGTCTTCATTCGGGTTCACATCATCATTGGAGCGGAAAAGCTGTTCCTTGGCAAGGTCATAGCCTGAAGAACGGTCGCCGCCAATGCCAACTCCGATAAATCCTGCACTGCAGCCCTGTCCCTGTGCCTGATAGACGGAATGCATAATGCATTTGCGGATTCCGTCAAGGTCCCGGCCCGCGCGGCCAAGCCCTTCAAGCTCACAAGGAAGGCTGTATTGGATATTTTTATTTTCACAACCGCCGCCTTTTAAAATAAGGCGGACATCGATATAGTCTTTTTCCCATTGCTCAAACTTGATGACAGGAGTTCCCCCGCCAAGGTTGTCGCCGCTATTTTCACCTGTCAACGAGTCGACGGAGTTCGGGCGGAGCTTGCCATCCTTTGTCGCCAAAGCAATCGCATGTTGGATAGCTGCTTTCATTTGAATTTGGTTCGCGCCAACCGGCGTCTTGATTTTGAACGTTGGCAGCCCGGTATCCTGGCAAATCGGCGAAACCTGTTCATCGGCCATTTTAATATTGTTGGTAATTGTCGCAAGACTCATTGCCGAACGTGTTCCGGCATTTTCACGCTCTGCGGCAGCCTTGATTGCCCGGCGGACATCCTTTGGCAGCTTTGTAGACGTTTCCACAATCAGTTTGTACATACTCTCCTGAAACTTTTCTATGTTCACTGTCTTCTCCCCCTTGTATGAAACAGCAGTTATAGTATGAAAAGTGCAAACATTCCCATTCTCGTCCATTATACCCCGAATGCATAAGTGATTACAGTATGTTTGATTCTTAAATTTATGTGTCCATTTAAAAAACCCCGCTCGTGGCAGGGGTTAGATGTCGCGATTATTGAATTCGCGTACTTTGGATTCAATTTCGTCGATAATTTCGAGCAGGCGGTCGATGTCGTCAACGTCCGCGTCTTCAGGTTCAATCGCCTCAAGCAGTTCCATGAACATGTTCAGGCGCTGTTTCAGGAAGGTTACTTGCGTATCTTTGTCGGTAATGTCTTTGCCCAAGTGGTTCGCTCCTTTCGTCTCGTTTATCATCCTATCCGAAAACGGACTGTTTTTCTAGTCCTATTATTCCTCTTTAGGCAAAAAATCAATCCCGATTGCGGTTCCCTCCCGGCTTGAATCGGCCGCTCCGTACAGCATTCCCGTTTCCTGGTCGAACTGGATCGCCTGGACGTTCCCAATTATATGCGGCTCATCGCCAAACTCGAAATTCATTGATTCAAGCTTTCCTTTGGCCAGCATATCGACTCCCTCTTCCCAAGATAGCAGCATGCCCGGGGTGGAGAAGATACGCGGTTCTTCGATTGCGTCCTTCAAATCCATCCCGAAATCGATGAAGTTCACGATTGTTTGAAAAACGGATGCGATAATCGTCGGCCCGCCCGGTGAACCAAGGGTCAGGACCGGCTTGCCATCCTTGAATAAAATAGTTGGGCATTTGCAGCTGACCGGCCGTTTCCCCGACCCTGGTTCGTTTACTCCGCCAGGAATCGCATCAAAGTCGGTCAATTCATTGTTAAGGAAAAAACCATAGCCCGGAACCATGATACCTGTCCCGAATGGATGCTCCACCGTCGATGTGCATGCGACAATATTTCCCCATTGGTCGGCGACGGTAAAGTGGGTCGTTTCACTTTTTTCTACGTCATTCGGCTGTCTGACAACCGGACGGCCTTGTCCCTTTTGATACTTCCATGGGTTACCGAAATCGATTTCTGGATTTCTGAATTCAAAGTTGATGTATTTTGAACGTTCCGCGAGATAACGCTCATCCGCCATCCCTTTCAGTGGGATTTCATTGAAGTGCGGGTCGGCAATATAGGCAATTTTATCAGAAAAAGCCAGCCGCATCGCTTCTGTGAATAAATAATACTTTTCCCACGAACGCGGACCATATGAAGCGAGATCAAACCTTTCAAGCAGCTTCAGGATATAAAGGAGGCTAGGCCCTCCTGCGGTTGGCGGGCTTGCGGCGGCAATTTCGTACCCCCTGTAAGAGCCTCGCGTTGGTTCATCGACGGTGTGCTTGTACTTTTTCAAGTCTTCCAGCGTCATGAATCCGCCGAGGCTTTGAAGTGTTTCGACAATCGCTTCGGCAATTTCTCCTTTATAAAAAGCGGCAACGCCCTCACTTTGCAATATACGGAATGTTTTTGCAAGGTGCGGCTTTTTCAGGGTATGGCCTTCCTCGAACTTCCCCTCTTCTGACAAATAAACCTTCTTTGCTTCATCACCCAGCCTGTAGCCGAACTGATCAAGCGAACTCATGAATACCCAATTAAGGGGGATGCCGTCTTCACACGCCTGCGCGGCAGGCTCGATAAGCTCGGCAAGGGGCTTGCTTCCATATTCTTTTAATGCGGCGTCCATTGCTTTAAGGATTCCCGGTATACCGACAGCGGTTGCGTGGGTCGACCGCTCCCGGAAAGGAATGACCTCGCCGTTTTCATCCAGGAACATTTCCGGGTGGGCTGCCGCCGGGGCTTCTGAATGTCCATCAAAAATTTTGATGTCGCCGGTTTCCTTATGGTAGACCATGAAGAAACCAGAACCGCCAATGCCTGTCATCATCGGCTCGCCGACATTCAAGGCAAACTGGATAGCCACCGCGGCATCTATGGCGTTCCCCCCCTCTTCTAGCACCTTCGCACCGATTTCCGTCGCAAGTGGATGGGCGGTTGCCACCATTCCATATTTTCCTGTTGCTGTTTCTCTTTCTATCGAGCATCTATCTGAACGCGCCAAATGCCGCCTCTCCTCTCTCTATCTAATGTCTTATACCAAGTAAGTACCCGTATGGCTTCTCAGTAAAACTGGACGTCTATGGCAAATGGGCAGGAAGTCGGGCATCTTTTCGAAAAAAAGAACAGCCCCTCGGCTGCCCAGAAATCACTCTAAATCCGTTTGTATGGTTGGGTTAACTTTTTTAAGGGATTTTATAAAACCCTGCTCATCCTGGGGAGATACATAAACCTGCCCGTATTTGCCAAATCGTATCTCCAGCCGCTTGATGGAAAGTGCATACGATGCGAGCAGACTTTTACTTCGGCTAACTTTCACGATTTCCTTGATTGGAATACTTCTTCTGAAGGGCCCACTTTTGACCATAAGCATGTCACCCTCGACCTTATAGCCTGTCGAAAACCAAAGCCAAAGCAAAAATCCGGCAATGGGGACAGTCGTGATAGGTGAACCATTTCCTTTTGAAAACAGTGGTATAAAGCACACGAGGATAGATAACCAGATAACGAGGGTAAGCCAAACATCTTTTTTTGATGGAAAATACACGAATAAATCCTCCTACTTGTTCTATTAATCCAAACTTACCCTTTACAGCCATTTTGTTCAATAAGTTTTTATGCTCTAGCTACAATTTGGGCACGATTGTTTCGGGCATGTACATTTCCTCTTCCTGCTCTTTTTTCAAATCGATTATGCACTTCATAAATTTTTCTGGCTCATCCACCGAGATGTACACTTTTTCAATCGTTCTCTTTTTTCCATATAAGCCCCTCATCGTTATTTCTTCCTTAAAGTTCATAACATAAGGGACTTTGTCTTCCATCATGGAGCCTAATTCCATTGAATACGCCCGTTTCTCTTTTTTCCTATCCTCCTTGGTAGACCGATTTACTTCTATTGAATCAATATTGTTATAGTCAATTTCCATCGTTGCCCTCAACCCCTTTTGGATTTTTATAGAGGTTTTAGTCAGCATGAGCGGGCTTTGTACAATCGCTTTGTAGTCGGCTATCAAAATTAAAAGGATGTAAACATCAAGAGCCGTCACCGCCCAAGCAAGTATGTGGCTTATCTTCAGCATCATAAAATGGACACCGATAATTTCTATTGTTAATGCATGGGCCAGCATAATAAATTCTCCGAAGTAACCGGAATCCTTGTGGTAGCTAAATGCAGTTTCATTTTCTTTATGTTTATTTTTCCAAGAAAACAGCCCGTAGTAAAAAACAGATACCTCAGTTGCAAAAAGAATAAGTGTTTTTCGCTCACCCATTGTTTTTGTGATCGCTTTCTGCAAATTAATGAGAAATTGATTGCTCACCTGCTTTTCCTTTTTATACTGGTTAATTAATTTCGGGACTTTTGTGATTAAAAACGCCGCGAGAAAAATTTCAAAGCCTATTAGTGCAGCCTCGGCCAATAATAGGCCATTTTTTAAATAATCCAGCCCCGCTAAGTCCTCTTTTGGCACAATCAAATAGGCGAACCAAAAACAGGCGATCGCGAACGGCACGACGGTGTAGACTTTAAAATTCTTTCGGATGATTAGAAAATAAAAAAGAATTGGAAGGCAGACCGCTAAATCAAAAAATGACCAAATAGCTACATCCTTTCTTATTGGTTCAAAATACGGGAGTGTCATGAATGCAATATTTGAAATCGAAATGATAAATAAAGTTACGATAAAAACTGTTAATCTTCTCGTTGAAACTTTCCCCATTTCCCTCACCCCAGGTTATGTATTCCCTGCCGTTTTATCACTTTTCCATTATTATACACAAATAAGTTAGGAAGAGTTTTGGTAATGGGGAGCAAGAAAGAATGAGAAATGAAACGAACCAGCGGGGTTATCCCGCTGGTTCATTTATTCGTCTGCTTTTCTTAATATTTTTCATCCTTGTCGTGGTTTGGTGACTCCTGTCCGCCTGTTGTGTGGCGGCCCTTGTCATTTGAATAGCCGAGTCCGCCTGATTTTTCCGATTCGAATGAATCGTCACTCGCGGACATATCTACCGATTCGGACGATACGGAAGAGTTGCCCAATCCGTCTAGACCGGTGCCATCGCTGGTTTCCATATCGGTTCCAAGCCCTGTCGATCCTGTCAATGAGCCAGACGCCTTGCCGAGATACGTTTCGGACATGGATGAATTCATCGAAGTATCGTATTGGGACGAAGATGAGCTGCCAGTAGAAGTGCCCGATCCCGTTGGCGCGGCGGCCTTCAATTCAGAACCTGCTTCCGCTACCTTTGATCCAATTTCCTTTACTTCTCCTTTAAAGCCCATAACTGTGCCAATTGCATCCTTTGAAATATCCTTCACTTCGGACACTTTACCAAACAGGTCGTTGTTCAAGCGATCGTACAGCTTCTGTGCGTCAGCAATCGCTTCTTTCAGGACGTTGGATGCCTGTTGAAACTGTGAAACCATCTGATCCTTTACTTCAGTGGGGTTTTGCTTTACTTCCGTGAACATGTTCTTAGAGGTATTTTTCAGGTCCACAGCGGTTTCCTTTAGGCTGCTGCGCGTCGAAGAATCAAGAAGTGTCAAGATTCCCCCAATCACGCCGCCGATTACGATCCCTTTCAGCAATTTGCTATTCTTTTCATTTTCAGAGTAGCCATAGTTCTGGTTGTTTTGGTTTTCGTACTCGTTCATTGCCAATTCCTCCTTACATCATTTAAAAGTAAAGTTTAGCCTGTTTGTTTATTTCCCGGTCGGGGGCTTGCCTAAACAAAGAAAAGGAGGATTTCCATACTGTTCAATAATTGGTTACAAGGACATTTACGATGAAATCTAATCCCGCGTCTAAAAAAAACAATCCCATGCAAAAAGGGCATCCCGGTTTGACCCGAGATAGCCCCTTTAATAGTGAAACATTTTTACCTTGGACGTTCGCTTGCCGCGAAGCTGAAGGATACATAATCCTGTATCGGAATCCAGGCGCCGATTCCCTGGGAGGTGACATTTTTAATGACGAGTGTTTTTTTGTTGCCCTTTAGTACCAGGTACACTTCGCCATAGGTGATTTTTCCCTTTTCATTGATGGCCGGGGCATATGCATACAAATAGCCGAGCCGCTTCCTAGGGATGTTGTAAATCTGGTCCTTCTTTGTCCCGAGGCCAATGACGGTTTCAAAAGCAAGCGGCAAGTTTGTTTTGCCGGCAGCTTTGATTAGCATCATTTTCTTCACTTCATCGGCGTTCGGGATTTTCGCCGTCAGGCCGCCTTTGATGACCTTCTGTGCTTCCTGTACGTAATGGATTTGGTATGGCTTCTCTCCGCCCCGATTGTCGTAGTAATTCGTGTTGATCCTCTGGTATTCCCAATTCGGCGACGTTTCCGCCGATTCATAATTGAGCGGCCACTGCCCAAGATAGATGATGGCTTTGTATCCCAGGGCAAACGGAGTGGTACTGATCGATGTCTCGTTCAGCATCCGGATTAAATTCGGGTTTTCTATTTTGATCCTGGATGACTTGATTAGCTTAGTCGCAAGGTCGCTTGGCTGGAGAAGAGGCTCGTCCTGATTCGGATTCGGGTATGTGTTTTCTTTCGTAATATTCATAACCCCTTCAGGAATCAGCTTTTTCTGTGTCGCCTTTTCAGCAGAAGCCGGCGAAGCGAGTGAGGCCATTAATGTAATCATGATGAAAACGACAAGTTTTTTTCCCACAAAAAAGAACTCCTTTCACAAAGGTGCATGTGTTTGCACTTATTGTTTTCGGAGTTCGGCGATATTATCCAATTTCCTGGCTTTTTTCGGCTGAAGCAAGCAGCTTTTTGTGCAATTTTTCAAAAGGCGGGAAGAAAAGCTGGATGACCGGGCCAATCGCGAACGTGATAATCAATGTTCCAAGCCCGATTGGACCGTTGAAAACCAGCGCGAGGATAAGGGCGATCAGCTCCCCAATTGTCTTAGCCGCCATGATGCTGATGTTCAGCCGTTTTTTAATTCCCATCATTAAGGAATCAATTGGGTTAAGCGGGAATTTTGGCTGCAAATAAATTGCCGCTCCAATTCCAATAACAACGATTCCTGCAAGAAACATTGAAAGCTGGCCGAAAAGCCCTGAAGGTTCCCAACCTTTAAAGAAAAGGGACATCCATAGATCAATTAGAGATCCAATGGCGAAAATGATTCCTATTGCCAGGAATTCCGGCCTGCTTTTATGAAGAAATGCATTTACAACAATCAGGATGGCTCCGACAATCATGACCCAGCGCCCAATTGAAAGGCCGAATGTTTCAGTTAACGCAACGTTCAGTGCATCCCAAGCACCCGCCCCGAAGTCAGCGACAATTGTCATACAAATACCAATTGTTAAAATCATTAACCCTATAAGAAAAAATAAAAAACGATAGACTAACGACATTTTATTCTCCTTTTTAGCAAAAAGAAATGTTCAGAATGTTTACAAAAATTAAATAATGGTGTATACTGACCTTACTTTAATAAAAAGGAGGGCAGGATCAACTCGCTGGCAACTTTCCATAGAAGGAGGCAGGGATACACTAATTTATGTTGACTGAGATTGATTTTACCATATTAAGCATGAAGGTTGGTGGTTGTCCCCTAAATAAAAGCGAATTGATTGAGGACCCTTATCGGCGAGTCAAGTGAACCAACCATCAGTGGTGGTTTTATGCTATTGGTTGGGTAAATAGTTGGATTAAAGAATGGCTCCGGGCTTCACGCCCCGAGCCATTTTGTGTTGCCAAAAAATTTTTAAAGCAGAAAGAAGCCGATTCCCATGATAATATAAGCCGCTAAAAGCGTCAGCCCTTCAAACCAGTTTGATTCGCCGTCATTTGAAATAATGACCATCAGCAGGACAGATGAAGCCATTGCGACCAATTCCGGCAGGGTGAAGACGAGCGGCATGGCTTCATTAAACAGAAGCGAAACGAGAACAAGGACCGGAGCAACGAACATCGCGATTTGCAATGTAGAGCCGATGGCGATTTCAACAGCGATGTCCATTTTGTTTTTCCAGGCAAAAATGAGGGCGGATGCGTGCTCGGCCGCATTACCGACAATCGCCACAATGATGACCCCAATAAACAGCTCCGTCCAGCCGAACGACTCTGCCACTGTTTCAAATGTGTGGACAAGGCTTTCGGAAACATACGCAACTGCGACTGTCGCAAGGGCAAGGATGATGATCGCCTTCATTTTGCTCCATTCCGGTTCTTCCTCATGGCCGCCTCCACCACCGCTATTTTCACTTTGGTAAACCCCTCGGTGGGTAACAAGCTTGAAGAAGAGCGCCGCAAGGTACAGCGCAATCAAAATGACGGAAATCCCAACACTTAATGAAATCGTCTTGCCTTCATCCATTCCCATCGAGAACACTTCCGGGATGACGAATGCGACGATGACTGCAAACATCAGCAGCCCCGAGTTATGGCGCGCATCATAGACGTTAAACGTTTGGCGTTTGAACTTAATCCCTCCTAGGAAGAAGGATAGTCCGGCAACCAGCAGCAAGTTCCCAAGGACAGAACCAGTTAGTGAAGCGAGGACGACTCCCGTCAGTCCGGCCTTGAGGGCAAAGATCGAAATAATCAGCTCGACCGCGTTCCCGAACGTAGCGTTCAATAGCCCGCCTATCCTGGGCCCGGCAATTACCGCTAGGCTTTCGGTCGCCCTGCCCATATAGCTTGCCAACGCGATGATGGTCAAACAATAAATACCGAACATAATCGTGCTCGGCCAATGCATGAGGCTCCCAATCACAGACACCGGAACGCCGACAAAGGTCATAATCATAAAAATCTTGTTAGCCACGATTTTTCCCTCTCAATCCTAGTGCTGATTATAATTCTACCTTTACCCGCGTTCTCTTTATTTATTCCCCGTTGACTAGCTCGAACGTTTCCTTGATATCGATGCTTCCCTTTACGGATTGTGCCATCGAGCAATTTTTTCCGACAAGCTCGAGCGCCTTTTCAATTTGCTTCTCATCGAGCCCGTTACCCTTAATGATGAAATGGAGATGAATCGTTTCAATCCTGTTTACCTCGTGCGGATTTCGGTCGACTTCCGTGTGGATTTCAATATCCTCGACCTGCAGCCTCTTTTTCTCAAGGATTGTCCTAAGGATCCCCCCGCTGCATACGGCTACGGAAGCAGCCATCAGCTGATATGGACGGAAACCCGCCTCCTCATTGCCTGATACATCGAGGCGCCCGAACGGCAGCTCCGTATAAAAACCGATTTCTTTCATTTTAAAAATCAACATCTTCACCTCTTCATTTATTTTGCCACAAGTATCTTGTTTAGAGATTAACTCAAAAGGTTTTCGGAGAAAAGTTTTTCACTTCTTCCTATTGCAAAAAGGGGCTTTAACAGATACTATCGACTTTGACTATTCTAGTAAATTGAGGTTTTCATCATGAAAAAAAGTCCCCCAGCCCATTTTTGGATCCTGGTCAGTACGGTCGGCATCTCCGGGATCTCACAGGGCATGCTGCTTCCGTTGATTGCAATCATTTTTGAACAAGACGGGCTCTCTTCCTCCCTTAATGGAATCAACGCGACCGCCCTTTATATTGGAATACTGTTGGCCTCCCCTTTCATGGAGGCGCCGCTCAGAAGATTTGGCTATAAGCCTATCATCCTTGCAGGAGGCTTGAGCGTGGCGTTGGCGCTCGCTTTGTTCCCTGTCTGGAAAAGTTTTTGGTTTTGGTTTATGCTACGGTTCGTGATTGGCATCGGTGACCACATGCTCCATTTCGGCGCCCAGACTTGGATAACCGCATCATCGCCAGAAAACCGCCGCGGCAGGAATGTGTCGCTGTATGGGCTATTCTTTGGAATAGGCTTTGCGGCCGGGCCGCTATTGACAAGGCTTGTGGAAATCAATGAAGCGCTTCCTTTCGTTGTTTCGTCCGTACTGTCGGTGATTTCGTGGCTGTTCGTCTGGCTTTTGCGGAATGACTCCCCCGATACGGAAGGGGCGGGTTCTGCCGGTACTTATCTAGGCACCTTTTCCCGTTTCGGGAAGGTTTTGAAAATTGCTTGGGTTTCATTACTGCCCCCACTTGGGTATGGATTCCTTGAAGCCTCCCTGAATGGGAACTTCCCCGTCTTGGCATTGCGGAATGGGCTTGATATTTCAGCCGTATCAATTATCTTGCCCGCATTCTCGATTGGCGGGATCCTTTTCCAGTTTCCGCTCGGGATGCTGAGTGACAAATTCGGAAGGCGGAACGTTCTAATGGGTATTATGCTCAGCGGCTTTATATTCTTTATCGCGGCGGGTATTTTTCATAAAACAGCCCTTGGACTTCTTATTTGCTTCTTTTTAGCGGGTATGGCGGTTGGCACGACGTTCTCGCTTGGAATCAGCTATATGGCGGATTTGCTGCCAAAGCAGCTTCTTCCCGCCGGGAACCTGATGTGCGGAATCTTTTTTAGCTTTGGCAGTATGTCCGGGCCTTTCATAGGCGGGCTGGCCATCCAGTACACTGAGGGTGCAACGTTTTTCTATATGATTAGCGTCCTGCTGCTTATCATTTTTGCCTGCCTTTATTTTGTCAAGCAGCCAGGCAGTTCGTTAACAAAAGAATCTGCTAGTTAACCCGGTTTCACAATATAGCGATTTTATTCCAGGCAGTTTTACTTTCCTTCACTTATACTATATGATAGAATTATTCTAAACTAGAAAACAAATGTTTTATGCTGCTATCGCTTGTCGGTGGCAGCTTTCGTCATTTTATAAGGGTATTGATTATGATTCTTTTTCTCAATTAGAAGGAGGGAAACGAAAATGGAAGCGGAAGCCAGGGTGAATGAACGGCAAACCACCGATGATTCTTTTTTACAAAAAATACTTCCCCATGCGGAATTGATAGCCGCGGCCGTAAGCGGCATCCTCATTCTCGCCGGATGGCTGCTTGCCACAAATGGCCTTGAGGCCGCGAGTGTAACATCGTATTTGGCGGCATTTGTGATTGGCGGTTTTGCAAAGGCGAAGGAAGGCATAGAAGCGACAATCGAGGACAAAGAACTGAATGTCGAAATGCTGATGGTCTTTGCGGCAATTGGTTCCGCCATCATCGGATACTGGGCGGAAGGCGCGATATTGATTTTCATCTTCGCGGTCAGCGGCGCCCTTGAAACGTATACGATGAACAAAAGCCATAAGGAAATCTCGTCGCTGATGGAGCTTCAGCCTGAAGAGGCCCTCCTGATTACAAGCAGCGGCGAACGGAGGGTACGGGTATCGGAGCTGGCTGTTGGCGATGCGATTTTGGTAAAGCCTGGTGAACGCGTCCCTGCTGACGGCATTATCGATAAAGGTGAATCGAGCATCGACCAGGCAGCGATTACCGGAGAATCGATTCCGGTTATAAAAGGCTTGCGTGACGAGGTTTTTGCCGGAACGGTGAACTTGACGGGTGCGATAACCGTCAAAGTAACAAAGGCTAGCAACGAAACGCTTTTCCACAAGATTATCCAGCTGGTGCAGTCAGCACAAAGTGAAAAGTCCCCTTCCCAACTTTTCATTGAACGGTTTGAAGGAAGATATGTAAAAGTGGTCCTGGCGGTTGTGGCGCTGATGATGATTGTTCCGCATTTCGCGCTGGGCTGGAGTTGGCAGGAATCGTTCTACCGGGCGATGATCTTGTTGGTCGTAGCCTCGCCATGCGCCCTCGTCGCTTCGATTATGCCTGCGACGTTATCTGCGATTTCCAATGGGGCACGGCATGGAATCCTTGTAAAGGGCGGCGTCCATCTTGAAAATTTAAGCAACCTTAACGCGATTGCTTTTGACAAAACCGGAACGCTGACTAAAGGAAAGCCGGAAGTGACCGAATTCGTGATCGGGGAAGGATTTTCCGAAAGAGACCTGCTCTGGAAAACCGCATCCATCGAAAACCAGTCCAACCATCCGCTTGCGAAGGCGATTGTGGGCTTTGCAAAAAACCGATTTGAAAAAGAGATGATTCAGCCGGATAAAATGGAAGATATGCCGGGTTGGGGCATTTCAGCTGAAATTAGCGGTGAGTCTTGGAAAATCGGCAAAGCGGGGTTTATTGGCGAAGGGGCCGCTGTACTTGGCGGCGAACGGGCTGAACAGCTTGCGGCTCAAGGAAACACGCTTGTCTATATCAGTGTAAATGGCGTTCCTGCCGGGATGCTTGCTCTGAAGGATGTTGTCCGCGAGAAGGCGATGGCGGCGATTGGGGAGCTTGAGCAGGAAGGCGTGTATACGGTGATGCTGACCGGCGACAGCGAAACGACCGCGAAGGCGATTGCCGCGGAGAGTGGAGTCGATGAGTATTTTGCCGAGTGCCTGCCCGAGGAGAAGGTCGACAAGTTGAAAGGGCTCATGAAGCGGTTTAACACTGTCGCCATGGTCGGAGACGGAATTAACGACGCGCCCGCACTCGCGACCGCAAACGTCGGGATTGCAATGGGAGAAGGAACCGACGTCGCTCTGGAAACAGCTGATATCGTGTTAATGAAAAATGATCTTCCGAAAATTGCAGAAGCGATTCGGCTGTCGCGCAGGATGAACCGGATTATTAAGCAGAATGTTGTGTTTTCGATTTTGGTTATTATGGTACTGATTGCATCGAATTTTTTACAGGTTCTTGATTTGCCATACGGAGTTATCGGACACGAAGGAAGCACGATTTTGGTTATTTTAAACAGCTTGCGGCTCTTGAGATCTTGAGTTGCTGTTGCTTGGGATGGAGGATTAAATGCAGTTGGCACTGTGATGCTGGCTGCTTTTATTTCGTTTAGTACGGTTTTGTTGGGATGGCTAGTGATTTATGGCTATAGGATTTCAGGAAATATAGTAAGCGTCTGACACCTACTATTTTTTTGAAAACAGATAGTTATTTTTTACTAGTGAATCCCGGTTCAACACGCAATAAGACTAGTGATTTATTGCTATAAAATTCCGAGACAAATAGTAAGCGTCTGACACCTACTATTTTAATAGAAAACAGATAGTGATTTTTCACTAGTGAATTCACTTTAAAACATCCTAAATTTCAAAAAAGAAACCGCACCTTTTTAAGGCACGGCTTCTCTTACGGTATATTAGCACTCTTTCGCTTTTTCCGCATAGAAGGCGTTGATTTCCCCGCCGAGAAGGATAATAAAACCAGTCAGGTAAAGCCAGATCATCAGGATAATGATTGCCCCAATGCTTCCATAGGTTGCGGTGTAGTTGCCAAAGTTATTGACATAGAACGAAAAAAGAAGGGAAACGACTGTCCAGCCGACTGTTGCAAAAATAGCGCCGGGAACTGCGGATCTGCACCTCATTTTCACATTTGGCGCCACCCAATACAAGACGGTGAAAATGCCAAATAGAATCAGCGCGCTAACAATCCAGCGGAGTGCGGCCCAAATGGCTAGGAATTGTTCACTAAGGCCCAGTTGCGAAAATAAAAACAGCCCGATTGCTTTACCGAATACAGGCAGAGCAAGTGCGACGATAAAAACCGTGATTATTCCAAAGGTCAATACAATTGCCATTCCGCGGGCTACAATGAAAGGCCGGCTCTCCTTTACGTTATATGCTTTATTGAATGCGCGAACAAGTGCGTTGATTCCATTTGAGGCGGACCAGATTGTCCCGATAATCCCGATGGACAATAGTCCGCCGCTTCTGTTTGCCATTACACTATCAAGGTTTTTTTCAATCAGGACCATTGCCTCTTCCGGCGCGTATTGGCTGATTGCCCCAAGGATATCATGGTGGGGAATCGGCAAATACGGAAGAAGCGTTAAAAGGAAAATCAGCATTGGAAACATGGAGAGTAGAAAGTAGTAGGCCAGTTGCGCTGCCAGCCCCGGCAGGTCATCCTCCTGGATGCGGTGCCAAAGCTGTTTAAATATATTCTTGCTGAACAAACGGCTGACATTCTCGACTCTTTCCTCCAATGCCTCATGTACCAACAGTATCAGCTTCCTTTAGGACTACTTCGCTTAATACCGGCTCGTTGCCATCGCTGTCGTTTTTCATGCCGCCTGCCATGGCTGAAACAGTGTCAGGATTGCCGTTGTCCTCTTTTTTCGCGAAAGCTTCTTTTGTTTCCTTCAGGATTCCGACGAGTTGTGGAGTCGTGCCGCGCAGCTCATCGACTTTGCCCGCGATATAGGCGATGTCATCATTCATTTGTTCAACAGTGTTTTGGATTTTTTTCGCGGCTTCACGAATTGAATTCGTGATTTCGTGTGGATTTTTCATTGCATACGTTAAGTTGCTGGAGGTCTTCTTTGCTCCTTCAAATACAGCTTTACGCGTTTCTTTGTTAAAAAGGCTGATTGCCCCGCCTGCCAATGCCCCCAAGGCTATTGCCTTCCAAAATTTGCTCGTACCTGCCATAAACAATCTCTCCTTCTTCTGCGCGTTTTTCTTATCATTGTTATACTTTAAAAATACGTACTGATCCAGATTTCTTTGGTACTATCCTTCCCGCTTTAAGAAACAGGCAAACATGACTGCCTCGTCCCGCGTTGCCAAGGGAATCCTTTTAATTTCGTTGGTGTTCTCCTCCGATGTTGACATTTCTACTTTACCATGGAAAGATGAAACTACGAAAACCAGGAAGGGTGGATAAGATGGATTTATCGAAAAAATCGGCTGAAAACGTTGAGTATATGATCGAAAAAATAAAGGACAAGCTTAAAGTTATGAATTTGGGGGCAATCAAGCCCTCCCACTTCGATGAAAATATGTATGAGGAACTAACCGAAATCTATGAAATGGTCATGCGGAAAAACTCCTTCTCCACAAGCGAAATGCAGGCACTCGCAGAAGAGCTTGGCAACCTCCGCAAACAATAAGATGAAATGGAAGGCGCTTCCCAAAAGAGGCGCCATTTTTATCATTTAAGGTGCCAGACACCCGAATGGGGCAGAAAATGTCCACATTGGTGCCTGGCACCTTTCATTTACTCCTGGTTGGTGAGGATAAGCGGGCCGTCTTTTGTTATGGCTATAGTGTGTTCGTATTGGGCGGAGTAGGTACCGTCTACGGTTCTCGCTGTCCAGCCGTTAGGGTCCATTTTGGTTGCCCATGCGCCGATGTTGACCATTGGTTCGATCGTGAAGACCATCCCTTCTTTCAACCTTGCGCCTTTGCCTGGCAGCCCGAAGTGGGGAACGTCTGGTTTTTCGTGGATGACAGATCCAATACCGTGGCCAATAAAATCCCGGACGACTGAGAAGCCCTCCCCCTCAACATATTGCTGGATGGCATGGCCAATGTCGCCGATTCTCGATCCGATGACGGACTTTTCGATTCCTTTATAGAGCGCTTCCTTCGTTACATCCACCAGCTTCTGGACTTCATCGCTAACCTTGCCGACAGGATACGTCCAGGCAGAATCGGCAAGCGCCCCGTTGAGGTTCACAACCATATCCACGGTAACAATATCGCCTTCCTTGAGCGGTTCCTTTCGAGGGAACCCATGGCAAACTTCGTCATTAATGCTTGCGCATGTGGCATATTCATATCCCCGGTAACCTTTCTGTTCCGGAGTGGCTCCATGTTTTTTTAAAAATTCTTCCGTAAATTGGTCAATCTCCCATGTTGTTATGCCAGGTTTGATTATGCCTGCCAACTCTTTATGGCAAGCGGCTAAAACCTCTCCTGCCTTTTTCATCATGGCGATTTCCCTTGGTGATTTGAGGACAATCATGTATTTCCCGCCTTTTTGCAAAATTCATTTTCTCGTTTACTATATGCTGTCACAATAAAATGCTCTCATCCTTTATAGTATCTCTCTTTTCCTCTTTTTCAAAGCGGCTTGTTTTTGGGCAAAACCACTAATTAGGCAAATCTCTTGGCCACAAGTACTAGTCGTTGGTTGCTGACATGGCTATCCTAGCAGCTTTCCTTCGCAAACAAAAAGGCTGTGCCGCACTTTTGCCGGCTACAGCCTCATGATAAGAGGTAGTAAAATCAATTATGCTTCCAATAGTTTTGTTGATTCTTGTATAAAGGCCGGAATGTCATCAGGGGTACGGCTTGTGACTAGCTGGTCGCCGCAGACAACAACTTCTTCATCCTTATAAGTCGCCCCGGCGTTTTCAAGATCGACCTTGATGGATTTATAGCCGGTCACGGTTCGGCCTTCAAGGGCCTTGGCTGTGATGAGCAGCTGGGGTCCGTGGCAAATGGCGAAAACAGGCTTTTTTTCGTCCATGAAGTGCTTTGAGAATTGGACAAATCGGTCATCAGCGCGAAGAATGTCGGGTGAGAAGCCTCCTGGTAAAAACAAGGCATCGTACTCGTTGGGACTTACCTCGTCAATACTGTAGTCAATTGTTATTGTTGCTTTACCCTGCTTCCCTTTGACTTCATTCCCTTTTTCGGTCCCAATCGTGAAGACTTCATGTCCGCCTTCGACATAGGCTTTTGCCGGCTCGGTGAATTCGGAGTCTTCAAACATCGATGTAATTAGGCAGGCGATTTTTTTTGCCATTGTATGCAGCTCCTTCTCTTGTTTTTCAAAATTGCCCGTTATTCTCATTCCCTTCGACTTCCGTAATAAAACCTTGGCCGTCTGTCTAGGCGGGTAGTTGAATATTTTCGTTGAATCGGTTTCAAATGCATTAGACTTTTGGGTTATTGGGTGGTTTCATTGCGTTGGATTTTTTGATTATTCAGTTTCATGCTATGGTACTTTTATTCTCAATTTGTTATCATGAATGAAAGATATATAATTCCAAGGTGTGTGAACGTTCATGATTGGTGATCGCGTCAAGAAGATTCGTTTGGAAAGAAAAATGTCGTTATCAGAGTTGGCCGAACAGGCGGGGGTTGCTAAATCATATATTAGCTCCCTAGAACGAAATTTACAGCGGAATCCGTCGATCCAGTTCCTCGAAAAAATCTCGGCTGTGCTGAATGTTCCTGTTGACCACTTGATCCATGATGCGGCAGACAAGGGAGAGTTGGACAGCGACTGGCTGAATCTGGTGAAAGAGGCGATGGAATCGGGGGTATCGAAGGATCAGTTCCGGGATTTCCTCGAATTTAATAAATGGCGTTTGAACCAGAACAATGATGACAAATAGTAAAGCGCAAGTGCCCGTTTAGTGCCGTATGGACCGAAGTACCCTAGGCGCTGGGCGCTTGAGCTAGACAAAAACAATCCAATGGGAATTTCCCATTGGATTGTTTTTTTTGCCCCGGAACTGTCATTTCAATGACGCTTTTTCATTCCTACTCAAGAAATCCCTGACCAACTCCGACTCGAGGCCTATCTCTTTTGCCTCCATGATAAGTGCAATCCACTCCTGATCGAGTCCCTCAAAACCTCTTTCTTTAACTAGCACTTTCTCACCCCTAAAATACGATTTCGTATTCCAGGCAGCCCAGCCGTCATTGCAAAAACTCTGCAGAAGACCTGAAGCTTTGCGTCCCGCTTTTTCAAACGGTTTGCCTTTTTCTGTTATGTACCTAGGCACGCTCCATGCCGTCTCTACTGTTATAAACATGGACACATACTTAAGTAGTAGTTCTACATCCATTATAGATAGTTCTTTTGGGGGAGGTTGTTAGATTTTGTCTTGAAAAAACCATATAATACCAATAAATTCATACAAAAATCTACAGTAAATTTTCTGATAATTCAATTTGATTTAGTTTTTTATGATTACGCTGGAAAAGGAGTTGGGAAATTGTCGAAACACTGGAGGATAACGATTTCTTCGAGCCAATATTCTTCCGGAATGGAACGAATTGTGCCGATTCTTTTTTAAAAAAATGTTGAATGAAAATTTTGAAAACTTTTTGAATTTTCAGCCAACGTTAAATATAATATAAACAACATGAAGATAAGGAAAACAACCAAAATTTCAAATAGGAGGGATTGAATTGACCTTAATCCATGTAATAAATTATACAATCCCGATAGCGTTTATGATTTTCTTTGGCTTTTTACTTGATCGGATGTGTAGGCCTTCCCAGGCATCGGAGGAAACGGAAGCCCACCTCCAGGACCAGGCTGGTGATCAGCCAATTGAAATTCGAAACGGGGTATGGAAATGAATTAGGACCTGCCGGCAATGGCGGGTCCCTTTAATTTATGGTTATGTCAGTTTTCTTATAACCTTATCCCCGTAGTTTTTAAAAACGGAGGAGTTCGTTTTGGCGCCGCGTTTGGCCATCATGCTATTGTACCTCAAAAGCTTTTGATTAAGCTTCTTTTGCATGGAAGCACGCTCGGCATCATCCGTACATTGGGCGATCATGCTTTCAAGGGAGACCATTTCCTGGCGCAGAGATTTTGCTTCTTCCGTATATCCTGCATTCTTCAGGACACGGTAAGCCATTCGCAATTCATCTGGTATCCCCGCCAGTTCATCCGGCGGAAGCGGTTTTCCGAAGCCTGGCAAATTTTCAAATTCCCCGTTATTGTAAGCCTTTTTAATTCGGTCTTCTGAAATGATTTGAAAATAATCCACCCTGTTTCCTCCTCATATGGGAATGTGTATGGATGAACATGCTGTCATTATAAGTATACCACTTTTCCACTATCATCAGCGAGTAAACCCTTTACTTAAGCAGGGTTTCTTTTTCATAAACAAGCAATAGCAGGGGAAACTAATCGCGTTAAGACAGTTGAATGTGAAAGGAGTGCCAATATGGGCCGCGGCAAACAATTTGAGCATAAAAAGAAAGGGCATCCCGGTGAGTTCCCGAAGGATAGCCTGACCGAAAAGCATGTCAAGGAAGCAATTGGCGATGAGGAGTTCCTGGTCGTCAGAGAAGCATTTAAAAACCGCGTTGAACGAGGGGACGGAAACAGGTTCCATTAAGAAATCCATTATTGAAAGCAGGAATACATAAAAAACGGTTCAGCCACAATTTGGCGGAACCGTTTTTTTGAACTTTTTCGGAATTAGCTCACACCTGCTCTTCTTTAGGCAACAAAACCGTGGTAAGCTCCTTTTGCTTCAGCCAGCTTGCTGCGGCTTCAATGTCTTTTGAAAAAACGCGGTCATGGGTGATGCTTGGGACCACTTCCCTTGCTTCGTCGTACATTTTTCGTGTTACGGTGGCCAATTTTTCCGGTCCTCGGAATTCAGCAGCCTGGAGTGCACAAATGAGTTCGATTGCCAGGACCCTTCTAGCATTTTGGACGATTTGCCAGGCGTGGCGCGCTGCAATTGTTCCCATTGATACATGGTCCTCTTGGTTCGCGGATGACGGAATCGAATCGACGCTTGCCGGATGGGCCAGTGTTTTATTTTCCGAAACGAGCGATGCCGCTACGTATTGCATGATCATTGCCCCTGACTGCAGGCCTGGTTCCGGGCTTAGGAATGGCGGCAGGTCATTCAGCTGCGGATTGACGAGGCGCTCGATGCGTCGCTCGGATATATTCGCAAGTTCGGCAACGGCGATCTTCATAAAGTCCATTGCAAGCGCGATTGGCTGGCCATGGAAATTTCCGCCCGAGACAATCATCTCGCCATCATGGAAAATAAGCGGATTGTCGGTTGCTGCGTTCAGCTCGATTTCGAGTTTTTCACGAACATAATCCAATGCCTGCCAGGATGCGCCGTGAACCTGCGGTATACAGCGAAGGCTATATGCGTCCTGAACACGCAGCTCCCCCTGTTTCGTTGTCAGCTGGCTGTCATGAAGATAATTCCGGATTCTTGCTGCTGTTTCGATTTGCTGCGTGTACCCCCTCGCCTGATGGATTTCCTCAGCGAATGCATCCATAATTCCAGACAGCCCTTCAATCGTCATGCTTGCAATCAGTTCGCTCTGGAAGGCAAGCTGCTCCGCTTCGAGATAGCCGACCGCTCCCATCGCAGTCATCGCCTGAGTTCCATTAATAAGGGCAAGCCCCTCTTTTGCCTCGAGTGTGATTGGCATAATTCCTTCCTGCTGAAGCGCGGTAGCCGCGTCCATCCGAATTCCTTTGTAAAAGGCCTCCCCTTCCCCAATCAGGACAAGCGCCAAATGGGACAACGGGGCAAGGTCCCCGCTCGCGCCGAGTGACCCTTGCTGTGGAATAACTGGGATGATGTCGGTATTCACAAGATCAATAAGCCTTTCAATAACGATCGGCCTAACTCCTGAGTAACCTTTCAGCAATGCATTCGCCCTCAGCAGAACCATCGCTTTTGAAACAACCTCAGGAAATGGTTCGCCAACGCCGCATGCATGCGAACGAATCAGGTTCAGCTGCAAATCCCGGACATTGGCGGCGTCAATCAGCACATCGCTAAATTTGCCAAATCCGGTATTGATTCCATAGACAACTTTCTTTTCGGCAACAATCCGCTCGACAGCCTGCCTGCTTTTCTCCACTTTCTCCATACTTTCCTTTGATGCGGCCACGTATGCCCCGTTATAAAGGACCTCCTTTACCTCCGCAAGCGTCAATGTGTTTCCTGTTAATGTAACCATCATTCTCACCTCTACCAATTTAGCAGGATAAAGAAAAAGGCTGGACGTCCAAACCGGTTAAGATTTGGGGTCCAGCCTTTTGTATATGCCTGCATCATGTTTTATTTTCATCGGAATCAGCCCTTGTTTTTAGAAAATAACGATAATTACTTTTATTGTATGTGTGCCTGGAAGCGGTGTCAACGGAAAGTTTGGCCTCCCGCCTGGTTGCCTGATTTGAGGGATTCAAATTAGCTTCGAGGTGCATTGATAATTCTATCAGTATTAATTTTGATGGAGCACCACAAGGGCTAGCCCGACTTTCTCATTCCTCCTGTTTTTAAAAATGGTCCATTTTCCGGTATACTTGTAAAAGGCCAACCCGGCTTGCCGGGAGAAGAATGGCTTAACGAAAGGATTGAATGCTGTGAAATCATTGGTACTTGCCGAGAAACCAAGCGTGGGGCGTGAAATTGCACGCGTTCTTGGATGCAGGCAATCATCTAAAAGCTATATAGAAGGCGATAAATACGTTGTGACTTGGGCACTCGGCCACCTTGTCGAATTGAAGATGCCCGAGCATTACGATACAAAATTCAAGAACTGGAACCTTGAAGACCTGCCCATCATTCCGGACAAAATGGGTATCAAGGTCATGAAGCAGACGAGCCACCAGTTCCGGGCGATCGAGAACCTAGCCAAGAGGAAGGATGTCGGCGAAGTCATCATTGCGACGGACGCCGGGCGTGAAGGAGAGTTGGTTGCGCGCTGGATTCTAGAAAAAATCCATTGGAAAAAGCCAGTCAAGCGCCTGTGGATTTCTTCCCAGACAGATAAAGCAATCAAGGACGGATTCCGCCAGTTGAAACCAGGCTCCCAGTTCGAGAGCCTGTATGAATCAGCCGTCTGCCGCGCGGAAGCAGACTGGCTGATTGGTTTGAATGTAACCCGTGCCCTAACAACGAAATACCAGGATCCCCTTTCCGCCGGCCGCGTCCAGACGCCGACACTGGCGATGGTATTGGAACGAGAAGAACAGATTCAAAAGTTTCAACCGAAGGAATACTGGACGATATCCCTTTCTGCTGGCCCACTCTCGCTTGAATGGGAAAAGAAAGGCGAAAAACGCATATTTGATAAGGCGAAAGCCGAAGAGATTGTTGGCAAAGTGAAAAACGCCAAAGCGGCTGTTGTAAAAATTGAACGGAAAACAAAGTCCGAGCCGCAGCCGATGCCTTATGATTTAACGGAACTGCAGCGGGACGCCAATAAGCGTTTTGGCTTTTCCGCCAAAAAGACGCTGAACACGATGCAGCGCCTATACGAGCAATATAAATTGGTTACGTATCCTCGTACCGACTCCCGTTATCTCACAACCGATATGGAAGCGACAATGGCCGACCGCCTAGGCGCCATTGCCGGTGCTTACAAGGACGAGGCAAAGCCGGTTTTAGGGAAAGGCCAGGTTCTCGCCAAGCGTGTTTTCAACAATGCCAAGGTAACCGACCACCATGCGATTATCCCGACCGAGGAGCGCCCGAACTTGTCCGAGCTTGATTCGGATGAGCGGAAAATTTATGACCTCATCGTCCGCCGCTTCCTCACGCTCTTCTACCCAGCGTACGAGTACGAAACGATTTCGTTTGAAGTAGCGGCCGCCGGCGAATCGTTCACAACGAGAGAGACAGTTACGATTGAGCCGGGGTTCAAAAAGGTTCTCGGCAAGGAAGAAACTGTTCCTCTTAAGCCAGCAGTCGCCGCACTGAAGGAGGGCCAAGCACTGACCGTTTCCTCCGCGAACATAAACCAAAAATGGACCGAGCCGCCAGCCCGCTTCTCAGAGTCCGATATTCTTGGGCAGATGGAAAAGTTCGGTCTAGGGACGCCGGCAACACGCGCTGAAATCATCGAGAGGCTCGTCGAAACAGAAGTCGTCGATAGGCAGAATGGCCGTCTCAACCCTACCCAAAAAGGCAAGCAACTGATTGAGCTAGTCAACGATGACTTAAAATCACCAGAGCTGACAGCCAAATGGGAAGAAGAGCTTGAGAAAATCGCTAAGGGAAAAGGCGATGCGAAAGCATTTGGCCGGAAAATCCGCGAACAGACAAAGTGGCTCGTTTCCGAAATCAAAACGAGCGACAAGTCATACCGCCCGCCGAACCTGACCGGCTCGAAATGCCCGGAATGCGGCTCCTTCCTGAAGGAGCGGAACACGAAGGAAGGCAAGGTTCTTGTTTGCTCAAGCCTCGACTGCTCATACCGGAAGCGGAAGGATCCGAAGCTGTCGAACCGCCGCTGCCCGCAATGCCATAAGAAAATGGAAATCCACAATGGCAAAGCCGGCACCTACTTCCAGTGCCGCCCGTGCAACGTCGTTGAAAAAGCCGAAGAAAAGAAAAAAGCCGTCAACAAGCGCGAAGAGAAAAAGCTTGTCCAGAAATACACCCAAAAGGAGGATTTCGGAACAAGCCTCGGCGACCTGCTTAAAAAAGCTTTAGAGAAAGAAGACTAAGTTCTTTATGAAGACCGTTTTGGCGGGGTTTCCCTTTTGAATCGTTCTTCAATATCTCGTTCGATTGTCACAAAAGGCCGTGATTCGTGACAACCATGCGTAATAATCAGGTTCGGTTGTCACAAAAGACCGTGATTCGTGACAACCATGTGCAAAAATCTGGTTCGGTTGTCACGAAAAGCTATGATTCGGGACAACCACGTGCCAAAATCTGGTTCGGTTGTCACGAAAAGCTATGATTCGTGACAACAATGTGCAAAAATCTGGTTCGGTTGTCACGAAAAGCTATGATTCGTGACAACCATGTGCAAAAATCTGGTTCGGTTGTCACGAAAAGCTATGATTCGGGACAACCACGTGCCAAAATCTGGTTCGGTTGTCACGAAAAGCTATGATTCGTGACAACAATGTGCAAAAATCTGGTTCGGTTGTCACGAAAAGCTATGATTCGTGACAACCATGTGCAAAAATCTGGTTCGGTTGTCACGAAAAGCTATGATTCGGGACAACCACGTGCCAAAATCTGGTTCGGTTGTCACGAAAAGCTATGATTCGTGACAACAATGTGCAAAAATCTGGTTCGGTTGTCACGAAAAGCTATGATTCGTGACAACCATGTGCAAAAATCTGGTTCGGTTGTCACGAACGGCTATGATTCGTGACAACGATGTTCCAAAATCCGGTTCGGTTGTCACGAAAGTGAATGATTCGTGACAACCATGTACGAAAAATCCGGTTTGGTTGTCACGAAAAGCTATGATTCATGACAACCATGTGTAAGAAACTGGTTCGGTTGTCACGAAAAGCAATGAGTCGTGACAACGATGTGCGAAATAGCCTTTATGAAGACCGTTTTGGCGGGGTTTCCCTTTCGAAACGGTTTTTACATTCCACCAATTACCATAGAATAGCGAATGCTGCTGCAATTCCCACAACCCAAACCAGGATGATAACGGCCGCCCCAAGCTTGCTGACCGGCCTTTTTGCGTTTTCTGCCATTTGGGCTGCTTCTCGCCTGACTTCCATCGGTATTAGTTTTAGGGCGAGCCAAATTCCGATCGGCAGCAAGATGACATCATCGAGGTATCCGAGCACTGGGATAAAGTCGGGAATCAAATCGATTGGACTAAGCGCATAAGCGGCAACCATGGCAGCCACAAGCCTCGCATACCACGGCATCCGGGGATCCCTGACCGCATAGTAAAGGATCATGATCTGTTTTTTAAGCTGCCTAGCCCATTGCTTCAATTTTTGCATACATTTTTCACACCTATTCTTTCGGGTACAGGTAAAGAATATCTCCCTTTTTTTTGTATGTCCCTTTTATTTCACCGATGCCGTCTAAGATGAGCGATTCCTTCGTTTCAACGGGCTTGTTATTTAGGATTAGATGCAGCTCTTTCATCTGCCGGTAATCCTTATTAATAAATGCTACCACGGGCTGCTTGAAAAGATATTCCTCTTGGCTTATGGCTACTTTTAGATAATGTTTGTGCAGCAGCTTGTCCCCGTGGCGGATGATGTTCATGGGGTCAATTCCTTTGGCTGTTAGTTCTCCTAATATGCATACCCGAGTTCCGGGCTTTTTATAAAACTCATCAAAACCCTGTTCCCTTTTTTCAAGTATCTCCCTGACAATGTTCCGGCTCTCCCCACTTAAAGACAACTTCACTTCAGGAAGGCCCAGCCCCTGGCCAAATAAGGCTTCTTTTAAAATAGCATACAAAGTCTTATCCGTTTCCATAAAAGATTCCTTCCAAGCTGGAGCTACTTTATCAAGGATCAACGATAAAAAAATTCCGGTATAATAGCAGCTTCTGCGCAATTGAAAGGAAGAATCATAGGGATCAACAAGGAAGGCCGCATAGTATTCGAGAATTTTTCCAAAAGAAAGCGGGCTTACGAGTGACTTTGCCTTTGCCTCGAGATAAATGGCCGGCCCCTCGACCGTTTCAATCCTGTTTTCGTATTCGAGCGCTTCCCCGATCAGTTCCTCCCGTTTCTCTCTCAACGCTATAAACCGGCAGAGATCATGAAGCATTTGTTCACGGCTGTCCGCCATGAACGCATCATGCAAAGCCTTCCTCTCCTGATTCCTCGCCTCGACATTTTCCTCCTGGATGGGATACATAATTCCGAGAAGCTCATTCGGGAACCGTTTTTCCCCTTTTATATATTGGTATCCATGGAATAATTCGTGGACCAAGGTGGAAAACAATCCTTCATAATCGTTATGGAGGGACAGATTCGCTATAGCGGTTGGATGCCCTTCAAATAGAATCAAAGTTTCAGCGATAAAAGAATCCGTGCGGGTTAACACACAGTACGGTTTTTCGTTTACCGCCGGATAGTTCGGATGGTTGAATAAATAAACCAGCTTTTCATCATATAGCGCAAACGCCACATACTGAAAGCCGGCCCACATTTGTTCCGGACTGGTTTTCGTCATATCTTCGGCAATCCTGTTTATCATATTGTCCATGGATTTTCGCCCCTTTTGTTTCATTCAACTGTATAGTTCGGCATTCTTCATGAGAAAACCTTTTGTTTCCACGCGGATGTTAAAAACGGTTTTCTTTCTTGAAAATTCTTCCTCTAAGGTAGTATGATTAAAAAGCTGCCTTCAGTTATAGAAATGGAGATTTACAGATGAGCCTTAAAGATTGGGATACTAATTTACGCATCCGTCTCGTGGCGGAAGCATCATTTAATACAATGTTCTGGATGTTCTTTCCGTTTTTAGCAATCTATTTTTCCGAGGAATTCGGGAAAAGCAAAGCAGGACTCCTTCTTGTCTTCTCGCAGGTTTTTTCGGTTGCCGCCAACCTGATTGGGGGCTACTGTGCCGACCGGTTTGGACGGAAAAAGATGATGGTCCTGTCAGCGGCGGGCCAGGGTTTGTCCTTTCTAGTTTTCGGGCTTGCCCAGTCACCATTGCTCGACTCCCCGATGCTAGGCTTTATTTGCTTTGCGTTCGCCGGGGTTTTCGGTTCGCTTTACTGGCCTGCAAGCCAAGCGATGGTCGCCGATCTCGTACCAGAAAAAGACCGGAGTGAAGTGTTCGCCGTGTTCTACACCTCGATTAATATATCGGTTGTTATCGGGCCGATCCTTGGGTCGATTTTTTTCGTGCGTTACCCTTTCGAAGTGCTGCTCGTTTCAGGTTTCATCGGCCTGCTGCTTTCATTTATCCTTTTAAAATGGATCCGGGAAACGCTGCCGCATAAAATGGTTTCCGCTAATACCGACGGAAACAGCTGGTATTCGGCAATCGTTAATCAGTTTAAAGATTATCGGGTCATTATGGCCGACAAAATTTTCCTCCTGTTCATCATCGCCGGGATTGTCGTTTCACAGACATTTATGCAGTTGGATTTGCTGTTTCCGGTTTACATGAAGGAATTCGTTGGAACCCAGACAGTATTCAGTTTGGGGGACTGGAGTTTCAAGGTGAACGGAGAACAGGCTTTTGGCTTAATCCTCTCTGAAAACGGGTTGCTCGTCGCACTATTTACAGTCGTTGTCACACGATGGATGTCAAAATACAAAGAGCAAAATGTTTTTATCGTGTCATCAATTTTGTTTGCGATTTCGATTATCCTCTTTGGACAGACCGTGTGGATTTGGGGGCTTATATTCGCCATGGCAATCTTCACCCTCGGAGAACTCGCAACAGCCGGCGTCCAGCAAGGATTTGTATCAAAGCTTGCCCCTGAACACCTGCGCGGCCAGTATTTCGCTGCGGCAAGCCTCCGATATACCATCGGGAGGACAATTGCACCCCTATCCATACCATTAACCGAGTGGATCGGCTATGATTGGACCTTCATTACCCTTTGTGCGCTTTCACTTTTGAGCGCAGTGCTGTACTGGGTGACCTTTAGGTTATATGATAAACAAAAAGCGGATTCAGCCTAAAAGGAGGTCCTGGATATGTATTGGCAAACAAAGATACAATTATCGGATTTATTGGCGCGGCTCGTGAGCATTCCCAGCATCACGGGGACGGAAACGGAGGCGATATTCCCGGATTTGTTGGCGCTTGAGCTGAAAAAGCTCCCCTACTTCCAGGAGAACCCCCATCATTTGAATGTACATAATTCACTGGACGGCTCCTTCCTGGCTGCTTTTGTGGAAAAGAAGGGCACTCGAAAGACGATTGTCATGATCAGCCACTTCGATGTCGTAGGGGTCGACGATTATGGGCAACTTAAGGAATTCGCGTTCAATACAGAAAAACTGACAGAAGTATATCAAACCAATCCAGAGTTATTGCCGGACGATTTCAGGGAGGAATTGCAGTCAGGGGATTGGATTTTCGGCAGAGGTTCGTTGGATATGAAGGCCGGCATCGTCGCCCAACTATCCATTCTGGAAAAAGGCGGGGAAGGCAAACTTGACGGAAATCTCCTGTTCATTACCGTTTCGGACGAGGAAGTCAGTTCTAAAGGAATGCTGAAGGCCATTGATGAAATCCTCCGCTTAAAAGAGGAACTGGGTCTTGAATACATTCTTTGCCTGAATTCGGAGCCCTCATTCAAAGAGCACCCACATGATACGAATAAATACATGTATACCGGAACGATTGGGAAAATGATGCCGAGCTTTTTATGCATCGGCCAGGAAACGCATGTCGGGGAACCGTTTGCCGGCCTGAATGCTTCCCTGATGGCGGCAGCGCTGACGATGGAGTTTGAATTGAACAGCAGGAGTGCCGAAACGATTGGCGACGAGAAAACCCCCGCCCTGACAAATCTGATGATGAGGGATTTAAAAGCAGGCTACAATGTGCAGACGCCAACCTCAGCGGTGGTGATGTTCAACCTATTGTATATGGAAAAAAAGCCTGAGGAACTGTTCCATTGGCTTTTGGCCGAGACCCGGAAAGCAGCCGGCAGAATTGCAGTCCATTACCGGGTTAAAGCGGAAGAAGCCGGCATGCAGGGATTACCTTTTGAGATAGGGGTTTATACGTGGGACGAGTTGTATGCGCATGCTGTTGATTTAATTGGGGAAGAAGGAGCCGCGGATTTAATAGCTTCCTCTCTGGCAGCAGCCGCCGGAGAGGACGAGCGAGGTAAAACACTTCGAATCGTTCAGGAGTTTTCAGCGTTTGTAAATCAAAAGCCGTTTATCGTATTTTATTTTAGCCCTCCCTTTTACCCGGCCGTTTCATCCCGGAATTCCGGTTTGGTCCAGTCACTTGCTTCTTTTATAAAAAAGGAGAATGAACAAATTGTCGCCCGGAACTTTTTTCCAGGTCTGTGCGATCTAAGTTTTGTCGCAACGTCCATGACCGAAAAAGATATCAGGCTTCTTTCCGGGAATATGCCTCTCTACGGCAATGGCTATACGATTCCATTCGATTCAATCAGGAAACTCAATATGCCGGTATTCAACCTTGGTCCATATGGAGCCGACCCGCACCAGAAAACGGAACGGCTCGAACTGGACTTTTCATTCACAGCGCTCCCGGAGCTGCTCAAAAAACTTGTCCAACAGGCTTTTCTGCTATCCAAATGAAGTAGGGAGTGTTATTTAAGGTTTTTCCATTTTCAAGTTACTGCGCTCACCCTATCATCTTGTCAATATTATTTTGTGAAAATTTGGTGAACTTTTAATTGAACTGTTTGATAAATGAGCGTATACTTCAAGTTAACAGATACTAAACCACGTTGGGATGGTGGAAATGATGGATTGGATGTCTCCTACCTCTTTGTCAGGAATTATCGCATTCGCATCGCTGTTTTCCTGGGGGATTTACTTGAATATAAAATTATATAATGATATCGAGCAGTAGGCCTCGCCTGCTGCTTTTTTGTTTGTACCTTGAAATGGCCATTTTTCACATAACCCGCGTGTATTTCATTTCTTTTTTTTCCAAAAAAGAGATAAACTGAGGAGGATGAAACAGGAAGAGAGGTACATACAATGAATGATTTTCAAACAAGATTGGAAAAGTACGCGGAGCTCGCTGTCAAGGTTGGGGTCAATGTCCAGCCTGGCCAGACGCTTGTCATCAATGCGACGCTTGACGCAGCAGAATTTATCAGGGTTGCCGCGAAAAAAGCATACGAAGCCGGTGCATACAATGTCGTCGTTAACTGGAACGATGATACGGTGTCACGCCTGAAGTATGAACTTGCACCAGAGGAAGCATTCAATGAATATCCAAAGTGGAGAGCGAAGGAAACGGAAGAGCTTGCCGAAAATGGAGCTGCCTTCATGTCGATTGTATCTTCATCCCCGGACCTTCTGAAAGGTGTTCAGCCACAGCGCATTTCCAACTTCCAGAAAGCCGCGGGTACCGCACTTGCCAATTACCGCAGGATGATCCAGTCCGATAAGGTTAGCTGGACAGTCATCGCTGTCCCTTCCCGGGAATGGGCTGCCAAAGTATTCCCGGATGCTCCAGAATCCGAGCAGGTTGATAAGCTATGGGATGCGATTTTCAAAGCTGTCCGTGTCGACTCGGAAAACCCGGTTCAGGCGTGGAAACAGCATGACGAGACCCTTCACGAAAAGGTGCGCATCCTGAATGATAAGCGCTTTAAATTCCTTCATTACAAGGCGCCTGGAACCGATTTGACGATCGAGCTTCCTAATGGCCACCTTTGGGTAGGTGCTGGAAGCATCAATGAAAAAGGGTTTGAATTCATGGCTAATATGCCAACAGAGGAAGTATTCACCGTTCCGCTCAAAACTGGCGTCAACGGCGTTGTTTCCAGCACTAAGCCGCTCAGCTATGGCGGAAACATCATTGACAAGTTCAGCCTGACGTTCCAAAATGGCCGAATAATCGATGTAAAAGCCGAAGAAGGCGAAGAAATTCTGAAGAGGCTTGTTGAAACCGATGAAGGCTCCCATTACCTTGGGGAAGTGGCGCTCGTCCCTTACGACTCGCCGATTTCACAATCAAATGTATTGTTCTTCAACACACTTTTCGACGAAAACGCGTCAAACCACCTGGCAATCGGCAGCGCGTACGCATTCTGCATTGAAGGCGGCAAAACAATGAATGCCGAGCAGCTTGCAGAGGCAGGCTTGAATGAGAGCATCACCCACGTTGATTTCATGATCGGCTCCGCCGAAATGGACATCGACGGCATCACCGAGGACGGCAAATCCGAACCCGTCTTCCGAGGCGGAAACTGGGCAATTTAACAATTCAATCAAACGTTTGATTGAAAAACCATTTCACTTAATCTGACCGTTTATGTGAAAGTGGGACATCACTTTAATCAAAGGTTGTTTGAAAAACACCATTTCATTTAAACTTTTAAAAAAAATGGTTTGCATCTAATGAGGAAGGCAGGCAGGGGTTTTCGAAAACCCTGTCTGTTTTTTTGTAAACCTTCGCGGTTAGAGGCACAACTTATTGCCAGAGAGCCTCTCCTTTTTTTCATTCCAGGCAGTGACAACTCCATGCATTGCTGGTAAAGTAGGCTTATCTTTTTTAAAAATGGGGGATTTGGAATGCTGCAAGAATTCAAGAAATTCGCAATGAAAGGAAATGTATTTGACCTGGCTGTCGGGGTCATCATTGGAGGGGCTTTTGGCAAAATCGTCGCTTCGCTTGTTGAAGATATCCTGATGCCGCTTATCGGCCTGTTTATGGGGGGAATCGACCTAAAAGGCCTGAGTTTTCCGGTAGGTGACGCGGAACTCCTCTACGGAGAGTTCCTGCAGTCTGTTATCGACTTTTTAATCGTATCATTTTCAATTTTTATTTTCATAAGGCTGTTCCAACACTTCAGGCAGGTGAATGAAGAAAAGAAGGAAGAGGTAAAAGAAGAAGCCGACAAAACCGAGGTATTGTTAACGGAAATCAGGGATCTCCTAAAAGAACAGACCAAGGGATCTGCTGACCGCGGCTAGCTTCTTTTTCTCTAAATAATCGTCTTCAAGAATAACCAGCCGGATACAATGTCCGTTGATTACAGTTGCCCAGAATTTTTTTGAAAAAAATTGAAACCTTTGAATCTTCCACCCGTACAACGTTTATACGAAAAAATTTATGAGGTGAAGCACTCATGTATGTACAAACCAGCACGGAACATTTGCCATCCGTAATGAGGGCGTTCGCAATGTCGATTGCGTTCGCGCTCCTTGGCGCAATGGCTGGTGTTTACGTTCCTCCGGCATTATTTATTCCACTTATCATCCTGGAAATAGGTATGCTTGTTTTCGCATTCCTGATTCGCAGAAAGAGGACGATTTCGTACACATTCCTTTATGCCTTTACGTTCATTTCGGGTATAACCACATACCCGATTATTTACCACTATATGGCACAATCTGGTGGCAAAGTGGTCTTGCTCGCACTAGGGACAACAACGGTTGTTTTTGCGGGAATCGGCGTTTACGCAACAAAGACGAAGCGCAATTTCTCCTGGATGGGCGGCATGCTGATGGCAGCCCTGCTCGCACTTATCGCAATTTCGATTTTCAATTTGATTTGGCCGCTTAACTCGACTGGAATGCTCGCATTCTCATTCGTAGGCGTCCTTGTTTTCAGCGGCTACATCCTATTTGATTTTAATAGAATGAAGCATTATGGCGTTACAGCTGAAGAAGTTCCGCTCATGGCCCTGAACCTGTATTTGGACTTCGTCAACCTGTTCATCAATTTGTTGCGTATTTTCGGCATTTTGTCGAGCGACGATTAATATGTGTTCCCCCTTTTTTTGAATAGATAATGAAAGGCAGGCCTTCCCCCAGGCCTGCCTTTCGTTCATTTAAAGAATGAATTCCGCTTTTTTCCGCGTAAAATATCTCCCGCCCATCCCTTTTTTTTCAAAACGATATATAGGATAAGAGTAGAAATCATAACAAGTCCAATTGCGAATAAATACCCATACTTCCACTCAAGTTCAGGCATATTCTTGAAGTTCATTCCCCACAAGGCCCCAAGAGCGGTAATAGGGGTGAACAAAGTTGTAAGAACCGTCAGTGTTTTCATAATCTCATTTCCACGGTGTGAAGAAACAACTTCCTCTAGCCTTATAAGCGTATCGATCTCCGTCTGGTATTCGTTTGCGATTTTGAAACCCCTCTCAATTTTCAAACACGTTCTTTTATATTCTGGCCCGCCGGATGCTTGTTCTCCAAATGCCTCTTCCATTGCTATTTTAATTTCCTGAAGCGGCATCATAAGGTGTTTTAGGACCAGCAACTCATGCCGGGCATGGTAGATTTCTTCTAGCAACCCGGTACTATTCTCTTTTTTAACCTTCCAAAAAAGGTCGTTGAGCTTTACCTCAAATGGGTCGATTTTCATCAGGCTGCTGGTCGTAATTTCCCCGAGCAGGACTGAAAATCCCTCAAGGGCATTATCGCAGGTTTCCATTTGTTCATTCAGAAGGCTGTAATCGTCTTTTCCAAAAACATTAAAATCCAGCCCACTCGTTATCATGAAATTTTCCGCGACAAAAAAGTGGAAATAATGATAATCTTCTTTTTCCGTTAAATCCTGTTTGAAAACGAGGGTTCCGGCTATCCATTCGTGTCCTTTCCGAAATGTGTCTACCATTATATGGTTTGTTTTTATCCTTGGTAGATTAGCTGCCCATTTATTTATATCATAGGGATCCTTTTCCCGGATAAGCTTTTCGATTCCCGCTTTATCCGATTCCGGAAATTCATGCCATTCCCAGGTACCCCCATTAAATACATGCTTCATTTCCCCACATCCAATCGAATCAATAAATACGTACCCAGCCTTATTTAACAATCCCCAAAAGTATCCTTTTCAAAACTTTTTTGCCCTTAACGAGGAGGGAAGGTTTTTATGGACGAGGCACAGGGTAAATAAACATTACACTCAAGAGAGAAAATAGACGAAAAGGAGATGGTCTGGCATGAATCGAAATACCCGTTACCTGGTAGCTGGAGCCGGAATTGGGGCATTGCTTTGGTACGCACTGAAACCGTCGAGTATGAATATGAAAGAAATGGTCAATTCAGCAGTCAACAAACTTCCATTTGGAAAAAACAATATGGAGCCTGCCGTCGCAAAAGCCGGCCTATCCGACCCAATGGACCTCGATGACAACAAAATGGTTAGCGAAGGATCACAATACGGAGTGCACTACTACAACAAGAACGAACAGGATAATGCCTAAAGGGTAACCCCTTTAGGCTTTTTGCTGATTTGGCCAAAATGGCGATTCATGATTCCGGATACGGAGGAACTGGCGATGGGTTATTTATTTATTTGTATTTATATCGGGATTATCTTGATCGTAGTGGAAATTTGTACAGCGTTATTTGTCCTTACAGGGCTTGAAAAACCCATCGCCCGTTTCCAGGTCGTATCCATGCTGACAAGTACAGGATTCACTACGGGGGAATCCGAGCTCATTATTGCCCATCCAATCAGGAGAAGGCTCGGCGCTTTCCTGATCATGTTTGGCGCTTTTTCCCTCGCTGTCATCATTTCCGCCATAAGCGGCATCCTGCAAAAAAATTTTCATATAACCGAGCTAGGCGTTACGGCGGGAGTGTTAGTCCTGCTTTTGGTTATCCTCAAACTTCCGTTTTTACAAAAAAGGCTCTCTTCCATCCTTCAGGAAGAACTTGAGGAAAACTATAAACTCGAGGACCTCCCGATCAAAGATGTACTATTGCAAAATGATGATGATTACTTTGTAGAAATTCATGTCCATGAGGCGTCTGATTTAGTCGGGAATACACTGGAGGAAACGATCAAGCCAGAAGAGGATATCAATATCCTTTTCATTAAAAGAGGGGATGTGGCCATACGCCACGACCGGCAAAAAGAAAAAATCCAGGCCGGCGACCAGTTGGTTTTATACGGAGACAAATCGCTTCTGCAAAAGAAATTTGAGGCCGAAATAAAAGAACATGAAGAGAAAATCGAGGAAAATCCGGAAGCAAAAAACAAATGATTTAGCCATAAGTATTGGGAGTATGTAGCCGGGGACGATTCCCGCTGTCAGGCATGTAAATTTCGCATGATTTTCGGCATGTTCTGCTGCCAGGAAGTTTAGTCCTGCTGGTCCTTAGGCACCAACCTATGATGGTGATAGCAAATGGCTAGCGGGTTCTAGCTTTTATGAACCTGTTTGCTGGATTTATGAACCATAATGATGTTTTTATGAACCGAATTTTACTTTTATGAACCGGGTTTATACTTTTACGTACCGAAAATTGATTTTATGAACCAGATGGCTGTTATGAAGCGGATTACGTACCATTTTCAAAACAATTAAGCCTCCTGAAAACTGCCCAAATGAAAAAGCCTCCTTTTCTCTTGGAAGGAAGCTCTTCTATTATTCTTAAACTTCGGATCCTACTTCGTAAGGTTGTGCTTGAACGCATAGATGACAGCCTGTGTACGGTCCTGGACCTGGAGCTTTGAGAGAATATTGCTCACATGAGTTTTGACTGTTTTCAAAGCTATGAACAGTTCGTCGGCGATTTCCTGATTCGTTTTTCCTTCGGTCATCAACAGGAGGATTTCCATTTCCCGTTCCGTCAGTTCCTCGTGGGGAAGGAGTTCTTTTTTCTGGCGCATCTTGAGCATCATTTTGCCAGTAACTTCCGGTTCAAGAATCGATTGGCCCTGGTATGTAGCACGGACAGCGTTCGCGATTTCGCTTGCCTTCGATGTTTTCAGCATATAGCTTGTTGCACCCGCTTCAAGGGCGGGGTACACTTTTTCGTCATCAAGGAAGCTAGTGACGATAATGATTTTCGCCTCGGGCCATTGCTCGATAATCTGGCGTGTCGCCTCGATTCCATCCATCTCCTTCATCACAAGGTCCATCAAGATGATATCCGGCCTTAGTTCCAGCGCCAGTTCGACGCCCCGTTGCCCGTTGTCCGCTTCGCCAACCACCTCGATATCGGGCTGTGCGGACAAGTAGGAAGATACTCCGATGCGGACCATCTCATGGTCATCAACAAATACAACTTTAATCATTTTTCCCCATCCCCATTCGACACAGCCGGAACCTTCACTTCAAGCCGCGTCCCTTTATTCTTCACAGAGACAATCTTCAGCGTGCCTCCTATTTCCAGCGCGCGTTCATGCATATTTTGCAGGCCGTACGCACCCGCTTTCCGGTCATCTTCATCAAAGCCGACTCCGTCATCAACAACCCGCATTATAATCAAACCATCCCTTTTAATTAACAGTACGTTGAGTGACTTTGCCTTCGCGTGCCTAAGCGTGTTAGAGACCGATTCCTGGAGGATACGGAACAGGTGGTCCTCCACGCCTTTATCCATTGAAAAGTTCTCTGCCCTCCAGGTAATTTCCATCATTACCTTCTGTGAAAGCTCATTAAGAAGCTCGGCGATGCCTTCCTGAAGTGACTTGCCTTTCAAGGCTGCCGGGCGTAGGTGTAGGAGAAGCGCCCTCATTTCAATCTGGGACTGGTGGATCATCTCCTCTACAAGCTTTAATTGTTTTGATTCCGGGCCTTTCACTTCCTCTCTTGATTCCGTCACCGCCGACATCAGCATCGAAGCGGCGAAAAGCTGCTGGCTAACAGAGTCGTGAAGTTCGCGGGCAAGCCGGTTTCGCTCCTGGGAGATGATTTCCTGGATTCTCACTTCCTGCTCTTCGGCTTTTTCAGTCGCGAGCCGTTGAGATACCTTTGCTTTTTCCGACAGCTGGGCATTCAGTTTTTGAAAACGTTCATGGATTTCTTTCATTTCAAAAACAGAACCATCATCCTTGAATTCCGCCTGATGCCCTTCCTCAATCTGGCGGAGTGACTGGCCGATCTGTGAAAGCTGTGATTTCCAGAAAACACCGGAAATCAAGCCGAACAAAATTCCGAATGCCCCGCTTGATGCTGGTAAAAAAATGATGAATGGGATGCCCATCAGTTCCCTCTCCCAAAGCTGCGACAATTCGGAAATTGGAAAAACGACAAAAAAGGCCGTTGAACCAATAACCATTAAAATAATGGCGAACCCGAGGCACCAGACAACCTGTCTTTGGATTGCGCTCATATCCGGCTCACCTCGAGATTCCCGACGACTAATGATGTAAAAATTTTCACCTTCTGGATCGATTCATCATAATCAGCTGTTTTCACCTGATAGACCTGGTTAAAAACCTTTTCTTCCTCCTGGCCGAAAATGGTCGTCGAACCCGCCATTACCGAGTGGTTGATGCTGACCTCCATTTCATACGGGACGAGGATTTGGACATTGCCAATGAAGTTCCGAATGAAGATGACCGTCTCCCCTTTTGGAAAAACGGTGTAGCTCAAATCAATCGTCGTATCGCCAACCCCTGCCTGGATGTTGATATCATTCCAGTCATACACATGGTCAGGGGTTTTTTGCTGGCCAAACAAGATATTTTCAAAAAGCGGTTTTGTTCTTACAATATGCCCGGAACTACCCGGATTTGTAACTTCAATGGACGGGGCTATCCGCTTATGCGCTTTTTTTGACTGCATGAACTGGATAAAGACCATAACGAGCATCCCAATCAGCACCAGTTTCAATGTAATCATACTCATCAGGCTCGCGATTAAAATTGCAACCCCTACCCAAAAAAGAAATTTTCCGAATTTGGAAGGAGACTTTTTCCTGCCAATGTAAATCAAGGCCACAGCCAGGAAAATGGAAAAGACAAGGCCGCTGTTAAAAAAGGCAATTTCCAATAGAAGTATGATTCCGCCGCCAAATATGAGCCAGCCCATATAATCCCCTGTCATTTTCCTATCCATCTTTCTTCCTCCCCGAAAGCCTCTTCTGTACTATAATCTTTTGTCATCTTTAGGATATCATTTCCCGTGGGTTGTTGTCTTTAAGAAAAGCGTAAGCGCCCGTTTAGCGTTGAAGCTAGACATTCTATACATTTTAATTATTGACAATAGGGCGTCCCGGCGTATTACCGGGACTCGCCCCTGCTTTTGTTACTTGGGCCGTGCATACTTCACATTCGGCCAGTCTATTTTATTGCGCGTTTTGCTGCCCTTCCTGTTCCTTCAACTGTCTTTCAAGCTGGGCAATCCTGGCATCGATTGTGCTGCGCATATAGTTGTTATTCGCCTCGTGCTCAACAGTGTCAAGATAGGTTTCGATTTCCCGGAAGCGGGTTTCCGATTTCAATTCGCCCGATTCCACCACCTGGCTAATGCGATGGTTGGCTCTGCTCATATTTTCCCGGCCCATCAATTCAAGGCGGCGAATGTTCATGTCCTTCAGCTTATGCTTCATTTCCTCGTATTTCGCTTCAAGCTCATTGTGCTGCCTTGTCGCATGGGCAATCGCCTCTTCAAGGCGCGCCGCCCGCTCAGAATATTGTAGGTACTCCCTTGACGCAAATTCCTGCAGGTCAAGTTCCCCTGCCTGGGATGCTACGTCAGCCTGATGCTTCCGCTTTGCGGCCATATCTTTTGCAAGGTTGTACTCACGGTTGAATTCTTCCTTCAACGCATGCTGGCGCTCAACAAGCTTCCGTACCTTTTCAGTTTCCTTCTCGCATTGGCGAAGGTACTCGTTCAGCATCGCGATCGGATTTTTCCTTTCCTTCTGGTCCAACGCTTCATGCAGATCCGCCATCACCGTGTTTTTGAGTTTAGTAAATAAGTTTGCCATTGTCTTTTCTCTCCCTTATGAATTAGTGGTTTTTATGCAGTTCGTTCCATTGCGTTTCGAAATTAACGAATGGATCAGATTCTTTAACGGGTTCGGAATACTTTGTGTCATTCCAATTTTTGTACACGAGGTACAGGACATAAGCCGCCGCTAGGCCGAATAGAGCAGGCGCGTTGCTTGCCGCCGACGATAGGACGATCAGGCCAAGGATGCCAAGGCCAATCCTCGCCGCTGTCGATTTCGTTTTCAAGAATTGCTTAATCACAAAGTACAGAATTGCCAGGCTGATCACCATTCCCGCGATTGGGCCAATTGTCGATAACAGGACCATGGCCGCGATGCCTCCTGCTACGAGCAAACCAAATTTTTTCACTCCATTTCCTCTCCTTTCCTTTCATGTCTCTATCTTACCTTCAGGGAGAATTTTCAATAACGTGCTCAAGCCAGATTTTCATCTAGGACTTGAGGCGGAGGACAGGCTCGGCCCAGCGGTGGGACTGACTTTTTTTAACAAAAGAAAAGCACCCGCTTTGGAAAGCGGATGCCATGAAAGAGCTTATTTGGAGATGAACATCTGTGTCCAGTAATGCCGCTGGGAACCGCCTGCCGCATAGCCTACGCCGATATGCGTATAGTCCCGGCTCAGGATATTCTTCCTGTGGCCCGGCGAATTCATCCATGCCCGGACGACTTCCGCCGCGGTCGTCTGCCCTGCCGCAATGTTTTCACCAGCGGATCTATAGGCAATACCAAAATTCTTCATCATTGTGAACGGCGAACCGTATGTAGGGCTTGTATGAGAAAAATAGTTCTTGTTCCTCATATCGACGGACTTATACCTTGCCACCCTTGAGAGCTCCCAGTCATGCGCAAGCGCCTTAAGACCATGTTTGGCGCGCTCCTGATTCGTCAGGCTAATGACCTGCTGCTCCACCGACTTTGCCCCAATTTTCGGAATGGTTACCTTTTGGCCAGGATAGATCAAGTCTGGGTTTTTAAATTGCGGGTTTGCCCTAATCAGTTCATGAAGCCCAACGTGATACCGGACAGAAATTTTCCAGAGCGTGTCCCCCCGGACAACCGTATGGATCGTCTGGGCGCTTGAAATCGACGGCACTGCAACAATGGCCATGACGAAAACCAATAGAATCAATAAAGCTTTTTTCATATAATCGCCTCCTCGGGATAGATTGTGTTTTTTTCACAAAAATATACCGAAACGAAGAGAGGATGGTTATTATTCTCGCGGGCGGGAAAACAGATAACGGACCCTTAGGCATGTTTTGGGCAATCTAACACCAAAAGCTTTTGTAGGAGGTTCATTATGGAAAGCCTGTCCTGGCTGGAACTCATCATCCTTATCCTGGCGAGCTATCGCCTGACCCATTTGATTGTTTTTGATAAAATTACCGAATTTATCCGCAAGCCTTTCATGAAGAAGAAGGAGATTAAGACTTCGCATGGCAGCGAGGTAAAGGACGTCCCGAAGAACATGTTTGGCTACCTGCTTAACTGTTATTGGTGCGCGGGCATCTGGAGCGCGATTTTCCTTGGAGGAGGCTATTTGCTTTTTCCAAAAGTATTCCTTGTCCTCGGGCTAATCCTAGCCATTGCCGGCGGCCAGTCTGTCATAGAAACATTTGTTGGCGTCAACATTAAAAAAGTCGCCTATTACTCCGCAAAAGAGCACGAAACCAACACTCCAGATGCCCGCCCTCCAAAGGAACATCCAAAAGGTTAACACAAAAAAACTCGCCGAATTTGGCGAGTTTTTTACTTGAAAATACGAACAGTGCCTGGCACCACCCGAATTTTCTTGTTTCACAAATGTTGTTTCACGGCTGAAAATGGTTTGGCCGGGATGTTTATACAATCATTTGGGGAGCCATTTAATTTAAACAGGAACTGGATGCATCCAGGGTATGAATTAATCCGTATCCATCTTTATTAAATCCCATGAGGAAACGATTCCGATTGGCTTTTCCTTATGTGATCCATTCTCGGTGATGATGACTGCCTCCAGTTTGTTTTCATGCTCCGGACGGGAATCATATAAGTCCTGAAGTTCGAAAATATTCATATCCTTCGATACGATTTTAACCGTATTCGTCTTTTCATACTTTTGGACATCGCTTAGCTTTTGTCCTGCGAGTTCAATCTTGGAGCCTTTCAGCCTGCTTGCAAAATAACACCTCAGCCCGCTCTCGGTCATCAAGAATTTAAATCTTTCTCCTTCGTAAACCGGGTACTGTGTGAATTCGTGCTTTTCCATCTCGAGAAGCGCGTCCTTGATTTCTTCATCCGCCTGGAACGTCTTCACCGGCTTCGAAGCAACAGTTAGGATTGACGGTGGGACTTGCAGGAATTCGGCAATTGCTTCAATTTGCTCAACAACCTCCGGATGGGGCTCGGCAATATAGAAGTTTTTCCTGCTCTTTTCATGGACAAGCGCGTTACGGAGCCGGGCATAGCTTTTTAAATCGTCAAAGTAACGGCGTATTGGCGCATGCCTGTTCTTCACTTTATGGAGCAACTCGATAAAATGGTCGGTATCTGCATTTTTCTCGAGCTTTTTTAATTCTGTATGGATTTGGTTGAACGCCACCTCAAAGCGTTCGGATCTCTCCCTTTGCCTTTTTATCTCTTTTTGATTATGAGCCATAGGCTGGCCTCCTTAAAGTTACTAGTTTCCCGTTACTTATTTACCAATCTTGAGGTGATTGTGAAACATGGCAGCCATGGAGGGGTACTTGAATAGTGAAGTTTTAGATGATTTAAGCGGGAACCAAAAGAGATTGGCCTTTTAACTGCAACACAAATTTCGGGTAAAAAACACCGGCCTTTTTAGCCGGTGCTGTCGTTTCATTAACCTTGAAGGGATTCTTTAATCGCCGTTTCGAACTGGCTGATGATGTCATTCACATGTTCAATGCCGACCGAAATTCGGACGACTTGGCGGTTAATGCCAAGTGCGGCGCGCGCTTCCGGTGAAAGTGCGCGGTGGGATGTCACTTCCGGGTGGGAAACGGTTGTTTCCACGCCGGCGAGTGTTGGCGCAATTTTAATCCAGGAAAACGCCCGGAAAAATCCATTCATATCCGCCTTTTCGGAAAGCTCAATCGTAACGATCGCGCCGTACCCATCTTCCCCATACCCGAATGGATAATACACTCTCTTTACATCCGGATTTTCCTTTAACGCCAAAGCAAGCAGCCGGGCATTGGATGACTGGGCTTTCATGCGGAGCGCCAGCGTTTTTAAGCCACGGGTAGTTAGCCACGCTTCAAAGGGGCTCAGGTTGGCTCCAAGGTTGGTTATCTTCCCGCTCGCCTTGGCAATCAAGTCTTCCCTTCCGACTACGACGCCGGATGTCACATCGCTATGGCCGCCAATATACTTAGTGGCGCTATGTACAACGAGGTCGGCACCAAGCTCATACGGGCGGACATGCAGCGGTGTCGCGAACGTATTGTCGACAAGCGTGATTAGGCCTTTCTTTTTCGCAAAAGAAATAACCGACCCGAGCTCCTCGACGCGGAGAAGCGGATTCGTAATCGTTTCCGTGTAAATCAAGCGGGTGTTTTCCCTGACTTCCTTTTCAACATTGGAGAGGTCAGTAAATGAGACAAACGTTGTCTCAATGCCAAAATCCTTCAGTTCTTCCTTCAGCATATGGTAACTGCCGCCGTATACGTCGTCCGCCGCGATAATATGGCCGCCACTTTTAACAGCCGCGAGCACCCCGGCGAGGATAGCCGATAATCCCGATGAAGCCGCCACTCCGGCAGGAGCCCCCTCAAGCCTGGCAACCGCCGCGCCAAGCTCATCCGTATTCGGGTTTCCAACCCTCGAATACAGATAGCGCCCACTGCCCTCATAAAACCCTTCAAGCTCATCCAAATCCTTGAACGTAAAGGCAGACGTCTGGTAAATCGGTGTCACCTTGCTTGCAATTTCCCTGCCTATTTTGTCCCCATGCAATACTTTTGTTTCAAATTCCTTTGCCACTCAAGCCACCTTCTTCTGTTGGGTATCCTTAGTATGAGGGTGAGTATATCAGTCAGTGCATTAAGCGTCAACGGAATTGCTAATCCTTCGAAAAATCAGATAGCAGACCCCTGGCAAGTTATTGAGTTTATTTTCCCAAAACAGGGAACAATAAAGTGAAGCTTCCATCAGCGGTGGTTTTCTGCAGATGGTTAGGTTGAACCAAGCGAATCTTTAGGGACAGTTGCCCTAAGGAATGGATAAAGTGAATTGCAGATTGCATTATTCGGACTTATCAGATGAAGGAGGAATAACATGAGCGGACAAAGCAGGACGCCAAAGTATCCGAGAACGTATTGGCGAGAAATCGACCTTCCGAAGTTTAGCAGGCTTGAGGGGGACCTTTCTGTTGATGTCGCTATCGTCGGGGCGGGAATGACCGGCATCACAACGGCCTACCTGCTTTCTAAACAAGGCAAAAAGGTGGCGATTATCGAGGCCGGCAGTGTTCTGAACGGAACGACAGGGCATACGACCGCAAAAATCACGGCCCAACACGGTCTGCTATACGATGAGCTGATCAGCCATTTTGGCGAGGAAAACGCGAAGCTTTACTATGAATCCCATTCCGATGCGCTCGGTTTTATCAGAAGGATCATTAACGAAGAAAACATCGACTGCGACTTCAGCAGCCAGGATGCGGTCATTTACTCCGAAACCGATCAATACAAATCGAAAATCGAGACCGAGGCTGAAGCATATAAAAAGCTTGGCATTCCGCACGAATTGCGCGAGAGCATCCCGTTTAACATCAAAGTCAAAAATGCGCTCGCAATGAAACACCAGGCACAGTTCCACCCTCTGAAATATTTAAGGGCGCTTTTGAAAAAAGCCATTGATGCCGGCTGCAAAGTGTTTGAAAATACCACCGCGAAGGATATCACCCTTGAAGGCGGCACCGTTGTCCATACAAAGGATGGGCTGAAAATATCCTGCGGGCATGCCATTATCGCCTCGCACTGGCCATTTTTTGATAAAAGAGGTCTGTATTTCGCAAGGATGTACGCGTCCCGGTCTTATGCGATTGGTGTGAAGACGGACAAGGAATATCCCGGCGGCATGTACATAAGCGCGGATTCTCCTACCCGCTCAATCCGCTATACGCCTCATGATGGGGATAACCTGCTAATTATCGGCGGAGAGAACCACCGTACCGGGAAAAGTGAGAATACAGAGAAGCATTATCTTGCGCTCGCTAAATTCGCCGAGGATGTGTTGGGAAACGGGCACTATATGTACCGCTGGTCAGCGCAGGATTTGGATACGCTTGATAAACTGCCTTATATTGGGCCATTAAAGGATGATGAAGAAACCATCCTTGTTGCAACAGGCTATAAAAAGTGGGGAATGACGACGAGTACGCTCGCCGGGCACATTTTAACGGACTATGTCCTGAACCTTGAAAGCCCGTATAAAAAACTTTATCACCCATCCCGCTTCGAGCTCGACCCGGCGTTAAAAAAGGCGGTCAGCTTTAATGCGTCTGTAGCCGGCCATCTTGTAAAAGGAAAGTTGGAGTTTATTCCTAAGTTCCCTGGCGATCTGTCGGTTGGCCAAGGCGGCGTTGTTCTGGTCGATGGCAAACGTGCCGGCGGCTACAAGGACGAAACCGGGAAGCTGTATCTTGTTGATACGACGTGCACACATCTTGGATGCGAGTGCGAATGGAACAGCGCCGAAAAGACATGGGATTGCCCATGCCATGGCTCACGATTCGCCTATAACGGAGAAGTTGTCGAAGGCCCGGCAATCGAAGACCTTAAAAAGCTGGAAGGATGAAAAAATGAGGCAGAGGACATACCCTTTGCCTCATTTTTGTTAGGCACCCTTTATTTATGGAATGATCACCAAATTTCCCAGCCGGGACTATACCTTTTTACAAAAAGAACGGGTTAAATTCACTTACAATCTTGTTAATTAGCAGCCACCGACTTTTATTCACCCCATTTTTTAAAGAATTCGGACCATTTTTCCAATTATTCAACCCATTATTTCATGGATTCGCCTCTATCTAAATTTTCAAAATTGTTTATTTCCCGAATTACCCGTGTAAAAAAAACAGCTACCCCCTCTGGTGCAACTGTTCTCCCAAAACATTAAGGTTTCATATTCATCCAGCTTTCAAGATAATGGATGGCAAAAACATGGCTGCCATCAACCGCGGCAAGTTCGCCTTCCATATAAGCTTTTCCCTCTTCATGGAATGTGATGGAATTACCCTCCGAACTTGCGCCTGTTTCCACACCGACAATAAGCGTTTTCCCCGCATTTTGCGCCATGCGGATTTCGTTGCTGATAATTTCGGTGATTGCCGGCGCCGTGTCGCGGTAGGCCATGATGGTCGGGAAATCAACCGTTTGAATGGCCCAATTGGCGAGATTGCCTTTACCAATTTTATTGTTATAAGTATGCTCGTCAAACCAAAAAGGCATATCCGCACCCAGAGGCAAGCCAAGTTGGCCAGACTGCGCCTTCGCGTTTAAAAGAAGGGTTTGATAGGCAAGCACTGTGGCTTTGTAGTTGGACGTCCAGCCACTGTACAAATACGGCTCCAAATCGAGATGGATTCCAGAGAACTTCTCTTCCGGAGCGGCCCCTGCTTGATAACTAGCAACCCACCCCATAAACTGGTTCAAATACGCGCCGCCTTTCCCGGATACCCAGTCAGGAGCGCCATCAAGCGCATGAATCTTGATTCCTAAAGCTGAGGATTTGCTGATGAACCGCTTGTATGAATTCATGCTGATGTCCCGGTTGATTTGTAAAAAAACTTGGTTTGCGTTGTTTTCCTTAAGAAAAGCGAGCACCTCATCAGGCCGAGTTTCGATAAGGGATGTATCCCACAGCCAGGTTGCCCGCGGCACCCCCTCAGCCTTTACAATTTGATTTCCCATTGACCCCGCCGCCATACATAATAAAATTGCACACAACAAAGCTTTACGCATAGACTTCTTTCCTCTCCTTTTTGGAATTGTCCCAGACATCCAAAAAGAAGTCCGGCGGCGTGGCAGCCATTCGGTTTCCCGGGCAGGCCCATCGCTTTGCGTCCCTGTCTTTCGGCAGGTTTGCCTTTTTCTGTATGTAGTATAGCGCCTTTGTGCCCATTGGAGAATAGACCAATATAACCATAAACATAAAACAGCCACCCCCAATAGGAGTGGCTTCCAAAGTTCAATCGAGCATCAATCATCATTCGGCCGATTACGAATTAGCCTGTCCTGGCCGGTTGTAAACTTTACAAGCTCAGAACTTGTTTTGCCTACACTTTTATTGTTATTGATTTGCGCATTCCGGTTTCCCAACTTCTTTCTACCCATCCTAACCACATCTCCTTATTCAGGATATTGTTTAGTTTTGACTAAGGAAACTGGATTATTCTTATCGTAGAGTGGCAGTTTCTTCATTGTTTTAAGGGATGTTTTTTTAAAAAATCATAAATCAATGTGCAGCGTCTTTCTCGAGGTTAGGCAGTTTCCGGGCATGGGTTTCCTGCTCAAACGCATACGCAATTTGGATTAGCTCCGGCTCGCTCCAGGCCGTCCCTGCGAAACTAATGCCCACCGGCTCGCCGTCCTCCGTGAAGCCGACGGGCACGACAACCGTCGGGTAGCCCGCCCGCGCCGAAAGGTCCGCCCCTTCATCATGCGGGAAAACTATCGCATCAAGTTGATACTCATACAACACATAATCGATGCCGTTATCTTTCGCATGGTACTCATTGAATTCGAGCGAACGGATATAGGCTTCCTCATACAATCCGCCGCTTGTAGCCTCCGATCCGATGAGGACTTCCTGGCCATATTTGAGCATTTCCGCTTCATTTTCCTTGTTGAACCGAATCACATCCGCAAGCGTACGCACCTTCGCGTTTGGACCAAGGCTTTTCAGGTAGGCGTTCAACCCTGCCTTAAACTCGAACGTGAGCACCTCCCAATCCCATTGCTTTTTCGCGGAGGGAATCGTTATATCAATCACTTCCGCACCGAGTGATTTCAGCTTTTCAATCGCCTTGTCGACGACAGCGGCCCTTTTTTCACCGGCTTCGGCAAAATAATGTTCCCGGGCAACGCCGAGCCTTTTGCCGGAAAGCCCTTTTTCCAAATGGATTGTAAAGTCCATTCCGACGAGCCTGCTCGCCAATGTCGCCGGGTCTTCTCCATCCTCGCCTGCAAGCACGTTTAGCAAAATCGCCGCATCGGTAACGGTCCTTGCGATTGGGCCGGCCGTATCCTGGGTATGCGCAATCGGAATGATTCCCCTTCTGCTGACCAGGCCGACAGTCGGCTTTATTCCGACAAGCGAATTTTGCGCCGATGGATTGAGGATCGAACCAGAGGTTTCCGTCCCAACCGCAACCGCAGCAAAATTTGCCGCAATTGCCGCACCCGAACCCGCGCTCGAACCGCCAACGTCGAAGGTGCCTGGGCCGTATGGATTAAGTGTCTGGCCACCCCTTGAACTGTAGCCGCTCTTCATGCCGATTGCCATGAAATTGGCCCATTCCGTCATATTTGTTTTCCCAAGAATCACCGCACCCGCTTCACGCAGCCTGCGCGCGACTTCCGAATCAACCGGCGCATATGAATCGGCCAGCGCCTTCGAACCCGCGCTCGTATGCATACGGTCTCCCGTATCGATATTATCCTTTATCAGCACTGGAATCCCATGCAGCGGTCCGCGCGCTCCCGAAACCTCACGCTCAGCATCCAAAGCGGCCGCGATTTGCACCGCATCCGGGTTAATCTCAATCACCGACTTCAACTCCGGGCCTTTTCGGTCATACTTTGAAATCCGGTATAAATACATCAGCACAAGTTCCTTAGACGTAAGTTCCCCGGTCGCCATTTTTTCCTGCATATCGCCAATCGTCGCTTCTTCAAGCCATGTATCATGCAGTTCTTTCAACCTTGGATTTTGCATAAGAATCCCCCCTGCTCTCTTTGTACATACATTCGATAAAAGTTCCCGCGAATCCTTTTTATTAAAAGGTTGCTGATAAACCAAAAGAGCGCCCACCCCAACCGTGGACGCCCTGTTCCTATCTCTTTTTCGATCGTTCGATTTGCCTGATGTTCTCAACGGCAATGGTCCCTTTGTAAAAAATCCGCTTTTCCACCGGAACGTTCAGTTTTCGGCCATACGTCTTCAACTCGCGCTCCTCCCGTTCCGTTACGAGTGATATGACCGTCCCATTCGCGCCCATCCTACCTGTACGGCCGGAGCGGTGGATGTACTGGTCGATATCTCTCGGAAAATCAACATGGACGACATGGGTGACGCCAGGGATATCAAGCCCTCTCGCGGCAACATCGGTGGCGACGAGCATCTTAATTTTACCATCGCGGAAATCCTTGATCGCCTTTTGCCTGTCCATCTTTCCAAGCTCGCTATGCAAAAGGCCCACGGACAACTCCTTGAATTGAAGCTTCGCCGTAATAAACGGAATTTCGGTAATATCGTTGATGAACGCCAGCGCCTTAATCCCGTTCAGCCTCGCTATTTTTTCAAGCATGAGCATCTTCTCACGCGGCTCGCATGAGAAATATATATGCTCAACCAATCCCTGCTCAATCGCTTCATCCCTCGTGACCCTGATGATTTCCGCATTTTCTGTCAAATTCTTCGCAAGCTGCTCCGTCTCCGGCTTCATCGTCGCCGAAAACAGGACTACCTGGCGATCCTTCAGCGCCGAATTCACAATATCAAGCACCGGGCCGAAATGTTCACGCACCAAAAGCTGGTCGCCCTCATCCAGGACGATTGTTTTCACCTCATGCATCTTCAATTTTTTCTGCTTAATCAGCTCATTGACCCTGCCAGGTGTCCCGAAAGCGATATGCGGTTTCTTCTTCAGCTTCTCAAGCTGCCGTTTCACGTTTGCGCCGCCAATAAAAGTCGCCCCGCGGATGCCGCTCCCTTCCGACCATTTCTGGAATTCCTGGTACACCTGCATAATCAGCTCCTGGCTCGACGCAAGCACGACCGCCTGGAGCGCCAGGCTCGAACTATCGACCTTTTCAAGCACCGGCAACAAATACGCCAGCGTCTTCCCCGTCCCGGTTGGCGACTCCGCAATCACGTCGCGCCCCTCAAGAATCGCCGGAATCGCAGCCTCCTGGATCGACGTCGGCCGGCTGAACCCCGACTTCTCCCACACATCCTGTATAAATGGCTTAAATGTTTCACGTATCGTTAGCATAAACTGCTCCTTTTCACCTGTTGATTGTCCTTATTATAAGGAAGATTCCCTCATAAATCCATTTAAGGCCAAGGCCTTTTTGGGAAAAATCGGCCCATGCCATCGAGCCACCCGCCTCAAGCTGCACACACCATCGTTTTGCACCCTTCAAAACCCACTCCCAATAGCCAAATTTGTCATATTTCAAACGCTAAATATGAAACTATTGTGAACAATAGCCACAAAGCCCCTTGCGGTTTTCTATAGATGTTAAAATAGGAACATCACGATAAACAACATATCGGAGTTGAATACAATGTTAAAGAAAATTCTAGTTATTTTCGGACTCTTGTTCCTTTTTATATCCAACGAAGCAATTTCACCAACACTTACTGGTAAAAATCAGCCAATCACCTTGGCGGAGGCAGCCGGCGAGGAAGCGCAAAAGCCGGTCCAGGAAAAATCCACGGAACCCATATCCCCAATCAAGACATATATCCTCCCCGGAATAGCCGGAATCCTGATTATTGGGGGACTTGCCTCCTACTGGCTTGTGCTTAGGAAAAAAGTTGTTTGATGGTTTCAAAACCAGTCTGCATCGCGGCTGGTTTTTATTTTGCAAAAATTCCCCCTCACTTATCACTCCCGCTTAGTTGAGCCTGCTTTGATGACCGTCAATTGATTATGTCACTGAGTCGCGGGAATACCCGAAATGTTCGAATATCTTTCATTATTTAGTGATGATGGAAATGGCATATCAGTATTATAATGGTTTCATGTGAATGGAGGGATTTTTATCCTGCAGTCTTTTTTATCCAACCTGGGCATCCTTTTGCTGATGCATTTATGTATAAATACCACTTACCATTTAAGTGAAGAGAAGAAAATCCGCGCGGCCTGGTTGCCTGCAATACATATATTCATTGTGGCGTTAACAGTCATTTCAATGTTTCATTTCCCATTCATGAGCGGAGGCCATCGGGTCGATTTAAGGATGATCCCGATTATCCTTCTAGGCTTCTTCCATGGCTGGAAATATGTTTTGCCGGTTGTTGCCATCGCATCGCTATACCGCCTTGGGCTTGGCGGGCCGACCGCAATACAGGGAACTCTGTTTGGCATTCTCCTCCCGGCGGCATTTTCAATACTTGCCAAATCCATTGGCGTACGGAAACATCTCTATTTGTATCTATTTGGTGTTGTCCTTCTTTCCTGGGCAGCATCCGATCTTTTTTCGGCTAAAATCAGGCTCTTTTTGCCCATGCCTGCCGCATTCCTCCATCTTGGCGCGCTGCTCCTTGCATTCGCGGTAATGTATTTTTTCGTGGAAATGGGGAGGCGCCATCTTGCTTCGACAAGGACGCTCCAGTTTTTTGCTGACCGGGATCGGTTAACCGGCCTGTACAATATGCGAAAGTTCGAGGAAAAGCTTCGGGACAACAGCCGGGCCGGAAAGCCGATGTTCATTGCAATGATCGATATCGACAGATTCAAGGAAATCAACGATAAGTTCGGCCATCAGATTGGCGATTCTGCCATAGCAAAGATAGGGAAATACCTTCTGTCCCATTGCGGCCCGGATACAATCGTCGCCCGCTACGGAGGGGATGAGTTCATCTTGTGTATAGCAACGGATCGAATTTTAACCGTAAAGCAAAAGCTTGAGGAAATCAGAAAAGGCGCCAAAGAACAAACATGCCATCCGATTTATGGGGATTTACCTTTAAGGCTGTCACTCTCAATTGGGATGGCAGAACTCTCGAGTCCTGCCCAGTTGAATGAAGCGATAGAAGAAGCCGATAAGCAGCTGTACCTCGCAAAAAGGCTTGGAAGAGACCGAGTGTGCTAGCATCTTAACATTGGATACTACAATTAAAAACAATTGCCTGCCCGGGGAAACAGTGGGCAGGCATTTTTAATCTCTAGAATCACCTTCACAGCGGGAAACGGTCTTTGCTTGCCGCGAAGATGCTGATGCATTTAATGTTCGGCCACTCAGTGCCCGATATTGTAAACGTTCGGGATGAGGATCTTGAATTCCTCGTACGAGATGATTGTATTCCAGTGGCCGGTCACTTTTGCAATCACCACCACGAGAAAGAAGGCGGCGAAGAATACCGCGGGGATTACCCATTTATTGACCCTTTTACCGGCGACAGTCATGTTTAGGGTGTCTTTTACGGGACAGACCTCAACGCATGACATGCAAGCAGAGCAGTCCGGGGTCCTGACGGCTTTTACCTTGGAAACGGCAATCCGCTGTGGGCACACCCTCGTGCAGGCGTTGCAATCAATGCATGACTCTTCATTGCGCCTGATTTTCGTTATCCCGAAAACCGAACCGAGGCCGATCATCGCGCCATACGGGCAAAGGAAGCGGCACCAGAAGTTTTTTACAAAAAGGGACAGGACCAATAGAACCAGGATGACCTTCAGCCCAAGGCCGCCCATGTGCATGAAGAACAGCATCATTTTCACATCGGAAATTTTGTTGTAAGCTCCCGCCATGAAATCGATCGCATAGAATACCGGCATATCAATGACAATGAATTTTATAAAGAAAAAAAGGATTAAATATTTGAGCGGCTTCAATAACCATCCGAGCCATGTTGGAACTTCGAAATTCCGCTTGAACAGCTTTTTTCCGAGCCTGCCAATCCATTCGCTTAACGTTCCAATTGGACACATCCAACCACAGAACGCCTTTCGAAAAATAAAACCAGAGGCGACGAAAAAGGCGAACAGCGCAAGCCCCGCGGGATGAATTGGGTCAAATATCCCCGTTGTAACCCAAACCTTCAATGCTACGAGTGCGCTGATTGGCAGAAATCCCTCAACAGCGGAGGGCCTCGGCACAAATGGCTCCGCCCCCATGGTATTGAAATGCTCATAAAATTGATAAAAACGGAAACCAACGAACAAAAGGAACAGCGCAAATACAATTTGCACCGCCATTCTCGTATACTGAACCGGATGCCGCTTCATTCTTTTGTAAAACCGGGTGAAAGCAGCCATTACACTCCCTCCATTTCATTCCTATACATCCACTATAGAAAATCAGCCATGAAGAGTATGTGATTTACATAACACACCAAACAATGTCGGAAAACTGTCACATAGTGTTTGGCAGGCGTTTTGGATGGCCCGCACCTAAGAATTTTTTGGTGAAACCGAAGCTTTCCTTATTAAATAGCTGGTTTTATGGAAAAATAGCAGTATTTATGATATATATACAAGTATCATTTATCGCGCTTTTGAAAGAGGTAGAAAACTGTGGACAATACGTCTAATTTTATCCGCGACATCATTATCAAGGATTTGGAATCGGGAAAACACAAAAAAATCGCCACCCGCTTCCCTCCTGAGCCAAACGGCTACTTACATATCGGCCACGCAAAGTCGATCGTCCTGAACTTCGGGCTTGCCGATGAATTTGAAGGAACGACAAATCTTCGCTTCGATGATACAAACCCTTTGAAGGAAGACATCGAATACGTCAATTCCATCAAGGAAGATGTAAAATGGCTCGGATTTCAATGGGAAAACCTTCACTTCGCATCGGATTACTTCGAGGAAATGTACAACAGGGCGGTTCTTTTAATAAAAAAAGGGCTTGCCTACGTTGATGACCTTTCCGCAGATGAAATTCGCCAATACAGGGGAACTCTGACGGAACCCGGGAAAAACAGCCCGTATAGGGACCGGTCCATTGAAGAAAACCTGAACCTGTTTGAACGGATGCGGGCAGGAGAATTCGGGAACGGCGAAAAGGTCCTTCGTGCAAAAATTGATATGGCATCGCCAAACATCAACCTCCGGGACCCGGTCATCTACCGGATTGCCCACGCGGAACATCACAATACCGGCGATAAGTGGTGCATCTATCCGATGTACGCGTTCGCCCACCCGCTCGAGGATGCGATTGAGGGGATTACCCACTCCATTTGTACGGTTGAGTTCGAAGACCAGCGTCCGTTTTACAATTGGGTAGTCGAGCAATGTGAGATGGAGGCTACCCCACAACAAATCGAGTTTGGTCGCCTGAACATCACCAATACAGTCATGAGCAAGCGGAAGCTGAAGCAGCTTGTGGACGAAGGCTTTGTTGACGGCTGGGATGACCCTAGGATGCCGACGATTTCCGGCATGCGCCGCCGAGGTTACACGCCTGAAGCCATCCGCGCGTTTGTCCGTGAAACAGGTGTTTCCAAGAGCTCAGGCGTTGTGGATGAGCAAATGCTCGAGCATTTTGTCCGCGAAGATTTGAAGCTGAAAGCGCCCCGGACGATGGGCGTGTTGAACCCGCTTAAGGTGGTCATCACGAATTATCCTGAAGGCGAAGTGGAAATGCTTGACGCAGAAATCAACCCTGAAAACCCGGACATGGGAATCCGGCAAATCCCGTTTTCACGCGAAATCTACATCGAGCAGGACGATTTCATGGAAAACCCGCCGCCCAAATACTTCCGCCTCTTCCCTGGCAATGAGGTCCGCCTAAAGCACGCGTACTTCATTAAATGCGAGGAAGCCATCAAGGATGAAAACGGAAATGTGATTGAACTGCGGTGCACATACGATCCGGAAACGAAGAGCGGTACAGGGTTCACCGGCCGGAAAGTAAAGGGGACAATCCACTGGGTGGAAGCGACCCATGCCGTTCCTGCTGAGTTCCGCCTGTACGAGCCGCTCATCCTGGATGATAACGGTGAGGAAGACGGCGAAGACGATGCAAAAACCTTCCTTGACAAGGTGAACCCGAACTCGCTTGAAGTGCTGCAGGGCTTTGTCGAACCGAACATGAAAGACGTAAAGCCGCAGGATAAATTCCAGTTCTTCCGCCACGGCTATTTCAATGTTGATCCAAAGTACACTTCACCGGAAAAACCGGTATTTAACCGGATTGTTTCGCTGAAGAGTTCGTTTAAGTTATAGGAAAACATTCCCCTTTCCGCATTTAGGTATAAGCGGAGAAGGGGATTTTTTTATTGGCCAGCTAAACCGAGTGAACAATGATGGGCCAACACCTTCTTGAAAAACAAAAACCCCCTCTAAACGGTTGCCCGCATAGAAGGGGTTTGCAAAATCCATTATTCATACCTCAGCGATTCAATCGGGTCGAGCTTGGATGCCTTGTTGGCAGGCAATATGCCGAAAATGATACCAATGACCATCGAGAAAAGAACCCCGATGACAACGACCTGCCAGGATACGAGGGACGGCCATCCGGCAAAAATGCTGACCAATGTCGCGATTCCCCATCCAAGTCCGATGCCAAGAATCCCGCCGATTAAGGTCAGGGTGACGGATTCAATCAGGAACTGGGTCAGGACCTGATTCCTTGTCGCCCCGAGCGCCATCCGAATGCCAATTTCCCGCGTCCGTTCAGTGACGGAAACAAGCATTATGTTCATTACGCCGATACCGCCAACAAACAGCGATATGCCGGCGATGCTGCCAATGATCAGGGTCATGATTTTCGTAACCTGCCCAACGCCAGCGGCGATTTCCTCCATATTGATTACCTGATACGATTTTTCAGTATTATGGAGTGTATTCAATGTCTTCGCGGCCTTTTTCCCCGCTGCCTGGATTTTATCCGGATGTGCCGCCTGGAGCGTTATTTGCGTATAGTCGGATTTCCCGTAAATCGTTCGCCACGTTTGGAAGGGAAGGTAAACTTCCATCGATCCGAAAGCAAACAGGCCTTGGGGCTTTTCCAGTACTCCGATGATTTCTACCGGATGATTGGCGACAAGGATGACTTTTCCAACTGGTGACTTCCCTTTGAAAAGCTCTTCCTGCAGCTTTTGGCTGGCCAATGCCACCCTTCTGCCACCAAGGAAGTCGGAGGCGGAAAATGTTCTTCCACTTTTCACCTTAAGCTCATGGAGGCTAATATAATCCTTCGTAATCCCGGTTGCCGAGACATCAACAACCTTATCCTGCAGGCGCGCCGAGGAAAATTGCGAGCTAGATGCGACCACCCGTTTTATCTCGGGAATCCTTTCAAGCGCCCGGATATCCTCCTGGGTAAAAGGCGCCCTGTTGAACACGTTCGGGTTGGCGCGAATTTCTTCATCGGAAGGCTGGTAAAACACTTCAATCGTATTTCCAGGGCCGGTTATCTGGGTTTTCAGCATCGCCTCGCCCCCCTGGCCAATTGCGACGACAATGATGATCGCGCCAACGCCTATTACGATTCCGAGCATGGTTAAAATCGACCGCATCTTATGGGCTTTTAGCGAGCCAAGCGCCATTTTAAAGTTTTCCATCAAGCTCATCGGCCCACCCCCCGATCGTCTTCAAATGAAGAGTTTCGAATCGGAATGGAACGATCATTATTACCCGCTTCATGGTAAAATTCAGCAGGGTCTCCCGTTGCAGTCCTTCCCGGGCTTGCAGGCTCTGGCAGATTCCCCTGCAAGCCGGCAGAGACAATTTCCCCGTCTCGGACAAGAATCGTCCTGTTTGCATATTCGGCAATTTCGGGTTCATGCGTTACAACAACAACTGTTACGCCCTCATCATTCAATTTCCGGAACTGTTCCATAATCGTCCTGCTTGTTTTTGTATCAAGCGCGCCAGTCGGTTCATCGGCAAGGATGAGTGATGGCCTGTTCACAATCGCCCTTGCAATGGCGACGCGCTGCTTTTGCCCTCCTGAAAGGGCGTTTGGCAGATGGCCCATCCGGTCTCCCAAACCCATTTTAACAAGCGCTTCTTCGGCGCGCTCCTCTCGCTCGGCTTTGGCGACACCGGCGTAAATCATCGGCAACTCGACATTCCTTAACGCGGTAAGCCTTGGCAGCAGGTGGAATTGCTGAAAGACGAACCCAATAGAAGCATTTCTGACCCTGGCCAGTTCAGCTTCCTTGTATCCGGAAACATCCTCTCCATCGAGGAAGTAAGACCCTTCGGATGCCTTATCGAGACAACCAATGATGTTCATCAGCGTCGATTTCCCAGACCCGGAAGGCCCCATGATGGCGACAAATTCCCCATCTTCAATCGTGACCGACACATTTTTCAGGACATCGATTTTTTCTGTTCCCACGGTGTAAGTCTTTGTAATCGATTTGAGTTCTATCATTTTACGGTCACTTCCATGCCGTCCTCCAGTTTTTCAGGCGGTACGGCAACCACTTTATCATCGACCTTGATTCCTTCAAGGATTTCGACTTTTGAACCGGACATGATCCCTGTTTTTACCTTTCGTTTGTGGGCTACCTCATTTTCGACGACAAAGACATATTGGGAATCCCCTTCATCCACAAGAGCAGTGTCAGGAAGGACGATGGCTGTCTTTTGTTCCGTTTCGATTTCCATAATTACCTGGAAGCCTGGTTTCAAGATAGGGTTCTGCCCGGAAAGCTTCACGATGACTGGATATTGGACTGCCTGGCTTCCGGCCATGGCCCCCTGGGATTCCGGAAGGGTGCCTACCTTTATTACCTCGCCCGGCCATGACTGGTCAGGTACAGCGTCAGACCGGAGGGTTACTTTTTGCCCCGTGCTCACCTTTAACGTATCATATTCGGATAATAGGCCCTTTGCGACAAGCCCTTCCATTTTGCCTATCAAAACAATCGGGCTTCCGGCGGAAGTTCCCTGCAGTGAGACATCCTCATTCACCAAAAGGACGGTTCCATCAATCGTACTTTTAATCTCCAACTCTGCGGTTCTATTTTCAATGCTTTCCTTTTGCAATTCCGCCTGCCTCCGCTCAAGCTCCGCAACCTTCAGTTCCATTTCAAGCTGGGAGATTTGAGCGGCAATTTGCGCAGAAGCGGCGGGGTCCGGAACGGGTGCACCCGCCAATGTTTGCTCCTGGTCTTTCAAGTTGCTAATTTGCTCTTCAAGCTGGTCAATCTTCATTTCGTTTGATTCAAGGGATAGTGCATTTTGTTCCTCCTCCAGCTGTAGCTGTGGATTCTCAAAACGTGCGATGGCGGTTCCTTTTGCAATGGATTGCCCTTCCTCGACGAGAATTTCCTTCAACACTCCCCGTTCAGGAGACAGATACACGGCCTGTTCCTCCTCGAGCGCAACAGTGCCTGGGACCATCAGGAAAGCGGAAATGCTATCTTCCTTTGAATCAACTAGTTTCACAGAAGGCCCTTTAGCATAGACTTCTCGGTAAACGCTGACGCTGATCATCGATAGCAGCAGGACGGCGATTGTGGAGCCGATTAACAGTTTCTTTTTCTTGTTCATCAAAGTTTAGGCGCTCCTTGCATTAGAGTTCCAATTGCAGCCAGCCCAATTCCAACAAGGAAAAAGACGATGGCAACCGCCCACGCAAGTCCTTTTGGGAAGCGCGCCGTTTTGTAGAGCCCGATTGCAGTCAGCACCATTCCCCAAATTGCGAATAACTCAATTGCGCCAAGGACTCCGGAACTGCCTTTTCCAAGCAATCCACCGAGGCTTGTGACATGGGTTTCCGCATCCGCACCTATCAGATACCCAACAGCCATATTAAGCAGGTGGCCGACAGCGGCGACAAAGCTTATGTATGTGTTCATCGAAAACAACTGCCTGAATGTAGCCGGTGCATTTGCAATCTTCCCGACAGCTAACATAATAGCACTTGAAATCAGTGCGCCGATCGCCGGAAAGATGACTCCGGTTGCAACCATCGCAATCCGGGTAATGCCAAGAATCATATCGGCATTTTCTTCCGGCACTCCTTGCTTGATGAGCATCCCGGCATCCATCATCATAGCCATAATTCCCATTCCAATTGCATTGACGACCGCTACAATCAGGAGCGGCACCCAGATTTTCGGATTTGTCCTAATCCTTTCAAACTGCTCTCCCGGACTCGTAAAAATGCCAAATAGTGATGGCGGCCGGTTCGTCGTACTCGTTTCGATTTGAGTTTCCATTGTTGTTCCTCCTCTTTTCCTCTTATGGAAAACTTACCATATATGGGTATTAGTATAAATAGATATGGGGCATTTTCCTGAATTTCAATAATATGTTAACGTCTAGATAGCAAAATAGTTTCAACATTCTTTTTTACAATTTAGTGACCGAAGGAACGGCTACCGACTTCTATACGGGCGGTGTGATCTCCTTTGCCATAAAACAGCTTCCACGGAAAAAAGCGCTGATTAAAAAGGGTACAGCTTGAAATTTAACCCCTGAAAAAAGCCCGGGGCCGAATACATCGCCACCGGGCTGTCTTACCTAACTATCAGCTAGAGAAAATTGTCTCCCTGATGGAATTAGCTTTTATGACTTCTGCTTTTCAAGCAATTCAATGATATGGTCGAGTTTTTTTGCGATTTCAACGTTTGAATGGGTCCGCTCCTTTTGATTCCGCAGCAATCTGCTTATAAACAACCCCAGGGACACAAAAAATAACAGCATTAAAACAAGAGGCAGCAATTGAGAAATGATATCCCCCATCTTTATTCCCTCCCTTTTTACTATTTAACGTCTGGGAAGCTTTTTAGTTTCATCGTTTGGAAAAAAAATCCTTTCTGCTTTTCTCATGTTGGAAACTACTCTCCAAGCCTTTCCCCAGTAATCATTTCGTACAACGCACCCGAGGCTTCCTTTGTCAATTTTGTATATTTGTTTTCACCATAAATGATGATTTCGAGACGGTCGCTTCCTGGTGCCAGCCAGATGAAATAACGATCGTTCAGCTTAAAATCAGGAGGATGGGCCATTTGCATTTTTGCATCCTCCCAATCAGCAGCCTGCAAAATTTCAGCAGCCTTGTCAATTATCGCCTCATTCGCGATTTCCTCTATGTCTCCGTTCCCGGTTTCAACAACCAATTTCCCCCTGAATTGTGACGTACTCTCAGTAACGTCCCTATCCTCGGTGACTTTCGCATCATTCTTTTGTCCAGACAATTTCGACGACTCACTGGAATTTGACTCTGGGCCCATCGAGAACCCGAGGAACAGCATCAGGCTAAGCGCTGCCGCACCTACCATCCCCATTGCCGCCTTTTTCAAAACCGAACCCAATCTTTCCTTTCGGTCGAGTGCCTCGGCTTCAAGCATCAGGTTTTGATGGATATCATCAAAGGATTTAGGATTCAACTTTTTAGAAGGAAGGCTATTCAATTGTAATTCCAATTCACGAAATTCGTCCTGGCTGTTCATTGAGGCCACCTCCTTTTTCCTTCCTGAGCGCTTTTAAGGCACGATAATAATTCGTCCTGACCATATCCTCAGTCCAATCAAGGACTGCGGCTGTTTCGGCCACGCTTAACTCCTTAATTCCGCGAAGGATTACGACATCACGGTAGTTTTGTTTCAAACCGCGGATTGCCGCCAACAGTTCCTCCGCCTGCTCATTCCCCTCAAAAATCGTCTCCGGAGTTACACTGTCAACACCTTCATTGGCTTTATCAAACCGCGCTATTTTATCCCATATCCTGTTTTTCTTTTTCCGCGCTTCATCAATCGCGAGGTTTCGGGCAATCGCAAACAGCCACGTCTTCGGACTCGAATTGTAATTAAACCGCTCCAGCCCCTTCAGCGCCTTGATGAACGTCTCCTGGACAAGGTCCTCTACATCGCGCTTACCAGTATAGTAAATCAGAAAATTGTATACATCATGGCTATACTGCCGGAACCACTCTGAAATGACCTCTTTCCTCGACATCAGCTTTCCTCCGCTTTCCCCTTAAATAGTAGACGGAACCATGCGCCATTTGTGGCACATTAAGAATAAAATGCCTGGCGTACCATCCTGCCAGGCATAACATCAATACTATTAGTTTACCAGAAATAATTGGCAGTACCACCAACCTATCCAAAAATTACAAATGAAGGTATCTGCCCTCTCATTCTTTTAAAAGTAATAATAATACGACTCGGTATAAGACCTGACACTGCATCCATTCCGTTCAAACACTTTCTGCATCGCCACATTAGCCATATGCGTACTGCCTACATAATAGTCCGCTCCAATATCCTTTAGCATTGAAAGGGCCTGTTTATGTAAAAACGAACCAAGTCCCCGTCCCCTTGCCTCAGGAAGGATTCCGAAATAGAAAAGCCTTCCCTCACCCGGCATTCCGGGTTCGATATGGGGAATGCCCACACCAGCCGCTTTCCCGTCTATATAAAAGACACGGCATGCACCCCTCCATTCTGATCCGAGCTCCGCCCTTACTGAAGCAAGCTGCTGGTCCATCGTCAAAGTGGAGGCCTGATTCGCGGAATAAAGCATCGCTTGCTCCCAGTAATGTTTGAATTCCTCCTCATTTAGTTTTGGGCATTCAAGAGACCGCCACATTACTTTCTCATCAGGTTCCTTATAGTTTTTTAAATCCTTGTATACATCCACTTTTGAGGAGAAATGTTCAAATCCTTTTTCAAGTAGAAGATTACCCAACATCTCTACGGCTGGGTTTCCTTTATGCAATGTGACCCCAGTGCGTTCCACTCCAAGTTTACTGGAAATATCAAGGAGTGCTAAGATTTTTTCTTCCCAATCAAGGACTACTCCCGGCTCCTTTTGTTCAAGGATAATCGAAATTGGTAGTCCTTCTAAAATTGTAAACTCACGTCCGAACAAATGGCGGATCTGGTTCATTCGTTCCATCAATAATTTCTCTTTATCTTCCACCTTTATTCACTCCCAAATCCTCTTAATCTCCGTAGTTGCACCTTTAAACGTGAGTTTAAACACGTCTGGATTCGAGAGGGCCTTCCACTGTTGGAAGCCATATGTCTCGTCATAATGTTTGAGAATCAAGGCCATTAGATTGCCATGCGTGACAACAGCCGCATTTTTACCGGTCCTTTTAATGACTTCATTAATAGCATCGATGCCGCGCTGTCCCGCTTCGGCTGCGGACTCTCCGCCTTCAAAAGCCAAGTCGGGATTACTGAACGATTTTTCCAGCATATCAAGCCAGTCCGGATGTGGCGCCGACGACAATACCCTCTCCGAAAGCCGTTCGTCGGTTTCAACATCAATACCAGCTTCCTCCGCAAAGGGACGAATAGAGGAAACCGCCCTTTCAAAAGGGCTCGAAACAATATGATCGATTTGATTATTTTTCAAAAATGTCGCAAGCTCCCTCGCCTGGCTTTCCCCGGCTTTAGTAAGCTTGGCTTCCCGCTCCTGTCCTTCCGCTTGGCAGTGGCGAATAAGGTAGATTATTTTCACTGTATATCCCACCTTCCCTCTATCTGTTGACTTTAATTTTCACCTCTACTTCGGTAAAGAGCAACATTTTATTCCACTCCGACCTTAAATAGGGAAAATTTATTCTTCCATTCTAGTAAATCAGCCCTTATTCCAACCACTTTTCAATTAAAAAGGCAAGCTTCATCTATTAAAATTTCATTGGGAAAATTGCCGAAAATCCAACAATAATCATCCGTATTCAGAATTTACAAATTATTTTGATAGTAATATAATAACCTTGATTTTATAACAATCTATCCTTTTACTATCAAGGAGGAATTGCTCATGGCATTGAAGGAACCGAAATTAAAGGAAACAAATCTTTCATCTCCCTCTTTAGACTATTCAAAAATCGTCCAATCTAGCTCTTTTCAACAGTTACTGCGCGAAAAACGGCAATTCTTGCTGCCAGCCAGTTTATTTTTCTTGGCCTTTTATTTTACGCTTCCTGTTTTGACATCCTATTCCACAATCTTGAACAACCCCGCAATCGGCCCAATCAGCTGGGCTTGGGTGTTTGCGTTTGCGCAATTCATCATGACCTGGGCATTGTGTATCATTTATACAAAACGGGCAGCCGGGTTTGACCGGCTTGTGGAGGAAATTAAACAACAGAATGTTGAACGGAGGGCCCAGCGATGAACACTGTAGCCTTTTCCCTATTTTTGGCGATCGTCCTCCTTACGCTCGTTATAACATATTTTGCTTCAAAAAGGACGAAAACAACGAGCGATTTTTATACTGCAGATTCCAGCCTGACCGGTTTCCAGAATGGGCTCGCGATTGCAGGTGACTATATGTCCGCAGCCTCATTCCTCGGCATCGCGGGGATGGTTGCGCTATCTGGCTTCGACGGTTTCTTTTATAGCATCGGGTTTTTGGTCGCTTATCTTGTCGTCCTATATCTTGTTGCCGAACCATTACGGAATCTTGGGAAATATACGATGGCCGACATGATAGCGGCCCGTTTTAAGGAAAAGAAAGTACGCGGTGTTGTAGCGCTAAACACAATTACCATTTCGATTTTTTATATGATCGCCCAGCTTGTCGGCGCCGGCGCGCTAATTAAGTTGCTCCTGGGAATCGATTATGTTTATTCCGTACTCATTGTAGGGACGCTCATGACCGTTTACGTCGTTTTTGGCGGCATGACCGCCACCTCCTGGGTGCAAATCGCTAAAGCTGTCTTGCTGATGGCCGGTACATTTATCATTTCAGTTATCGTTTTCGCGAAATTTGATTTCAGCGTATTCAAAATGTTTAACGAAATGAAGGCAGCGACTCCGCTAGGTGAAGCATTTTTGAATCCAGGTAATAAGTTTAAAAATCCGCTCGATACCATTTCGCTCAACCTTGCCCTTGTTCTTGGAACAGCCGGGCTGCCGCACATCCTGATTCGCTTTTTTACTGTAAAGGATGCAATTACGGCCAGGAAGTCGGTAATCTACGCAACATGGATCATCGGGATTTTCTATGTCATGACTGTATTCCTCGGCTTTGGAGCTGCGAAATTTGTCGGCTACGATAAAATTGTCACCGCCAATGCGGCCGGCAATATGGCGGCGCCGCTGCTCGCCGAGGCGCTCGGAGGAGAATTCCTGTTTGCGTTCATTTCGGCAGTTGCCTTCGCAACAATTCTTGCCGTAGTAGCGGGACTCGTTCTTTCCGCGGCCTCCGCGTTTGCGCATGACTTTTACGCGCATATTTTAAAAAAGGGAACGGCAACGGAGAAACAACAGGTTAAGGTAGCCCGCTTTGCCTCAATCGGGGTAGCGGTCCTGTCCATTCTTTTAGCCCTGTTTGCCCAGAAGATGAACGTGGCGTTCCTTGTTTCCCTTGCATTTGCCGTCGCAGCGAGCGCAAACCTGCCTGTTATTTTACTGACGATTTTTTGGAAAAAGTTCAACACGACCGGCGCCATCACCGGGATGGTTGTTGGCTTGGCAAGCGCCCTGCTCATGGTTGCGATTTCACCGAATATTTGGTCGCCTGAAGCAGGAGCAGCGATACTAGTCGGAGAACCGCTCGTTACCTTGACAAACCCGGGAATCGTCTCCATTCCGATGGGCTTTTTGGCTGCCATCATCGGCACCCTTTTATCCACTAAGAGGGAAGATGCGAGGAATTTTGATGAAATTCTCGTAAAAGCAAATACAGGTCTTTAAAAAAAGACAACCGGCTGTGTATACCCGCAGCCGGTTGTCTTTTATTGCGTTTAATTATGAAAAACCCGTCCCTTTTTCGTTCTTGGACATTCCATCAAGACCTTTTCACTTCGATAGAGCACCCCTAACGGTCCTCAGATTATCCAGATTCCCCGAGGAGTTAGGCAAAAGCTTTTATAACCTGGCTCCGTTCCTAATTCATTCCTCAATGAATTTAATAATTTTCGCAGGGTTTCCGCCGACAATCGCATTTGGAGGAACATCCTTCACGACCACCGCGCCTGATGCAATAACGGCATTATCCCCAATTGTCACCCCTGGATTGATGACTGCCCGGCCGCCAATCCAAACATTGTTTCCAATCGTGACCGGCCTACCGAATTCGCGTCCCGAATTCCTCTCCGCGGCTCCCAATGGGTGGGTCGCCGTGTAGATGTGGACACCAGGGGCAAGCATGCAGTTATCTCCGAACCGCACCTCGCACACATCAAGAATGACACAGTCAAAATTGGCGTAAAAATTGGCGCCGGTATAAATATTCGAGCCATAGTCGCAGCGGAAGCTCGGTTCGATGAAGGCATTTTTGCCAAGGGTACCGAAAAGCTCCCGTAAGATTTCTGTCCGCTTCTCAAGCTCGTTTTCGGCTGTACGGTTGTACGCATTCGTCAGCCTTCGGGCGTTTAATCGCGCTTCTTCCAGTTTAGGATCTGCAGGGTTGTACATTTGACCGTCAAGCATCTTTTGTTTTTCCGTTTTCAAATTTCCACTCCCTTTTTCAACACTATGGAGCAACTGGAACTTCAAGGATGACTTTCGTTCCCTTTCCTGGCTCCGAAACCAACTGAAGTTCACCGCCCGAAGCCTTGGCGCGTTCGTCCATGCTGAACAGGCCGACACCGCGCGGGCCTTCCCCAACGGTAAATCCTTTGCCATGGTCCTCAATCATCACGCGGACTGCATCATCGTATTCCCTAATCACGACAAAAGCTTCGTCCACGTCCGCATATTTCCGGGTGTTCGTAAGCGCCTCCTGGATGACGCGGTAAATCGTCGTTTCCGTGCTTGCCGGAAGCCGCCGGCCAAGGACGCACTCGAAATGGACGGCAATTTTATAATGGTTGGAGTAACGGTTTAAAAAAGAACGGATGGCTGGCACAAGGCCAAGGTCATCCAGGACGGATGGGCGAAGCTCCCACGAAAGATCCCGGATTTCCTCAATCATTTCCATTGCCTCCTCCTGCATTTGGAGGAGGAGTGGATGATCGATTTCCGACAACAGCCGGTTAATCGTAATCAGATGGCTGTAAAGATTCTGTCCGAGGCCGTCATGCAACTCACGCGAGAGCCGCTTTCGTTCATCCTCCTGGACATCGATGATCCGGGTCATCATCTTTTGCAGCTCACCCTCCATCCGTTTCCGTTGGGTTATCTCAAACCGGATGGCCAGGTATTGATATGGCTTTCCTCCTTCATCCAAAAACGGGATAATCGTTGTATCAACCCAGTAAAAGCTTCCATCCTTCGCCTTATTTTTGATTTCCCCATGCCATACTTCCCCTGAGGAAATCGTCCTCCATAACCTCGAAAAGAATTCCTTCGAATGGTAACCGGAGTTAATAATTCTGTGATCCTGTCCAATTAGTTCCTCTGCCCTGTATTTCGAAATCTCGCAAAATTTTTCATTTACATATTTAATCGTCCCGCGCCTGTCTGTTATCGCAACGATCGCGGACTGGTCAAGCGCGAACTTCAGGTCGACCAATTCGTTAAGCGTTTGGGATAGTTCCTTGTCGAGCCTTTCCCTGTTTTTAATGTCCTGGATAACGACGAGGGTATACTTTTCCCCTTCCAGCAAAAAGCTGTTCATACTGAAAAAGAGCGGAAATGTTTCCCCCTCTGCATTTCGTCCATATGCACCTGTCACGATTCCTTCTGACGCGTTTTTCAAATCAATATCTGGTAGGAAATCACTAAAATAAAGCTCCCTATCCTGATGAGCTTCTTTACTATAGCCGAATTTTAACCGCGCTTGTTCATTTATGTACCGGACCTTGCCGCCATAATCGACAAGCAAAACCCCGTCCCCAAAATCGTGTCTGTCTGCCAAACCGCCTTCTTTTCTCATAAAGAGCCTCCGTTATTTAAAGTAGATTTGCCCTTCAAGAATTTTCTCGAGTGCCGTGGCCGTTTCCTTCACGATCAGGCATGATTGCGCGCTGAAGGAGCTTGCTGTCCTGTTTCCGGCCAGCAGTACTCCTTTTGGCATTCCCCTGAAAAATAGCGGCACCGCATAGGCGGAAACCAACTTTTCGGCCAGCATGATCGGATGGTCGGTCGTTTTGCCGAGAATGTTCTCCGGAAAGTTTTCCACAAGAAGCGGGCTCCCGGTTGAAATTACCTTGCCGGCAACCCCTTTTCCGTACCGGACCGTAATCCTCTCATATTTATCATTCAAATTTCCGGATGCGAAATGCCAGCGGATATCAAGGCCGACCCTGTTCTGGAGGGCGAGCCCGACAAAATCACAGCCAATCGCTTCCCGAAGCTGTTCGCATGTTTCACTGACAGGCTGAAATCCCCTTAATTCTTCCATGCCGGCTGACTCTCCTTACAGGCCGTATCCCAATAGCCCTTTTTTAATGGCGTATTGGACGAGCTCTGGCCTCGTTTTCAATTGCAATTTTTCCATGACATTCCCTTTATGCGTTTCAACCGTTTTAACGGAAATCACAAGCTGCTCGGCAATTTCCTTATTCGAAAATCCCTTGGCAATCAGGGTAAGCACTTCCTTTTCCCTGTCGGACAATTGGTTGAAGGTATCGGTGCTTCCTTGCCTTACCGCGCCCATGTATTCTTCCATCAGCCTTTTGGTCGCCGACGGGTGTAGATACGCATCGCCTTTTGCCACGGTCTCGATCGCGGCCAAAAGCTCATCGTGTGGGGCGCTTTTCAAGATACAGCCAGACGAGCCGGCCTGGATTGCCCTGAACAAATATTCCTCGTCATCGTGCATCGTTAAAATCAGGATATTGACTTCAGGCATCAGCTTCTTAAGTTCCGAGGTAGCCGAAAGACCATCCTTGCCGTGGGGCATGCTCAAGTCCATGATAACAACGTTCGGCTTATGCTCGAGTGCTTTTTGAATCCCTTCGTTCCCCTCCGACGCCTCGCCAACCACCCTCATGTCCGGGTGCACATTCAAAAGCATTGAAAGGCCCATCCTGACTACCGCATGGTCATCTACTAGCAGGATTTTAATCAAAGCAACCCCCCCCTTTTATTTAACAGACAGCTTTTCTGCAAAAAAACCCGGCCGGCTTGTTTAGAGCGGCAGGGTTAGTTCAATCAATGTCCCTTCCCCTATTGTAGAGGAAATATGGCAATTGCCGCCAGCTAGAAGCATTCTTTCTTTCATTGCGGCAAGGCCGGAAGACTGGAATGCAATGGCGCTTTCATCTAAATCGAAGCCCTTGCCAAAGTCCTTAATGGACACGGTTAACGAATCCGCCGACCATTGGATCCGGAGGCTGACATGGCAGGTGTCCGCATACTTTGCGATATTCGCGAGTGCTTCCTGGCAAACCCGGAACACGGCAATCCTGCCTTTTTCGGAAATGTCCTGCTCCTCGCCCTCCGTCTCGACATCGACAAGGATACCGAATGTCGAAGTATATAGCCTTATATAGCTTTTCATTGCAGGTACAAAGCCAAGAGTACTTAATGTCGGTGGATGCAATTCGACGGACAGGAGGCGAATTTCCTGGATTGTCCTCTCCATTAGCTGCGACATCTCGTTCACATACGCCTTCATTCCCGGATCCTGTATCGAAGCCTGGATAAATTGAAGGCCGTTGAAGACGCTGTACAGATTTTGGCCGACCCCTTCGTGAAGGTCGAGCGCGATTCTTTTTAATTCGTCTTCCTGGGAATGGATAATATACGAGCTGATGTCTTTATTTCCCGTTAAAGCCTCCATACCATTTCCTCCTTCTTTTCCAGGGGCCGCCTTTTATTGCTTCATTTTTACCGAGTAGGACAGGCCGCTTACCGCATCGTATGCTGTTAATTCCTCTTCCGTACTTCCAAACTCACTGGACACGGGGACAGCAAGGAATTTGTTTTTGTCAAAATAAAACCTCACATGTGTTCCATCCGGGCACATCAGGACATACTTGATTGTCTTCCTTATGGAAGGAGCCTGCTCCCCGCCCTCCCTGTCCGTGATGGCCAGTTCAACATTAGCGCCTTCGAAGCGTTTCAGTTCTTTCAGCTTAATGGGTTCCACAGCTGCCGCACCCTCTTTTGTTTGGATAAATAAAGATTTTATAGCCTTGAAGATAGTGCCAGAACGGTTCTCCGGCATTCATCTCGATAAAGGCGATTGCCTCATCCTCTGTCTGGAAAGGGCTCATCCCTTTGATTTCGGCAATGACAATGTCCGCGCCGTCCGTCTGCTTTTCTTCAAGGTACCACTTCAGGCGTTTCCCTGAAAAAAGCTGCATCAGCATGGAATCCACTTCAGGCGAGAAGTTCCCTTCTTCCTTCCTGGCAAAACAAAAGTCGATGTACGTCTCGCTATTCATCATTGCCTTTCACGCTCCTGTTTCCTATCACGTTTATAAATGTACAAGGCAAACGGGAAGAGCGCAATATTCATCGCACCGAAAATGAGTGAGTTGGCATAGTTTTCGAAAAAGTACTGCTGGACCATGAAATGGGTGAATACGATGTTCATCATCAGGACGGCGCAAAGGATAAAAAAGTTTACCTTACTAGGCTTCATATCTTTTCACCCCTGTTGCGTAAACTGCGCCCTTATCGACCTTTACAAAAATCTCTGGAAGCGGCCTTCTTGGCGGCCCCGCAGTCGGCGCTCCTGTTTCTACGTCAAATTTTCCGTGGTGGCATGGGCAAAGGAGATCGTTCTCCTTTTTATCCCAGAAAACCGGACAGCGGAGGTGTGTACACGCGTTCTGGTACGCAACGAACTTCGTTTCGGATAGTCTAATCATAATCGCACTGTCATGCTCACCAGGGAAAGCAAATTCGACTGCGTCCCCGACAGCGACCGAATCGAGGCTGGCGATTTTTTTGCGCGGATATTCCTTTTCGCCAAGGCCCATCAGTTCCTTAGCTGCCATCGCCCCCCATGGCAGGGAGGAGACAGCGAATACGCCCGCTGCGCCGACAAGGGTTTTCATGAAACCGCGCCGGTCCAACTTCCGCTCGTTGTTGCGGTTTATATTATGTGTATAATTATCTTCTTCGAACGGGATTTTATTATTTTTCTCTGTCATGCCAATCCCTCCTAAAACAGTTTCGTGACGCCCTGCAGAATACCAGGCAGGTTCACTTTGACGTTTGTTTCGCCTTCAAGGTATGGCAGGCTTGTTACCCATTTGCCGCCATTATCAAGATTGAATTGCTTTCTCTTCGCATCGATTTCCTCATCGGTCAGCCACTGCAACGTATTCGTCGGGCAGACGCTCGAGCACATTGGCGGGATGCCGTCCTTGGAACGGTCGATACATAAGTCACATTTGTACATCAGGTTCTGCTCTGTATCAAATTTCGGGATACCGTATGGGCAGGCAATAGTACAGTTTTGGCAGCCGATGCACTTCTCAACGAGTGCGGAAAGGACCGCGCCTGTTTCATGTATCTGGATGGCCTGGGCCGGACAGCTTCTTGCACATGCCGGGTTCACGCAGTGAAGGCACATAAGAGGCATTGTCTGCCGGTCGACAAGCGGATTCACGTCATAGACGTAGTTCCTGTTCCGCTCTTCATGCCCGCCGCACTGAGTACAGGCAGCAAGGCATGAGCGGCATCCTATACAGTTTTCTAGTTCTATATAAAGCCTCTTATCCATTATTGCACCTTCTTCAATTCGTGATTTGCGGCTTGCACCTTCTTGATCTGCGCGGCGCATGCCTTGAATTCCGGCATCCTGCTTATCGGGTCAAGCGCCGGGATTGTTAATAGGTTGATAGATTTTTCATGTCCCCATGAATAAGGAACGAAGACAGTATCTTTCCGGATTGCTTCTGTTATCTTTACCTGATAGACCGCTTCACCGCGGCGAGTATAGAGAAGAACCCGTTCCTCATGCTCGATGCCATACCTTGCGGCTGTTTCCGGGTGTACCTCGACAAACGGATCCGGACACATATCGTGCAAAAATTGTATTCTTCTAGTCTGGTTGCCTGATAGATAATGGTAGACAACACGGCCGGTCGTAAGTCTTAGCGGGAAGTCACCATCCGGCTCCTCTGCTGGAGGCGTGTATGGAAGGGCGAACAGCTTTGCTTTCCCGTCTGGATGGTAGAACTTTTTATCAAGGAATAAGTGTGGTGTTCCCGGGTCTTCCTCGCTCTTGCATGGCCAGAAGACGCCATCCTGTTTATCTATCTTTTCCCATGTTACTCCCGAGTAATCCGCGATTCCGCCTTTTGAAGCGCGGCGCAGTTCATTGAAAATATCAAGCGGTGTTTTAAGGTGTGAGAAATATTGTCCTCGTCCCATGCGCTCTGCTATTTCAACCTGGATTTTCCAATCAGGCTTGGATTCTCCAAGCGGCTCCTGGGCACGGTTGATTTTAATAATCCGGCCTTCCACATTCGTTGTCGTTCCCTCGTCTTCCGCCCAAGTAGTTGTCGGCAGGATGACATCGGCAAACTCGGCTGATTCTGACATGTAAAAGTCGACACAGACCATGAAATCAAGATTTTTCATTTGTTCCCTTACATAATTCAGGTTAGGGGCGGATACCGCTGGATTGGAACATAGCAAGTAAAGCGCCCGGATTGTTTTTTGTTCCATAAGTCCGAACATTTCATAAGCGGAAACACCCGCTTCCGGCATTTCCTCCGGTTTAATTCCCCATACTTCTGCTACTTCCTTAACATGTTCAGGATTCGCAAGCTTACGATATCCCGGAAGCGCGTCAGCCTTCTGGCCGTGTTCCCGGCCGCCCTGGCCGTTCCCCTGTCCGGTAATCGTTGCGACCCCTGCCTTCGGGCGCCCGATTTTGCCTGTGACAAGCGACATGTTCACATAGGCGGAAACGTTGTCGACGCCTTTTTGCTGCTGCTCGATTCCACGGGCGAACATGACAATCGCGTTCGGAGCCTTGCCGAACAATTCGGCGGCGCGGATGATTTTTTCCGAGGCGACTCCGGTAAGTTCACTTGTGTATTCAGGCGTGAATTCCTTTACGAGCTCCTTCAGTTCAGCAAACCCATTCGTATGGTTGTTTACGAACTCTTCATCGGCATAGCCGTTTTGGATTAGCAAATTTACAATACCATTCGCAAGAGCAAGGTCCGTCCCCGGCATCAGGTCAAGGTGGACATCTGCTCGCCGCGCGATTGGAGTTTCACGCGGATCGGCTATGATTAGATAGCCGCCACGTTCCTGTACGTTCCAGACGCGGAACATTGAAGTCGGGTGGCACTCAGCGGTGTTGCTTCCGGCGATGAACAGGCAGTCTGTCTCATGTACATCTGTCCATGGAACAGTCGAACCGCGGTCAATCCCTAAAGAACGGTTCAAGCCTCCAGCCGCGCTCGACATACAGAAGCGGCCGTTGTAATCAATGTATCGTGTTTGCAATCCGACACGGGCGAACTTCCCTGTCAGATAACACTTTTCATTAGTCATCGAAACCCCGCCATAAACGGACAAGCTATCTTTTCCATTTTCAGCCTGAAGCCTTTTGAAGTTCTTAATAATCAGGTCATACGCTTCATCCCAGGATGCTTCGCGGAATCCCTCTTTTGTTCCTTTTAAGGATTTATCATCACGGATCAGCGGCTTTAGTATTCGGTCCGGGTGGTTTACCTGCTGGTAAGCGGTCACGCCTTTCGGGCACATTTTACCAACCGTCACAGGCCAGTCATAGCGCGGCTCAACGCCAATGATTTTATTTGTTACTGTATTTACCCTCAAGTTCATCCCGCACTGCATCGCACAATAGCTGCAATGTGTTTTGACTAGCGTTTCGTTCGGATGGGTGAGGTTTTCAACTTCCTTGAAAAATTTATCCCGTTCGTTTCTGAACTCAGCCTTTTGCATTCTGGTTGGCCTCCTTGACTTTCACATGGTGGGTCGCAACTCCCGAAAATTGGGCGATCCGGTATTTCCGGCGGCATGGAAGGCAGAGCTCAGCAAGCTGGAAGCCTTCTTTGGACGCAAATTCAATATTGTTCGTTCCAAGTACATCAATGACGTCATTTGATTGTTCGACAGAGACGAAGCCTGTTCCGCAAACCTTGCATTCCTTTGTGGCCTGCTCAGCATAATGTTCACGGTAGTTCCTTGCGAATACGCTCAAAGGACGGAACGGGATGTGGGCAAGTTTTCCGAACGGCATGTAAATAAGTGTGACGATAACCGAGTACTGGTGGATCAGTGACATCACCTGATGGCCAAAGCCGTGCAGCGCGATGTTGATAAAAGTAAGGGCAAGCCCCGTAATTGACACAAACAGCAATAGGTACAGCGGCAGAAAGTCGTACATGAAAGTCTGCTCCGCTCGTGCCTGCATGTTCTTAAGGCGGCGATAAAGCGCCATTGAAACACCGGTGATGACCATGAAGGCCGAAATGTTTAAGGCGTTATACGATAAGAATGCGATGAAGCCGTCTGCCGGGACCGTCATGATGTTCATTCCCATTAAGACAATGGTGTACATGCCATTGTCGGCCATCGTGAAGTACATCCAGCCAAAGACAAGTGGAAAAGTTACAAGAAGGGCTATCACGCAGCCCCAGCCCATCATAAGATGCTGTGTCCAGCGATACAGGCCTCGGTTCCAGATGAACCGGTATGTAACAAGCTGCTCGGTCGCCGTTTTAGGAGTGGATTTCCTGAATAGAAGCTTGATACCCTTTTTGATAAAAATCTTTGTCGGTGGCCTTTCTCCCCAGGCGATGAACCTGTAGAAAAATCCACCCAGGAAAACGATCGTCCCCACCATATATCCGTAAAGATTCAAGTCAACGTGGGTAAACATTCTCGTACCAATGAAAGATAGGATGACAAGGCCGCTCACCGCCAAAAACATCGACTTGGCAAAGCGGGATGCAAATGCATCGTTTACAGACCGGCCAGGTTTTTTTACAGTTTCAAGATTTGCCTGCATGGAAGTTCCTCCTTAAAAAATCGCACTTTCTTTTGTTACTCCCATTGTAAGAAAAACCAGCCTCCCGCCAGAATCAGGGTATTCCCCCATCCTCGGGGGAAAATCCCCTGAGTTCACGAGAATCCGTCAAAGTTTAGACACAAAAGGGTTATAAATGGGGCAAGCCACCCTTTTTTTACAACAAAAAAGCCATTCCGGTTGGTATCCGAAATGGCCAAAGCGCTTATTCTTTTTTAAGCCGGTACTTTTTGTTCCATGAGTAGAGGAGGAGGCTTAATCCAGTCAGTGTTTGAATCAAAACAATCGCCCCATCAAAGAAAGGCTTTGAGAATATTGGGTTACCGAGCCTGTCGATAGAATGGCTTATTGTTGTGATAATTTGTGGGATGGAATAGAAAGCAAAGACGAGAATAGTTAATATCACTCCAAGGAAGTAGATGACGCTGTACCACTTAATAGTCCGTTTTTCTTCCTCATAGACAGTTTCGCCTGCCTTCCTTTCTTCTTTTTTAAAAAAGCTTTTTATGTAGTGATGGGCGTTTTCCATTAGATTGTAACTTCCAGTACTATTTTCCAGCACAAAGTAGAAATCTGTTTTCATATACACTCCACACTGAAAAATGAATCGGATGAATATATCAATTACCACAATTTTCATGATTGAAAGCAGCAAAACTGGAGCAGTTTGATAAAAATACTGAACCGAAAGTGCAATAGCCAGTATTGCCATATCAAAACAAAGGCCTCCAAGATAGAGAACATTGCGTTTTCCAGGTGACAGCTTCCAAGCGCCCTCCATATCCGTCTCAAGAGCTAAAAACATCAGCCTGTGGCCAATACTAAGACGGGTTGGCAAATCATTGGAACGCATAGCTAATATATGGCCAAGTTCATGGATGAGTAAAAGCGTCATTCCTATTGCAATCCAGAGCAGAACATTAAGCGACATCCAGGAAAACACAAAATAATCTTTATAATTAGGGAAAAGATCAGGCTTCCCAATGAAATAAAGGATATTTATTAGAAAAAGGAGTCCGTAAAAGATGTAACTCCCTCGATTAAATACCATTTTACCAACCCAAGAAGGAATCCATGTGAAACCGAGCTCTTCTCTCTTTTCTTTTTTTGTGTGAACTTCTACTCCGTCAACCTTGCTTACCAGGCCAAGCTCAATAAGCTGGTTTGCAAAATCAATCATATCAATCTCTTCTTCAGGGAAACGAAATGTCAAAATATCTTCTATCTCCCCTAGAGGAATTTCTTCTTCAATCATGCGAATTGCTTCAACTGCCGGTTCAGGCATTTCGTAAAATTCACCGCTTTGCTTGTCTTCAACTATGAAATTTTTTTTATCTTTTCTAATAATTACTGGTTTTATTTCTACCCGTGTTTTTTTATTAATTTCCATTCCTTCACCTTTAACTAAATGATAAGAGGATGCACATAATAATATGCATCCTCCCAATTACATATCTATAGCCAGATGCACCACCAGCAAGGAACGGCAGTTGCCTTAACTTTCTTTAACTTACGAATTTTCATGATATCACCTCCTTATTAACTTATATTTAAGCTTGAAAATTTCTCATTAGGTTTTGAATTCCATTCTTTATGGATTGTTTTCCAATCAGGATAGACTTTTTCAAAGACTTCAACCAATTCAGGATCAAATTGAGTTCCTTTACCTTCTATTATTCTGCTGTAAGCTTCCTCGACAGAAAGAGCTGCTCTATAAGACCGTGAACTCGTCATGGCATCAAATGCATCTGCAATTGAAGTTATTCTCGCTAGATACGGAATTTCCGTTCCCTTAAGTTGGTCAGGGTACCCTTTACCATCCCACCGTTCATGATGTGAGCGGATTACTGAAATGCTTCCCTGAAGGCCATCCACATTGGAGACTGCCCTCTCACCAACTTCGGGATGGGATTTAATAATTTCATATTCTTCTTTTGTAAGAGCCGTTGGTTTCATTAAAATATGGTCAGGAATATGGACTTTTCCAATATCATGAAGAAGACAGGCGTAATTAAATGTTTTAAGTTCTTCTTTTGAAAATTGGCCTAATTCTTTCGCCAAAATTAAGGCATAATTTGCTACTCTCTCACTATGACCCCTTGTATAGGGATCTTTAAGTTCTAAAGTTGAAATAACCCCTTTTACTATCCCGACTAGTTGTTGGTCATAGGACGTTTTAACAGCATTTACATAGGATTGGAATCTAATTAATAATATATAAGAAAAAATAGATATTATAACAATTATCACAAGTGCAAAGAGGGCATTTGGTGCTTGAATTACAATTCCTGCAATTAAATATTTCACTATCAACCCAAAAATCACAAGGAAGAAGAAAGGGGTACTAACAAAAATTGGCGATAATAATAGCCAAAATACTTCAACTGGATTTCCACTCCTAAAAAGTTCTGGGTTTCCAGAAAAAGTTAATATATCATTTATTAAGCTTATTATAGTATAAGTAATAAAATAAACATATTTAACCAAATAAGCTTTATTCTGCTTAATTAAATATATTGCAACTGGAATTAATGCAAACAGAACTAAATAAATCCAAAATCCCAAAACGTAAGTAATAGAATCTTCAACATTAGGCATATACTTACGAACAAATAATTCATAAAAAAGATCAAACGACAGTGAAATAATATAAAAGAGAGCGATAAACCATTTTAAAGATCTCTGCTCCTCATTCAACAAACTATTGTAAATAGGTTTCTGCATGTAAATACCTCGCTAGTAAAGAACTCTTCTTACCTCTATTACTAATATCTAGTTTTTCTGCCATCTTATTTGATTTCTCATACATTATAAAACAATTTCTACTATCAATACATAGCTCAACTGGATTATTTATGTATAATCATAGAAATTTTCCTAAAAATGTGCAGGTTTTTAATAAAAAAATGTACTTTTATTGCACTTTCGGAAATAAGATGTCAATTTTTGTGCCTACATTTAATTCACTCTCTATTTGGATTTTTCCGCCATGATCGTTGACTATTTGATTTGTTACCATAAGTCCCAATCCGGTTCCGTCCTTCTTAGTAGTAAAAAAGGGATCACATAACTTTTTAATGTGTTCTTCAGGTATCCCAAACCCTTCATCAGATACAGAGAGGACGATTTGGTTTTCATCAATCGATTTAAGAGAAATTTTAATAGTGCCTTCTTCGGACATTGATTCAATGGAATTTTTGACCAAATTGATGACAACTTGCTTAATTTGCTTTTCATCTCCCTTTATAAAAGCTGGATTTGCATCAAATTCCTTTATAAAGGTAATCTTTGTTCCCCTTGCAAATTGCATGGCTATTGAAAGGGCATAATCAACCATTTGCTTTAAGTCAATTTTAGAGAAAGAAGAGCTTTTTGGTTTCCCTAAAATCATCAGGTCGTCAACGATTGTAGTCAGCCTGTCGATTTCCTGATTCATGATCAGAGAGTAATCCTTTTTATTCGATGACTCTTGCTGGAGCTGAATAAATCCTTTCAAGGCTGTTAAAGGATTCCGAATTTCATGCGCAATACCTGTAGCCATCTGTCCAATGCCAATTAGTTTCTCATTTTGCCTTAGTTCTTCATATACTTCTGTAATGGCTTTTAAATGGGATGCATATCGATTTAATATAATAAAGGAAATAGATGATATAAGCATGAATAGAGCCATAGGCACAAAAACCTCTGTTGTCTGAAGGACCAATCCACAGAACAAATACTTAATAATAGTCCCGATGCTTATCACCCAGAAATATCTTTTATTCACAAAAGTCGGAACAAGCAAGATAAAAATAAGCTCAACAAAATTCGAGCTTAGAACGTTATTGGGAGAGTTCCAAAAAGAATAAACTATATAGTTGAAGTCAACAATTGAAAAACAAATAAAAAATAAGTATTTTACCGTAAATGGAGAATATCTTTTAATCCAGTATATTGATAGTGGAAGTAGCCCTAAGACAATTAGATAGTACCATGCAACCTCCAAAGGATTGATCACATAATGGGCTGAAGATTTGGTTCCCCTATAAGCAAGGAATAAAAATAGGTCCACTACAATAAAAGTAAGATAAAAAAGGAAGAAAAAAAGCTTAAGAGCCTTTACTTCTTCTGAAACCATTCGAACGTCTTGCAATCTTCCGGTCATCGGCTTTCTCCCTTAATGTTTAAGTTTATTCCTCCTTTATATTACCATCTTTCCACGATAGTTAATTACATATTTTATAAAAAAACTCCAAAATTCGTCATTTTTTGCATTATTTCCACATTCAACATAATCGTGTTAGCAAAAAAGGAGGCCCTTTATTGGACCTCCTTACGCTAACTGGGACTTTTTCAGCAATATCTGCGTGTTAATTGGAATTATTTAAAACCGAGTGCTTTCTTCCGTAAACAAAATAAACAACAAGCCCAATTGCGAGCCAGATTAGGAATCCTTTCCAGGTAGTCGAAGGGAGCTGGGTGGCAAGGTAGCCGCAGGATAAGAATGCCAGAATCGGAATGACCGGTACGAAAGGTACGCGGAATCCTTTTCCGGTAGGTGTGTAATGTTTGCGGAGATACAAAATGCCGATCGACACAGTCATAAAGGCAAACAATGTGCCGATGTTAACGAGTTCAGCAAGCCTGTTCAGCGGGACAACACCCGCGAATACAGCAACCATCAGGAACGTAATCCATGAGTTAACGACTGGTGTCTGTTTCTTTTGGTCAACTTTTGAGAAAGCCTTTGGAAGGAGCCCGTCCCTTGACATGGCATAGAATAGCCGGGTCTGGCCGTACAGCATAACCAGAAGAACGGTCGTGATGCCTGTTATGGCGCCAACAGAAATGAATCCCGCAACCCAATCCTGGTGGATATAGGTCAGGGCAAATGCGACTGGATTTTTTACGTTCAACTGATCATAAGGAACAATCCCGGTAAGAACTAGCGATACAACAACATATAAAATCGTACATACAAGCAAGGATACTATAATTCCGATTGGCATATTTCGCTGCGGATTTCTTACTTCCTCCGCCGCTGTCGAAACAGCATCAAAGCCAATGTAGGCAAAAAACACAGTCGCCGCGCCCGTTGTTACCCCCGAAAAACCGAATGGCATGAACGGGGTCCAGTTCGCAGGCTCAACATACCAGACGCCTACGCCAATAAACAGCAAAATAACAGCAACTTTTATGATTACCATTATCGTATTGAAACGTGACGATTTCTTAACTCCCTGTGTTAAAAGCAATGTAATGAGAAAAAGAATACAAATAGCCGGCAAGTCAATATACGTCCCTTTCGCTGGGTCGTATGCGCTTGAAAGGGTGGTAGGAATGTGAATGCCAAATCCCTCCAGCAAACCTTGGAAATAGCCGGACCAGCCGCTTGCCACCGCAGAAGAGGCAAGCCCGTATTCCAAGACCAAAACCCAGCCGAGAATCCAGGCGATGAGTTCACCGAATGCCGCGTAACTATATGTGTATGCACTTCCGGATACAGGAACGGTCGAAGCAAATTCCGCATAACAGAGAGCGGCAAATACACAGGCAAGCCCAGATAAAATAAACGAAATAATCAGGGCCGGACCGGCATGGGTCGCCGCTGCCACCCCTGTCAGTACAAAAATGCCCGTCCCGATGATTGCTCCAATTCCGAGCATGGATAAATCAAAAGCCCCCAGGTCCTTCTTAAGCTTGATATCTTTTTTTCCGGCTTCCAAAAGAAGCTGTTCAATTGATTTTTTTCTAAATAGGTTCATGATGCCCCCCTTGGTGAACGTTAACAAAAAGCCATACTATAATCATTTCCCTATCCACTCAAAAATTTTCAAAAAATAATTTCACATAAATTATTTCAAGGTCTCATACATTTTTCTATTACTTATATCACTACATTTCTTTTGATTCCTTATTTTTTAAAAATAATAAAAGGTTTTCGCCTAAGTGGCAAAAACCCAAAAATTAATTTTATTTTGCTACTTCCAACACCGAATGGGGTTGGTGAGAGCAGCCCTTTTTGGTTATCGGCATAAGCAGCGTCACTTTTGTTCCTTTTTCCAATTCGCTCGAGTAAAAGGCCCGGCCGCCCATTTCATTGATAATTCTAAGGGACACGCAAGTACCTAGCCCGGTCCCTCTTTCCTTTGTCGTGTAAAAAAGCGTACCAATCCTTGAAAGCTGCTCTTTTGTCATTCCCCTTCCGGTATCGGTAATTTCAATGACCGCCTGGCCCTCTTTATTATAAAGCCTGATAGAGACCAGACCTCCTTCCTGTGTGGCTTCAATCGCGTTTTTCACCAGGTTGACGATCGCCTGCTTCAGCTGGTTCCGGTCCGTTTCAATATGGAGGTGTTCTTTTGACAGGCTCCCATCCAGTGCGACTCCACCTTTAGCGGCAAATGGGTTAAGAAGTGCTATGATTTCCGAGAGAGCTTCATTGTAGCTGCATTCCTCTATTTTATGAAACTGGGGCTTTGCAAAATTCAGATAGTCACTAAGGATCATTTCCGCGCGCCCCACTTCACTTAAGGCAAGGGTAAGATATTCATGGTTTTTGCCGGTTTCATTTTGGTGCATAAGCTGCATGAACCCTTTTACTACTGTAAGGGGATTTCTTACCTCATGGGCAAAAGAGGCGGCGAGTTCTCCCATTGTGTTCAATTTCTCGCTTCTTAGTATATCGTCCCTCATTTTTTCCCTCTCAATAATTTCCTCAATCAATCTTGCGGCGAAACCGATTCCCACAATACTGATGACGCCAAACAAGATAATATCCGGGGACAAAATTAAATCCTTATTCAAAGGTTTCCCGGCAAGGGTTCGGAAAGTCGCAAACATGCCAAAACTAAAGGAAATCGACCAGACACTCCCAAGAATAGCTAATTTTATCCGATTTGAAGGCGTGTATGCCCAGAACTTTTTGTACCAGAAAATCGCGAAAACCACAGTTGCAATGCTTGTGAAATAACTGTAAATTACGGCCTCTCCACCGATAAAGGTCCTCGTTATGAGGATGACGGAGAAAACAATCAACCCCGCGCCAGGCCCCCCGTAAAGAAGCGCCAATACAAAAGGGACAAACCGCAGGTCCCAATGGAACCCTTCAAATTGATAGGAAAAAACGACACATAAAAAGGCGGCGCCGCCCTGGAAAATCCCAAAAATCAAGCTATTATTCTCCAATCGCCTGTTTTCAGGCAGAAGGCTGAAGAGGAGTACGGGGGCCAAAATCAGTAGGGCCTGAAGAAGAAGTTTTTCCTCGATCATCGTATACACCCAATTTCTTATCTGACTATTTTGTTATATTTATTTTACGACAAATCTCTAGCCAATCCTTCATTTCCCACCTATGTTTCGTCCGACAATTACTTAGCATTTCCCCTAAAAAACGACATTTGCTATAAAACTGAGTACGAAAAAAAACGGGATGCCTGGCACCCCGTTCCAATAAAACAACCCTATGATACTTTTTCAGTTTCCTCCGATTTATAACCATCTTCCCAATACTCGGCGTTTTTAATGCCAAGCTCCTTGGAGTTAAATACAGGATCCAGGCCGGCCTTTTTCTGGGCCTCGTAATCCTTCAGCGCCATAAGTGCCGGTTTGGCAAGAATCACTATCGCAATAAGGTTCAGCCATACCATGATGCCAAGGCCGACATCCCCGAGGGCCCAGGCAAGTTTTGCTGTTTTAACCGCGCCATAAAAAGTTGAAGCCATCAATACAATCTTAAGTACGAACATCGGCCATTTGCTGCTCATGCCCCTTGTTAGGTAGGCAATGTTCGTTTCAGCGATATAGTAGTAAGCCATAATGGTAGTAAATGCGAAAAAGAAAAGTGCGATTGCAACAAACCCAGCGCCAAACCCAGGCAATGCGGTGTCAACAGCCGCCTGTGTAAAGCCAGGCCCCGCTTCCACCCCAGGAAGATTTTGTATAATAAATGTTTTTTCAGTTGGATCACTTGGGTCTACAGTGTTGTACATACCTGTAAAAAGAATCATGAAGGCGGTTGCAGAACAAACGAATAATGTATCAATGTAAACCGAAAAAGCCTGTACAAGCCCTTGCTTCGCCGGGTGGGATACTTCAGCCGCACCCGCAGCATGCGCTCCCGTTCCCTGGCCGGCTTCGTTGGAATAAATCCCTCGCTTAACGCCCCACTGGATGGCCAAGCCAAGCAGCGCCCCGAACGCTGCGTCCGCACCGAATGCGCTTCTGAATATCAACGAGAAAACAGCTGGTACTTCTGTAAAATTAACTGCGACAATATAGAGGGAAACAAGAATATAGCCAAGGGCCATAAATGGAACCACATAAGAAGCAACGATGGAAATCCTTTTTACTCCCCCAAAAATAATCGCACCAAGAATAACGACAATAATCGCTCCGGTGATGGCCCTGTCCACTTTGAATGCATTTTCAATTCCGATTGCAATCGAATTCGCCTGGATTCCCGGCATCAGGAAGCTCATTGCAACCAGAGCCGATAATGCAAACAGGATTCCGTACCATTTCATTCCCATGCCTTTTTCAATGTAATAGGCTGGCCCCCCGCGGTACTCCCCGTCCTGCTTCACTTTGTAAATCTGCGCGAGGGTCGATTCAACAAACGCTGTTCCCGCGCCGATGAAGGCGATCGCCCACATCCAGAATACCGCTCCCGGGCCGCCGAAAGCGATGGCTGTGGCTGTACCTGCGATATTACCCGTTCCTACACGTCCGGAAAGGGCAAGCGATAGCGCCTGGAATGATGAAACACCCGCGTCCGAGCTTTTCCCCTGAAACATCAGCATGACCATTTCCTTAATGTGCCTTACTTGAAGAAAGCGGGTACGCAATGAAAAGTAAAGCCCTACCCCAATACAAAATACGATCATCGGCGTACTCCAAAGCCATCCATTCAACGCGTCAACAAATTCGTTCACAAACATCCCCCTTGCGTGTTTCAGAATTTTTGTTTCATTCTGAATTATAAAATAATATTTTGATGTAAAGCAACTATTTAAGTCACACTATTCAGAATCCTTCCCTCTATATTTTTGCAAATAGGCTGTCTTTTTAGTAGAAAACTGAATAAACTAACATTTCGGAAGGAATTAGGATGACATATTTGAAGTTACTAGAACAATAAAAGCTGAAGGTTTAAGACCTTCAGCCTAGTTTCGATTATTATTCAATTCATAATAAAATCCTTTATTTCTCAGAAGGGAATCGTGGTTTCCTTCCTCGATGATCTCCCCATTTTGAAGGACAAGGATTTTGTCTGCATTTCGGATCGTGTTCAAACGATGGGCAATTACAAAGCTGGTCCTGCCCTCCATCAACCTTCCAAGCGCATCCTGGATTTTCAGTTCGGTGATCGTATCGATTGAACTTGTCGCTTCATCCAATATCAAAATGGACGGATCAGCCAGAATTGCCCTCGCAATTGATAAGAGCTGTTTTTGTCCCTGTGAAATACCGCTTCCATCCTGTTTCAGGACGGTATTGTAACCCTCCGGCATCTTCTCAATGAAGGAATTGGCATTGGCCATTTTCGCGGCTTCTACTACTTCCTCGTCGGTCGCATCGAGTCTTCCATAGCGGATGTTTTCCAAGATCGGACCCTCGAACAGGAAGGAATCTTGGAGTACAAAGCCCATATGGCTGCGGAGGCTTTTTCTTTTAACAGCGGATGTATCATGTCCATCAATCAATATCGCTCCGCTATCAGGGTCATAGAACCGTGATAGCAGATTGATGATTGTTGACTTTCCAGCACCCGTCGGGCCGACAAGCGCAACCATCTCTCCAGGGTGGACAAGGAATGAAACATCCCTGATTGTATTTCCTTCCTTTTCATAAGAGAACGAAACGTTACGGAATTCCACCTCGCCCTTTACTTCTTCAAGCTCGATTGCGCCGGATTCATTAATCGATTCGGCATCTTCATCCAGAATTTCAAATACCCTCTCCGCCCCCGCAACCGCGGACAGGAGTGTGTTGAACTGGTTCGCCAAATCGTTCAAGGGCCGTGTAAACTGGCGGGAATACTCGGCGAAGACGATGATAACACCAATTGTAATCATCCCATTCAAAGCGAAAATTCCGCCGATTGCCGCGATAATCGTAAAGCTGACATTGTTGAGGACGTTCATGAGCTTTGGAATGAACCCGGAAAAGGTTTGGGCCCAAAAGCCTGCCTGCCTTAACCGGCGATTTTTTTCAAGGAAAGCTTCAATGGCTTTCTGCTCCTGCGAAAAGGTTTTGACGATCCGCTGGCCAGAAATCGTCTCTTCAATGTATCCATTAATTTCTCCAAGGTTCCGTTGCTGTTCTTTAAATAATATCCCTGTCCGGTTTGTAATCCATTTCATGCCAAGGAACATGAGCGGAACAATAGTAAGTGAAATCAGGGTCAATAGCGGACTGAGCCATACCATGACGGAAATGGTGCCCACAAGCATAAGCACACTTGAAAATATTTGGATGACGGAGCTGTTCAGCGTTGAACTGACGTTTTCAATGTCGTTGGTTACACGGCTCATTAGCTCGCCCGATTGCCTTTTATCAAAGAAGGAGATAGGCAGCCTGTGAAGGTGGCTGAACAAATCCGTCCTCAGCCTGGATACGGTATCCTGGGCGATTCCGATCATCAGATAACCCTGAAGGAAATTTGAAAGTGAAAATAAGATATACACCCCGAGGATTCCCGCAAGCAAAAGCGGAAGCCCCGTAGTTTCCTTTGTAACAATGTAATCGTCGACCGTCCTGCCAATCAGTATTGGCCCAAGAAGGGAAAGTCCTGTGCTAAGGATGACGAGGAACAGGACGACTGTTATGCCGCCTTTTTTTACAGAAAGATAATCCCATAATCGTCTAATCGTGCCCGCCCAGTTTTTTGCCTTGGCCTTTTTCCTAGGCTCAGGCGCGCCTTTAGCCTTCAGGACCGGCTTCGGATACAAAAAAGGCCTAGTTAATACCTTCAGCATATAATCTGTTCTCCTCTTCAAGCTGGGTTTCGTAAATTCTCCTGTACAGCGGCTCCGACCTCATCAGCATCGCATGGGTTCCGGCAGCCTTAATCTTTCCGTCCTCGAGCAGGAGGATGGAATCGGCGCTCATCGCTGTCGAAATCTTTTGCGTAATGATTAGGGTTGTGCATTTGTATTGTTTCAAAGACTTCAAGAGGATGGCTTCGGTCTTTAAATCAAGCGCGCTTGTGCTATCGTCAAGAAGAAGGATTTTCGGCTTCCTGACAAGGGCCCTGGCAATTGAAATCCGCTGCTTCTGGCCGCCTGACAGGTTAACCCCTTTTTGGCCGATCCTCGATTGGTAGCCTTCCGGGAAATTTTCGATGGACTCATGGATTTGGGCATTCACCGCTGCTTCGGTAATCTCTTGTTCAGTAGCGTTTTCCTTCCCCCACGAGATGTTTTCCGCGACTGTTCCTGTAAAAAGAAGGACATCCTGCGGCACATACCCGATTTGCCTTCTCAGTGTTTCAAGTTTCATTTTGCGGATGTCAGTCCCATCAATCAGGATTTCGCCATCCGTCACATCATAGAGCCGGGGAATTAACTGGAATAAAGAAGTCTTGCCTGACCCTGTTGCGCCAAGGATGGCAATGGTTGAACCAGCCTTGGCCATAAACGATACATGTTCAAGAACCGGCGTATTCGTACCAGGATACTGGAAGGAGACGGATTTGAATTCAATTTTCCCATAAGGAACAGCCTTTTCCTTGTGCGGCAACGGAGAATCGACGAGGTCAACCTCGGTATCGAACACTTCGGCAATCCTCTGGCCTGATGCCCTCGCTCTTGAAAAAACCATGATGATCATTGACACAATCGAAAGAGCGGATGTGATTCTTGTTCCATAGTTGATGATCGCTACAACTTCCCCGACCTTTATCTTGCCAGTACTGACTTCAATGCTGCCAAACCATAGCACAGCAAGAATCCCCGCATTCATTGCAAGCATCAGGACTGGGGTCGTGTATTCGATCAACCTGAAGGCGGAAACGGTCTTTTCCCTTAGGTGCCCATTTGCTTCTGTAAATCGGCCAATCTCGTGCCTCCCGCGTAAAAAAGCTTTGATAAGCCTCATTGCGGTCAGGTTTTCCCTTAGGACCGAGTTAACCCGGTCCAAGTTTTTTTGCATCATTAGGAAATAGCCTCGAGCTTTCGTCATCGCCCATGTGAGGAAAAAGATAAGAAATGGTGTGACCCCTGCCAGGATTAAACCGAGTTTCAGGTCGACCACCATTGCCATCACGAGCCCACCGATAATAAGGAGCGGTGCTCGGAGCATGATCCTCAAACTCATGAACACCGTATTTTGGATCATCGTAACATCATTCGTCATCCTCGTAACAAGGGATGAAGTCGAGAAGCGATCAAAATTTGCGAAGGAAAAAGATTGGACTTTTTCAAAAAGTGCTTTCCGCACATCATAGCCAAAGCTTTGGCTGGCGTGGCCGGCGTAAAATGAATTAAGAATACCCGCCGCAAACGCAAGCGCCGAAACTCCGAGCATGATTGCTCCACCCTGCAGGACAAGGTCGAGGTCTTTTTTCAGGACGCCTTCATCAATAATTCTTGCCATCAGCAATGGCTGCCACAGTTCGACGATCAATTCGACGAGCATTAGGAAAAGCGCGATTGCCATATGGATTCTGTATGATTTTAAATAAGAAAAAATTTTTGACACCGTCTGCCACCTGCCTGAATGGATATATCCCAAGCTGCGGTACCGGAGGCCAGTACCTATGCAATACTTCGGAAATCTAAATATTCTTGCAAATCAATCATACTGCTTTTTTCCATTTTTTTAAATCATTATGTAAAAATTTTATTAACAAAAAGATGGTTGACATATATGGTTTTACATGTTATTATTGATAATTGTTTGATCGAGTAACTTGAACGTGCGGATTGCAAAGTAATTTAGACTGGCATTCTGCTTATGTTTTATATAGAAGGACTTATTCACACTGGAGCGGCTTCGGAGCCGCGAGGATGTAAGAGAGGCAGGGCTTACGTCGTTTAGGTTTTAAACAACCAGGTGGAATATTGGACCGCGGCAAACTGATTGTTCACGTTAAACAATCCTAATTTTAACTATTACCTTGCAACATGCTGCAAGTTACTTGATACGGCGCGACGCTCTTTGGGCTTATCGCGTGGATTACGGCGCCTGTTTGCGCCTCAAACTCAAAAAGGCAGGGAATGTCGCCATTCCCTGCCTTTTGCTATTTAGCCCAAAGTTAGCGTTTTGTGTTGTCCCTTCCTTCACCCCGGAACCTGTCATCGAAGCTGTCTCGATTCTTATTCGTTTCCCTCAGCGTATCGTCGGTTCCCCGGAATGGATCATTGCTGATCATCGAATCACCCATGGTCGAATCAGGATTGGCATTTGGCGTATTGGAGAAATTCGGGTCGGTTCCAAGCCCTGCGTTATAGCCGGTTCCTGCACCCATTGTTGTATTACCGCCAGTGCCCATCGTTGAATTTCCACCAGGGCCGCCCATAACTGTGTCTTCATCAGTTCCGAAAGCAGCTCCTGCGGTATTTTGGTTAATCGCGGATGGATCCGATGTACCGGTATCACCATTTCGAAGTGACGAGTTGCCACGCGACATATCATCAGATCCTACAGGGTAGTCATCCATCATGCTCGATCTACCCACCGAGGCGCCTCCAGACATCATCCCGCTCGCAGAATCATCATTCCAGTTTGTCGGATTTCCCGATCGATCGTTACGGGTATTCATGTTCCCGCCGAGAGTATCGTAATTCGCGTCTACCGTCCCGGTTCCGAATTCATCGCCCGCTCTCATAGTTGGGTCATCCATCGTCGTGCTGCCGGACCAGTCATTCGTGTTTCCCGTCACCGTGCCGGTTCGATCGTATCCGAGATTTTTCCCGTCTTCATCAACAAGGACAAGGATTTTCCCAGACTTCACATCCCTTTCATATTGATCCGCTTCGTCTTCCGGAATACCCATGCCGATCAATGCCCCAGTCAAACCGCCAGCACCGGCTCCCACAGCAGCCCCGGTCAATGTAGCCGCAATTGGCCCCGCCGCAAGGATTGGACCAACGCCCGGAATCGCCAATGCGCCCACACCGGCAAGGAATCCAGCCAAGCCTCCGAGCACTCCGCCAGTCGCAGCTCCTGTCGCCAAACCTTCCTCTGTTTTCGTACCTGTTTCATCATGTATGTCGTCAACGTCGTCTCTGTCTCTTGCAACTACAGAAATCGCATCCCTGTCATAACCTTGTACTTTTAAATCCTCAATCGCTCTAACCGCTTCATCTCCGTTGTCAAAAACACCAACTACTCGCTTATCCATTGATCTTCCTCCTTTAAAGGTTGATACAAAGATTAGTTACCCCCGCAGGTTGTCCATTAATCCTCCAATAAATTACAATTACATTTCAAATGCTTGTCCAGCGCGGGTTTCGACAGGATCTGGCAAGGGGTTTAGGGGCTTCACTAGGAGAAAAATTTGAAAGGGCGTATAAGAGTTTTGGGGAGGATTCAGAATGATTTAGAAGGCAAAACCCCGTTGCTCAATAGGAGGGGACAATGCTCTTTGCCTCCCACCCTTTTTGGATGGATTTTCACTTATCGGGGTTTGAGTGACTTCCTTTTTAGATTTTACCCATCAATGTCACTCATACGGATTTGAGTGACTTCCTTTTCCGATTTTGGCAAATCAATGTCACTCATCCGGATAAAGTCCATATAATTGTGTAAAAAAAAAGGTCATCTTCATGA